>JAWOBX010000044.1:0-15843 GCA_046484125.1 Dehalococcoidia bacterium | reverse complement strand
CGAGATGATAGTTGAGGATACAGGCTACCTTGATTACACGCTTTATGTAACGCCTCATGCCGGCTGGGTCCTGGCTGTAATAGGTACAGTAGCTGTAATTACCGGGAGTGACCTGGCCAAACGCGTGAACAAGAAATAAGTAACCTCTTCAGTAAGAGGTTACTTAAGTGAAAATCCATAAGGACGCCCATTTGCATCCGAATCAATCGCTTTTTTGATATTGAACAGGCGTCAACTAACGTGAAGCATTCAGCAATGGCTGGATGAAGCGTCGAGCAGCGACGTTACCATTATAACTTGATATCAGCAGTGGCTCTCTATCCCAGTTGAAGTTCAGTACGTTCTATAATCTCATCCTGGACAATTTTGTCCAGAAGCACGAAGTAAGCGCTGAATCCTGCTACCCTCACTATAAGGTTCCGGTATTCCTCGGGCTGAGCCTGTGCCTCTTTAAGAGTAGTGGCGTCGACACAATTGAACTGCGCGTGATAACCGCCCAGATCCATGTAAGTCTTAATCAGTGAAAGGAATTTCTGCGCGCCGTCAGTACCTCTCAATGCGGTTGGATGGAACTTCAAATTGAAATGGTTGCTGCCGTATTTAACAGAATCGATCACGCGCGCCGCCGACGAAATCAGAGCGGTAGGTCCATTTTTATCCGTGCCGGCCTGGGCTGAGACACTGGCATCCGTAAGCGCAACCATGGCCCTTCTGCCGTTAGGAAGCGCACCCGTCAGTTCGCCCAGCGCGGCGTGTGAAGAAACGGAGTAAGCTTCCGGCATGATGTTCCGGCCGAGGAAATCAGGGAGTCGCTGGTGTTCATTCCATAAGAATTCATACAAATCCCTGGCTACCACGTCAACTTCCTCTCTGCCGTTTCCATATTTCGGGCAGTCCAGACACATTTTTTGAATATCCTCGTAGCCCTTAAAATCCGCGGTCAGGGCCTTTACCATCTCGTCCATTGTTACCTTATTCTCATCAAAAACCATTTTTTTAATGGCGATTAACGAGTTGGCGAGGTCAATAACCCCGACAAAGCTGGTGCCGTTGGCCAGAGAGTATCTGGCGCCACCGTCGACAAGGTCCATTCCCTTCTCTACACAATCATGTACCAGGGCGGAGCAGTAGGGGACGGGGTAATCTCGCTCGATATTCCAGGCCGTTCGGGAGATGGTGCGAATAATCGGAATGAAATACCGCATTTGTTCCAGTAAAGCATTATAGAAATCGGGGTAAGAACGGAATGACTCGACTTCACCTGTCCGCGGACCGATTTGAGTGCCGGTCAGGGGATCTACACCATTGTTCAGCGCCAGTTCCAGCATCTTGGCAGCGTTGAAGTTGCCTTCCCAGAAGCCATCGGTATATCCGGGTATGGCATCCTGCACACAGGCGATAACGCACTGGTTGCGGGCGTCTTCCAATGTGATATTCTCGCGATGATAGAGATTCCTCATCACCAGCTTGCGGGCATCATGGAATGCCGGCTGACCGATTCCGGTATCGATAAGCTCGACGCACTTCAGGAGAAAATCATTAGAGAGCTTATCATGGTAAAGAAGCGCGATCAACGGCTCGGGGATCGACAGTTGCCTTTTGGCCTCCAGCACAAGCCAGTCCACTTCGTTGGTGGCATCTTCGCCTTCAGGGGTAAGCCCTCCGATGCTTAGCTGCATGGCCACGCGCGACTGTGAATACTTGAATCCAAGTGGTGGTAAAACCTGACCGAGCGATTGAATCCTGAGGAAATAGAACTGTATTAGTTCGATAGCAGCCTCTTCCGTAATTTTGCCCTGTTCAATATCGTTTTTATAGAAAGGATATATATATTGAGGAAACCGGGCCGGCGCCGCCACGGCGATATTGGGGGTCTGGAACCAGTTGCCAAGGAGGGTGAACCACGATGACTGGATGGCCTCCCTGAAATTGCGGGCGGGACTGGCTGGAACCCGCTGGCAGATTTCGGCTAATGTCTCCAGCTCTTTCTTTCTCTCCTGCCTGCTTTCACTATCCGCCATCTCTCTTGCCAGATCCGCGTAACGTTTCGCCAGATTGATAATCCCTTCAAGTGAAAGGCGTGCTCCCTCAAGGAAGTTCCATTTACTGAGTCCTTCCTGATCTCCTGTATCGATATTCCTCTGCCGCCTTTCGATATCATTCAGTATACCTTTAATGCCCAAGTTGAGTACGAGGGCATAATCCGGTTGCCCGCTCACCAATCCACCTGGATTGATTTCAGTGCCGACCCCGGCTTTCTGGAGAATAGCTATATCTACGCCGAGCGACTGCTCGACCATATTCTTAGTGCGGTTGAAGATATTTCTTTCCTTCCAGTACTCGACTGATGATGATATCCATTCCTTTTCCTCACCGGTAACCTCAGCCAGACCGAGAGGCAGGCGAAACTGGTCCATTCTTTTCATCCAGCGAGGGCCGATCTCCATGAACGGATAGGAGCCGTATTTGTGTCTGGTCAGTGTTCCGGCTATCGGGTTGTCATCCAGGAATATGGTTTTCTCCGAGCATAGCTTATTGAAGAAAGTCCCCTGCTGTATGACTCTGGGGAGACCGCTGGTCTCCCTGTAGGCGGCCTGCATGCACTGATCTCTCTCAATATCGATGCGCGGTACAGCCGTAAGGAGAGCCTGCTTTTCCTTTGCGACTCTTGTGCTTAATTGAGGTTTCTGTTGTTTTGGGTGGACCATTGTAGTGCTCCCTTTATACTGTTCTGACTAATTGTATTTTTGATGTATTTGCCTGGTATGTGATTAAGGTCACATTAAGGTAACTCTGACCAACCCCTTTTAATTCCCCGGTCCTGGGGAAATCTTAAATCTGGGGGGCACCCCCAGGCCCCCTGAGTCGCCTCTTGCCTCAAGAGGTTCCTTAAGCCTGTTAAGGTTAAAACCGATAACGGGCTGTCCATCAACCGCTATGTCCGCAACTCCCAAAAGCTGATAGCCTAAGATTGCCGGTGGAGGCGGCGCGTCATTCCAGCACCTCCGCCTCCACCGCCTTTTTAAATTCGATTTCCCCATCTGAGGCGTCGACGATTATGGTATCGCCGTCAGCGAAATTACCTTCGAGTACCTGTAGTGCCAGCGGGTCGAGTATACGGCGCTGTATAGTCCGACGCAATGGCCTGGCCCCATAGTTGGGATCGTAACCCTCGGCGACGATGAGGTCTTTAGCTTCATCGGTGAGCTCTATCTTCATATGGCGGCCGGCAAGCCTTTTCCCAAGCGTGTTCATCTGTATATCGACTATCCTCGCGAGGTCCTCTTGACTCAGCGAATGGAAGATGATTATCTCGTCGACACGATTTAAAAATTCAGGGCGGAAGTGAACACGCAGGGTTTCGAGCATTCTCCGGCGTATCTCCTCCTTGTTATCGGGCGCGATCTCACTGAACCAATCACTGCCAAGGTTGGATGTCATGATAACGACGGTGTTTTTGAAATCCACAGTCCTTCCATGGCCGTCGGTAAGCCGACCGTCATCCAGTATTTGCAACAGGGCATTGAAAACATCCGGGTGAGCCTTTTCGATCTCGTCGAACAAAACAACGGAGTATGGCCTTCGCCTGACGGCTTCGGTGAGCTGCCCGCCTTCGTCATAACCAACATAGCCCGGTGGGGCGCCCACAAGGCGTGATACGGTGTGTTTTTCCATGTACTCCGACATATCCAGGCGTATCATCGCCTGCTCATCGTCGAAGAGGAACTCGGCGAGCGAGCGGGCCAGCTCGGTCTTACCCACACCTGTTGGTCCGAGGAAGATGAAGCTGCCAAGTGGCCTGTTGGGGTCCTGAATTCCAGCCCGGGCCCGGCGTATGGCGTTACTCACAGCCGCAACCGCCTCATCCTGGCCGACGAGCCGTTGATGTATCCGCTCTTCCATCTGGAGAAGCTTCTGTATCTCACCTTCCAGCAGCTTGCTTACCGGGATACCTGTCCATCGGCTGATAACCTCGGCAATGTCCTCTTCGCTGACCTCCTCCTTGAGCATCTTGTGCTCACTCTGTAAGGCGGCCAGGTCCTGCTCCTTCTCCTTCAACTGCTTCTCAAGGTCGACAAGCGTTCCATATCTCAATTGAGCGGCCTTTTCCAGGTCCGCGGTCCTTTCAGCCCGTTCCACGTCAATATTGGCCTGCTCTATTTGCTCCTTTGTTTGCCGGATTGCCTGAATAGCGTCCTTTTCCTGCTGCCATTGAGCCCTGAGAGCGCTGCTTTCTTCCTTTAAATCAGCCAGTTCTTTCTCCAGAGTCGCCAGCCTTTCCTTGGAAGCGGTATCCTTTTCCTTTTTCAGGGCCTCGCGTTCTATTTCCAGTTGCATGATTCGGCGCTGAACCTCATCCAGTTCAACCGGCAGACTGTCAATCTCCATCCGCAATTTGGAAGCTGCCTCGTCAACGAGGTCGATGGCCTTATCAGGCAGAAATCTGTCGGTTATATAGCGGTTGGATAGAACTGCCGCGGCTACCAGTGCCGAATCCTGGATCTTGACACCGTGATGCACCTCGTATCGCTCACGAAGTCCGCGAAGTATACTAATGGTATCCTCAACCGTAGGTTCATCTGTCATTACCGGCTGGAATCTTCGTTCCAGAGCGGCGTCCTTTTCAATATATTTTCGATACTCATTCAAGGTTGTGGCGCCGATGCAGTGGAGTTCTCCCCGCGCCAGCATGGGTTTGAGCATATTTGACGCGTCCATCGAACCCTCGGCGGCTCCGGCTCCGACAACTGTGTGGAGTTCATCGATGAACAGGATTATCTCTCCCTCAGCCTCCTGAATCTCTTTCAGAACCGCTTTAAGCCTTTCCTCGAATTCTCCACGGTACTTCGCGCCTGCCACCAGGGCTCCCATATCAAGCGCTACTATCCTCTTGTTCTTGAGTCCTTCGGGCACGTCCTTGTTGACCACCCGTCCTGCCAGCCCCTCCACTATGGCGGTTTTGCCCACACCTGGTTCTCCGATGAGCACAGGATTGTTCTTGGTTCGGCGCGAGAGGACCTGGATTACCCGCCTGATTTCCTCATCTCGTCCGATCACGGGGTCGAGTTTGCCGCGGCGGGCCATCTCGGTCAGGTCTTTACCGTATTTCTCCAGCGCCTGATATTTGCCCTCGGGATTCTGATCGGTCACTCTCTGGCTTCCTCTGATTCCGGTCAGGACCCGGTAAATAGCGTCCCTGGTGACGCCCTGTTCTTTCAGTATTCGCCCCGCGGCTCCCTTATCCCCCTCATCAACGATGGCGATAAACAGGTGCTCGGTACTTATGTATTCGTCCTTCAGTCCTTCGGCTTCTTTCTCGGCGTTGCTCAGTATCTGGCTGAGCCTCTGCGACATATACAGCTGTGTCGCGCCGTAAGCCTGCGGCTGTTTGCCCAGATCCGCCTCGAGCTTATTCTTCACGGACTGTATATCAACGCCCATTTTGCCAAGGATTTGTGGAACAACACCGTCTTCCTGAGACAGGAGGGCCATCAACAGATGTTCAACATCCATCTGACTGTGATGCCTCTCCTCTGCCGTTTTCTGTGCGGTAAAGACAGCTTCCTGTGCTTTCTCAGTAAACCTGTTCAAATTCATACGCACACCTCCTCAGTTGATCTCAATGCCGCTTATTAATACACATTCCTTGGTGGCCGTTTATTGCCCCATTTACAATTATATAATACAGTTTCACGTAATATCAGTCCCCTCCCTTTTTCTGTGACGGGATATACAGGTTCGGGCGCCTTCGCCCGAACCTGCTCATATTAATGTTGTCGCTGTACCACAGGAGAAGAATATTTTAAAGAGCAATCAGTTCCTCCTCATGGCGAATAGCCTGGCGCACCGGTCTCCAATCCATTTGACCCAGTTTTCCGATTCAAATTGTTTTACAGGAATGCCATCGCGCTCCATGGTCGCGGTGAATTCCCTACTTCTAACATCCTGACCTTTGAAGGTCGCTTCCATTGCCCATTGTGCCATTACGTGTCCCTCCTTTCTTATGTTTCTTCCTTCTGCGAACTGGTTTCTCCCTTCTCTCGGTTTCTGCTATCACCGGCAGATAACGTCGATAGCTGCACTGAAGGCAGTATTCAAATAATCTACCATCAGAGAAGTCCCAGTCCAGGAAAACATTCCCCCCGCATTTGGGGCATATCTTGACCCCGCCCATAGCTTGTCACCCCCTCTCGTTATCAATATCGTTTGCCCTGGCTTTCTGCTATCAATACGTTCGAACTCTGGCACATCGTTTCCAATCAGCTATACGTTCGCTTCGGCATCAGGATCGGCCGTCATGTGCGAGAAATCAAGGTTCCAGCCACTGTACGCAGCCGGCTCTTTTTCCCAGGAGGAAAACGGTAAATAGTTGTTGAACTCCTTGACCTCGCCACACTTCAGGCAAACCCCTTTACTTACCGGACCTTCCGGAGGTTCAATGAGCCAGTGGTGTACACATTCGGCAAGGGCCTCCGCTTCCCCAGATCTCTTTACTGTATTATCAAGAGTTTTTACCGACATAAAGCGTACCTCCTTTCCGGTTTCTTCCATTTTAAGCCGGGTGATTTCGGGTGTATGTGACTTTAGTCACTAACTTGATAATGACTTTATCAACTAATGCTATAATTTCTAAGGTGTAAGGGTCATAAAATCACGGGATGAAATATTGAAAATATATAACATTTGTCGCAGTGTATCCGGTATTCCTGCCGGTTTATGTTATTGGAGTCACACAGTCTTTTAAGGATGCATATCAGCATCGCTGTTTTCCCCGGTCAGGGGTAAACGGATTTTTCCCAATTTCACAAGACACCCGCAGGGTGAATTCCTTTGTATTTCAATCGCTGTTTTCGGGGTAACAATGAAAGCTTGACTCCGTTGCTTGTAGTTGTGTACCATTGGACGGGTTCAGTAAACTGATTTTTAGAATCATCGAATATAACGTGAGGTCTTGTACATGTGCCCGGATACCGAATGGGATATTCCCTGTATAACAGAGAGGGCGGATCACGAAGAGGTAAGCAGACAGGCTGATAAGATCACTGTCACACCTCACCTTGTGGATGCCTTTGAGGCAATGCCGCACATCGTCTGGATATTGAACCGGTATCGGCAGATAATCTTTGCCAATCAGGCTACGCGGAGTTTCCTGAGATCAAAGGGTATCGATAACCTGCGCGGATTGAGGTTTGGTGAAGTGCTGGACTGTAAGCATTCTGTCGAGAATATGGAAGGTTGTGGTTCAACCGAGAGCTGTCAGAGATGTGGTGCGGCGCTGGCCATAATCTCTGGACTGGAGGGGAAGTCTGATATAGAAGAATGCCGGATAACTCGAATCAACGGGGGTGAAGCTCTGGATCTCCGCATACACGCGGCTCCCATCTTGATAGATAGTGAAAGGTATGTGGTGGTTTCAGCCATGGACATCAGTGACGAGAAGCGCCGCAGGGCACTGGAGCGGATATTCTTCCATGATATTCTCAATGTGGTCGGAACACTGCAGTTCATAAGCGGGCTTATCACAGAGGCAAAAGAGGAGGAACTGCCTGAGCTGGGATCGATGCTGAACGATGCTGTGGCTAAGATCTATGAGGAGATCAAGTCACAAAAGGACCTCGCGGCCGCTGAGAACAACGAATTGCGCATCGAACCGGAGAAAGTGAATTCGCTTGAAATACTGAAAGAGACCGTATCACTCTATACACGTCATCGGATTAGCGATGAGCAACATATTGCTATCGATTCCGGCTCGGAGAGCATCGATTTCACCAGTGACAGAACCATTTTGAGACGGGTCTTAGGAAACATGCTCAAGAATGCGCTTGAGGCATCGGATTATGATGGAAAAGTCGTTTTAGGCAGCAAGTCGGGGAACGGTTCAGTGATTTTTTGGGTCAATAATGAGGGCGTTATCCCGAAAGATGCCCAGGCACAGATATTCCAGCGATCTTTCTCCACAAAGAATGAAGCCAGAGGACTGGGTACGTATAGCATGAAGCTGCTAACCGAACGATATCTTAAAGGCGAGGTTTCATTTACCAGTTCCCCTGAAGAGGGGACAACATTCTTCGCACGCTGCCCCATATCTTTCGGGGAGGCCCGATCTCCTCAAGCTCCTGTAGAGTCGGTTGAAATTTGAGTACAATGCCCCGGGATATTCATGGCGATCCAGATGGCCCCTCAGGCTTTCAAGGGGTCATACACCCCGATTTCGGAGATTTGCGTGCCCCTGACTCGGTGGTGATATCTCACTGGGGAAATCAGTTTGCTTTCGAGGAGCGCAAACCTTATTGTGTACACCTGTCAGTAACCGGTCGATGTAACGCGAGATGTGCCGGGTGTATCAATTCCAGTATCACTTTTCGACAAAGCGGTAATGAATGGCTCTCTACGGCAGGTGATACAAGGCCGGAAAGGGATGCCACAGCGATTCTTCATTTACTGGAGGGACTTGGAGAAAGAGACGTAGTCCTCTCTTTTTATGGTGGCGAACCGCTCCTGCTGCCGGCAAAGATCGAATCTGTTATCTCAATCCTTTCAGTTAAAAAGCATTCCTCCTTGTTTAAATATATGATATATACGAATGGTCAACTGATTGAGGATACCGTAAATAAATACCCCGGACTGATACCTCGGATATGGTTATGGTCTGTTTCTATTGATGGCGGAAAGGACCAGCATGAATCAATTCGCCTCGGCACTTCTATTGATCTAATTCATCGAGGGCTTGCCGCTCTGAAGCCTGTGAGGTCTGGCTCTTTGTTAATGTGGTCGACCTTGCGTGAGGGGCAGTCTTTATACGATTGTTTCGATGAATTCCTCTGGCTCTTCAGTAAAGGGTTTGCCGATAATTTCTTCTGGCACTGGGTTGAAACGGATGAGCCTTTTCAGTCACTTCAGGCTTACCTGGCCCGGTATGAAAGTGACCTTACAGGGATTATGGATATGTACGTTGACTGGCTTTCCAACGGGAAACTGCTCCCGATCGCTCATATCAATGAACTGGTTCTTTATTTGCTGACTGGCAGGGAACGAGGGAGCTCGGCGTGCGGCGTGGAACTCGCACGGAACTTCGATATAATGGGCGGAAAGGTGTACCCCTGCGCTGACCTGCCTCCCGACTATGCCATAGGTACTATTGACGAGAACGGCAAGCCGGATATCAGGTCCGCTGAACTGAATTCGCTGATCAGATATAAAGAGGATTTGGGGTGTTACCGGTGCGGTGTTCATGCATATTGTGGTGGCCGTTGTCCGGTGCAGGCTTTGACCGGTTCAAGAGAGCGACTGGCGGATTATTGCCAGTTGATGCGTCTTCACGTCGGAACTGTTCAGCGGTATATTCCTGATATAATCAGTCTACTGCGGCGGCGAAGTAGCATCGATCTTCAGTATATCTATGACCGCTCGGCGTTTTTTGCCAGGTTTACGGATGTGACCCCATAGTGAAGCCTCTGCTTAAACGGTGAATGAGTGATTTACCGGCAGGTGATTACAGTCGGCGCGATTCATTTAAGGAACTGCGATGTTGCGGCAAACGCGCCGATAAACAGGCGGGAAGCCGAACAAGGGGATTAGCTCCGGGTTAAGAAATAAGGGTTATCCTTCGATGACTATCTCGTAGGGGCAACTGAGCGCACCAAGCGGGCAAACAGCTTCGCAGACTGTGCACCATCCGCACAGTCTCGTCTCAATGATTACGGCTTTCTCCTCAATGATTATAATGGCATTGCAGTGGCATGCCTCAACGCACACCCCACAACCATCGCACTTTTCCACATCCACTACTGGCATTTCAAGCATATCCGGTTCCTCTATACATTTGATGATACTTCAATCACTGTTAGCTATATGTGATATTTGTCTCATCGGCATCTCATCAGACCGCCTTCGCCATTTTTTTAAGCGCTTCTTTGTCTGATATTACCAGCCGGTTCCTTTCCATTCGTATCATGCCCTCTTCCTGCAGCGTCTTCAGTGACCTTCCGACGACTTCACGGGCGGTCCCGGCAATAGCGGCCATCTCCTGCTGTGTCAACTTCGGCGTGGGACCTGCGCCATCCGCGTGCTCTATCAATATTCTGGCGATTCTGCTTATTACGTTGCGGAATGACAGGTCTTCTACCAGCCCCAGGAGATGCCTTATCCTTGTTGTGAGGACCTCAATTACATTTGGATACAACTTTGGGTACTCTTTGAGAATACGTTGAACGTTGTCTCTGGATAACCCGTAAATTCCGACGGCGCTCATGGCCTCGGCGCTGGCCGGACTCGGTCCGCCGTCGAAGACGGAGACATCATTGAATGATTTACCGGGCAGGATTATCTCGATTATCTGCTCTTTACCTTCACTTGAAACTTTGAAGCACTTTACCGCCCCTGAGGAGACGAAATAGAGAACCTCGCCCGGATCGCCCTCCCACACGAGCACCTCCCCCTTTTCGATCTTCTTCTCGAAGAAAAGGCCGGCGATGCCGTTAATCTCGGAGGAGGAGAGGCTGGAAAAGTATGGAGATCCCCGGATTATTTCAACGGCTGTTGCCAATACTCTATATCCTCACGCTTACGGAAGATTTGATGAACAAATATTATCCCCCACTTATCGTGGCCTGGCCCGGGTGAATACCCCGGACCACATAAACCGCCACTTATTCAGAAGTTTCTCAAATATCGTATCACGCGTATTTTATTCCATTATTACGGATTGACGCAAGTCCGATACCGGCACAGTATGAAGGTTTCCTGGCACTTGCAGGGTAACGAGAGTTTACTAGTGTAATGTCCCGCAAATAACCGGATATTCCCTGATATTAATTGTATGCAAATACCGGAACCTTATTCACACCACCCACCCGACGCTGACTACTCCGGTAACGCACTCACAAGCTGGAGTGCGTTACCGGAGTAGTCAGCTTTTCAAGTGAAGCAATGAGGTGAAAGTAGCATTGCGTAACATTTGTACAGAACCGTTAGGGACAGTACACCAGGGTGCTTTGGTTCATCATCTCGATATATACCCTGGCAGAAAGCGCTTTAAAAGGGATTAAACAGGTCTAATATATTCCGTCAAATGTTACACTAATCGTAATAACTCCGGTCATAAAGAAAACGGTTCCAGAATACGGAGGCGAGGCTGGCCTTGAATCCCTGTCTCCATTCAGAAGTCAAGTCCGCGGTCAGCCTGCGAAACACGATGAGGAAGAAGAGTCCCGTGAAAACCCAGATGGTTTCAATATCTTTATGCAGAAGAAAAGCGGCTATGGGAAGTACCGCGAAACCGCAGAGCATTCCGAGTGGCATGGAGTCTGATACGCCGGAAAGCCGTGAATCATCGCTCTCTGAGCCGGCGACTGTTTTGCCTTTACCTTTCAATGCCCTTGTTAAAGCTCCGGCGGCTACGGGTATCGCCGCGAAACTCATGGCAACCGGTGCTATGGCAAATGAGGCGCCTATACCGGTGGTGTTCCCTTTTTCCCCGTATCGGAAACCAAGGAAAACCGGCCACATTTGTCCCGCGGTAACGGCCAGCCCTGATAAGCCGATGGTCAAACTGCCCAGGTCAAATCCCCAGGCAATAAGTGGTGGCACCGGCCCCTTGAAGAGATCCCACAGAACAGCCGTAAGGCCCTGTTTATGCCCCGCTTTTTTCCAGAGTGCTGAGTGTGAATCAGACTCCCAACGAATGTCAATGCCTTTCGATTTGCCGATCCAGAACAGGACAGGAACCGATCCAAACAAATAAGCTCCGATTACGAGCAGGACATCAAATATCATAAATGCTCCCTTTGGTGGAGATCAGGGTCTGCCGGAATCGCGCCGGGGTGTGGGGGTGAAACAGCGCTATTCGTCACTATAGAAAGCAAACCCCACCAGTCCTGGCCCGGTATGGGCTCCCATAACAGGGGAAAATTCGGTGACATAGAGTTCAGCGCAATCGAATTGCTGCCTTATCTTTTCCTTCAGTTCCTGCGCCTCGTCCGGCACGCCTGCGTGCATCAGGTTGACATGGATCGGTTTCGGCCCGGATTTCTCCCTCATTATTTGAAGCAGGCGGTTCATGGCTCTGGGTTTGGTCCGAACCCTTTCGACTGGCGTGGCTTCTCCGTTATAAATCTGTAAAATAGGCTTGATTGAGAGTATAGAGCTGGCCCAGGAGGCGACCCTTGGTACTCTCCCACCCTTGGCCAGAAAATACAGGGTATCCACAGTGACATAAAGGTGAACTCTGGGAATCATCCTGTTTACGGTATCCATTACCTGAGAGATGTCGTCAGTTGAGGCGGCGGCGCGAGCCGCTTCCATTGCCAGGAAGCCCTGGGCACCGGCTGCCGTGCCGGTATCCATTACCTCTATTTGAACTCCGGGCAATTTCTCTTCAGCCAGCTCCTTTGCCTGCATGGCCGAGTCGTATGTCATGGTTAGACTCCGGGTTATGCACACGTGCAAAATGGCATCGGAAGTTCTGGCCGCGGCCTCATATGTATTGAGAAACTCCCCTGGTGAGGGGGCGGAGGTGGTGGGCAGTATTTTGCTTCGCCGTTGAAGCTCGTATACCTCAGTAGGAGTAATATCTATACCATCGTGGTATACGCGGTCACCGATAGTTACGCTTGAAGGAACCACGAGTATGCCAAGTCTTTCCGCTTGCTCCTTTGGGACACATGCCAGACTGTCAGTGACTATTGCTAACCTGGACATATTTATCACTCGGTATTGTTAGAATTATCAGTATCAGTCCCCTCTGACACCTATTACTAAGGCCGTGGCGTTGTTGACACTAGAATAGTTTAACCGTATATATGTGTCAAGATGTCGCCTGTACCTCGAAACAGCTATTCAAAGACAAATAAATTTAAACCCCGTTATTCCCGAATCCAGGCGAATTTTTA
This sequence comes from Dehalococcoidia bacterium, assembly GCA_046484125.1. Lineage (GTDB taxonomy): Bacteria > Chloroflexota > Dehalococcoidia > SZUA-161 > SpSt-899 > JBGLNL01. Next base: position 2,953 of record JAWOBX010000044.1, on the reverse strand, counting down.
AAACTGGGGGAATACCTGCAGACCACTGTAATAAACACCTGTTTCGGGGTTCAAAGTCAGTCTTGACACTTTTATCTGATTAATATATCGTACTCAGTGAGTGAACCTCAAAACCTGCTTTACCAGCAAAGTTCATCAAGATAACAAAAGTGAGGGTTTGGAATGATTATCGTGGGAGAGAAGATCAATACGAGCCGGAAGAGTATCCGGGAGGCTGTGGAAAAGCGAGATTCTGATTTCATTGTGAAGGTGGCCAGGGAACAGGCCGAATCCGGAGCTGATTACATAGATGTTAACGCCGGTACATTCGTAAACGAGGAAGTTGAATGTCTTTGCTGGCTTGTCGATACTGTACAAAGTGCCATTGATTTACCTCTATGTCTGGATAGCCCGGATCCCAAGGCACTGGATGAGGCTATGAAAATGCATAAGGGAGAGCCCATGATCAACTCGATCTCGATGGAGCAGGAGCGTCTCAATCCTTTACTTCCGGTTGTCACCTCCCGGCCATGTAGAATAATAGCCCTGTGTATGGCTGAAACCTCTATGCCCACCACGGTGGATGACAGGGTGAATGTGGCTAGCGATCTTATAAACAAGCTTACCAATAAAGGCGTTCCCATTGAGAATATTCATATTGATCCCCTCATCCAGCCCATATCAGTCGATATCAATATGGGGATTGCCGCTCTTGGAGCTATAAATAAGATTATGGAGGAATTCAAGGGGGTGAATACGATTTGTGGGCTGTCCAATATATCCTTCGGTCTTCCCCAGCGGCATCTGATAAACCGTAATTTTCTGGCGCTTGCCATGGCCTATGGATTGAATGGGGCTATTTTAGATCCAACGGATAAGAAGTTGATGTCGACCGCGGTAACCGTTGATATGCTTCTGGGCCAGGACGAATTCTGTGAGAAGTATATTGAAGCATATCATAAGGGTATCATCACTTCTGTATAAGATTTTCCCATAAATATATTAACTTAGGGGGTATGTAATGGCCGATTTTAAAGCGCTTTCTGAGGCGGTTCACAAAGGAGATATTTCCACAGCCGTGTCGGAGACACAGAAGCTCCTTGATGCGGGTAGCGGTGTTCAAGATATTCTGGACAATGGACTTATTTCCACCATGGATGATGTTGGTGAGAACTTCTCCAAAGGGGTGATATTTGTGCCCCAGATGCTGCGATCCGCAAAAACCATGCAGGAATGCATGAAGCTGCTTCAGCCACATTTCCAGGAGGGTGGTGTCACTACCAAAGGTAAGGTTCTTATAGGTACGGTAAAGGGCGATCTCCATGATATCGGCAAGAACCTGGTCTCGATGATGCTTGAAGGCGCCGGCTTTAACATTACTGATCTCGGTGTTGATGTCCCGCCGGAGAAGTTCGTGCAGAAGATACAGGAAGTTGAGCCTGATATAGTTGCCATGTCGGCGCTCCTTTCAACCACCATGCCTTCGATGCCGATGACTATAGAAGCAATCCAGCAGGCCGGCATGAGGGATAAAGTCAAAATTATGATTGGTGGCGCGCCTGTTACCCAGAGGTATGCGGATGAGATAAAAGCCGATGCCTACGCTTCCGATGCCGGTTCTGCCGTTAATAAAGCGAAAGAGACACTGGGTTTATAGCTGTAACCGACCGATTTTGCTGCCCTATGACCTTATTGGGCACGTATAATAACTGACTTGGTTCGTTGAACAAGTACATTTGCCAGACGAGTCATTGGGCCTGTTTTTAGAGATTAGAGTGTTATGAAATAGATCGACTTATAGCTTCAGCAACCATGTTTGGCTGATAAACTGCCGGTTATACGATCTCTGGCGGTAGTGAGTTCAAACTCACCCTGTACCTGAAAATCGAAAAGTTACCCCCATATTATTAGCTTAAACAGTAAATTGATGGTGGCACCAGCAATGTTTTTAGGAGGCAAGCATGAAACCTATCGATATTCCCACCCTTCAACCCCACATGAAAGTGCTTAACAGAGAACAGGCACTGGCCATTCATACCGCCTCTCTGGAGATACTCGAGAAAACCGGATTCAAGATGGAGCATAAGGGTGTTCTGGAAATGCTTGCCGGTGCCGGTTGCCGTGTTTCCGATGGTAACTGGGTGAGGATGCCTTCCTATCTCCCGGAACAGGCCTTGAGATCAGCACCGAGGCAGATCGCCCTTTATGATCAACTGGGTAACAAAACAATGCCGCTCGTAGATGGCAATCCTTTCTACGGGACAGGCTCCGATACTACTTTTACTATCGATTTAGAGACAGGTGAAAGACGGCGAACTGTTCTGAATGATACCGCCAATTTCGCCAGGCTGGTAGACGGCCTGGAAAACATCTCGTTCCTCATGTCCATGTCGAACCCGGATGACGTACCGGTTGAAGATATCTATGTTTATGCTTTTGCGGAGATGGTGAAAAACGCCAACAAGCCGATATGTTTTATAGCGGATAGTGGCCGGGATATAGCCAAAATCCATCGGATCGCCTGCGCCGTGGCCGGAGGTGAGGAGGAGCTCCGCCGGAAGCCTTTCCTTCTCAATTACTCCGAGGCCATCAGTCCGCTCAGGTTTCCGGAAAACGTGATGCAGAAGCTGATTTTCTGCGCGGAAAAGGGGATTTCAATTTGGCTGCCCTCCGGTTCAAATGCGGGTGGTGGCGCCCAGATTACACTGGCCGGAGCGATGGCCCTGGGTATCGCTGAGAACCTTGTCGGACTGGTCGTTCATCAACTTGCGGGGAAAGGCTCTCCCTTCCTTTTCGGTCCTAATGTGAGCGCGCTTGATATGAAGGCCACAGTGGTATCTTATGGTTGCCCGGAGTGGAGCCTTACTCAGGCAGCTCTGGCTGATATGAAAGATGAGCTTTATGGGCTGCCTATTTGGGCATACGCGGGAGCATCTGATTCGAAGGTGATGGATGCTCAGGCGGGGGCTGAGGC
>JAWOBX010000056.1:0-4383 GCA_046484125.1 Dehalococcoidia bacterium | reverse complement strand
TCTCATCCATCACCACCATGCCACCGGAACCCATGATGGATCCGGCCGAATCCAGCGAATCGAAATCGACTGGTAAATCGAGCTGGCTTGCGGGAAGGCACCCACCGGAGGGGCCTCCTGTCTGTACCGCCTTGAAATCTTTCCCACCCATCAAACCGCCACCGATATCGAAGATAATTTCCCGCAGGCTTGTACCCATGGGAACCTCGATAAGCCCGCTGTTAGCGACCTTACCGGTCAGGGCAAACACGGCAGTTCCGGGACTTTTCGGAGAACCGATGCCGGCGTACCACTCGCTGCCACGCAGCATGATCACCGGTATCGACGCGAAGGTTTTCACATTATTGAGCACCGTGGGCAAACCCCACAATCCGGATTCCACTGAACGCGGCGGCTTCACGCGGGGCATGCCCCGTTTCCCCTCGATGGAATACATCAACGCGCTGGCTTCACCACAAACGAAAGCGCCAGCTCCCTCGCGGATTTCGAGCTCATAATCAAAGCCGGAGCCGAGAATGTTCTTTCCGAGTAATCCCCTGTCTTTGGCCTGCTTCAGCGCTATCCTCAATCGCTTGATCGCCAGCGGATATTCCGCCCGGACATATATATATCCCTGGTGGCTATCAATGGCATAGCCACAGATAATCATACCCTCTATGACGGTATGGGGGTCGCTTTCAAGCGTGCTCCGATCCATAAAAGCGCCGGGATCACCTTCATCAGCATTACACACAACATATTTGGGCTCGCGATTCTCCCGTTGCGCGCCGGCCCATTTTCGGCCTGTGGGGAACCCTGCGCCCCCCCGACCCCGCAGGCCAGAGCTGGTGACCTCCTCGATCACCTCGGCCGGTGTCATTCCGGCGAGAACTTTTCGGAGGCCTTCATAACCCGCCACAGCGATATACTCATCAATATCCTCAGGGTTAATATGGCCGCAATTTCGTAATACGATATGCTGCTGCTTGACGTAGTATGGTACTTCATTGATGTTGTAAATCGGCTTACCCTGGGCATCGTGATAGAGCAGCCTTTCGACCGGCTGTCCGCCCGGCATCAACGATTGCACAATCTCCACCGCGTCTTCCGGTTTTACCCTGGTGTAAAAGACACGTTCTGGATCAATGAGGACAATAGGTCCTTCCTGACACAGCCCCGGGCACCCGGTTGGCTTCACCTCCACACTTTCGGAAAGGCCCGACCGCTCAACTTCCTGTCGAATTGCTTCAATGATTCTATCCGAGTGACTGGAGAGACAGCCCAGGGCCTGGCAAACCAGTACCGATCGCTTTTCATTCGCGTTTGAGCTATTACCCGCCATACCCATCTTCCTTCCCCTCCCGGTTGGTGAAAAGTGCCGACACCTTTGTCGGCGTCATCTGTCCGTAGGTTTCCTCGTCTATCACCATCGCTGGAGCCAGGGCGCAAGCCCCTATGCAGGCGACAGTTTCAAGTGTATAATTCAAGTCCGTGGTGGTTTCTTCCTCGTTGATCTGTAACTCCCTTTTTACCGCATCAAGGACCTGGGCACCGCCTCGAACGTGGCAGGCAGTGCCACGACAAACCCGGACAATGTGCCGCCCTCTCGGAGTGGTACGAAACTGTGTATAGAAAGTGATTACACCATAAACCTCTGAAGACGAGAGGCGAAGGGCTCGAGCCACCTCCTCGATGGCCTCCCTGGGCAGGTATCCAAGTTCCTCCTGAACTCTCTGGAGAGCTTGAATTGTAGCGCCTTTCTTGCCTTTATAAGGCGCGAGCATTTCGGCTAACTGTGACATATAGCGCCCCTTCATATGACTGATACCGCTGGAAAACATATAAAAAGGGAGCAAAATTCTGATTCTGCTCCCTTTTTTCGTCCGCGGCTTTTCATTCGATAAGGACCCGTTTCATGATCTGCATTAATGAATGGATTTGCACATCAAAACCGATTGATTTTACCATATTGGGAATCGATGGGGCAATACAACGAATTGAATCACGTACCTTCACCTACGTTGTACTATTACCACTGCCTTTTTCTCCTTTTTCCTTACTCTTATCTTCACCCCACAACTCCACCATCTTCAGCATCCAGGTCACCATCACCATGGGCATCATCCCATCCACAACCCTTCCTAATTCACAATTGAACTGCTCGGGATCGATGAACATCAGCTCAAGCGGATGCATACCAAGAGCATGCATCTCATCGGACTTCTTGTCCATGTGCTGTTCTCCAATATGATCGTCGGTGTAAGACTTCTATACCACCTGGTTTTATGTAAAGCTTTGTAATTACATTGCAATTGTAGTTAGTTTTTGGACGATGGTAAAACGAGTGCTGTTTTTACATTCATCATGGCTCCAGTCACGGCACCCAGGGAGCACCCATGTACCGTGTAATACTCAATTTCACACCTGAAAGGTGAATAGCTCTGGGCGGGAGTCCAGATCGCAGTGGTACGAGCATAGCAGTCTCATCAGGCATTTCTTCATTCCGATATCCATTTGGAAGAGCACCATTATAGCACGCACTATCAGACACGAGATCAAGTACTCTCATCAGGGGCGGAGGTGGTTGTCAAGGGGGGTTGGGGATTTGGTTGGGTTAGGGAGTGTGGAGGTGCATATGGTAACAAGGGCTTCTATTTTGCAAATCGGGGTTAGTTTTAGCTACGTGGGGTTTTGTATTAAGCGATGTTGAAAATGGATGCTAGGATTTGTTTTTGCAAGCTTGTCATGGGCAAGAAAGTCGACACGTCCGGTGCAATTGTTGGACGCTATGAACTGGGTCGAATGACCCCTTCAATTGAAGTGGCTCGAAAGTTTGCTAAATTGTTCGGCGTGACTCTCGATTATCTCATTGGAGAACAGGATATGCCTGCCATTCTCAAAGTTCGTGAGATGCTTGATCGATGGCAAAACCTGGAAGAACTGCCAGCGGAGGATAAGGATCATATCATTTATTTGGTTGACGGGTTGATCCGGGATGCCAAAGCCCGTAAAACCTACAAATCCAACTGATAAACTTCTACAGATCCCGGGGAGTTAATCCGGTTCGTTTGGCAATTCGGGCAAGCATGCGAGGCCCGATTTCTTCACCTTCGTGAAAGGCAAAAACATAATCGGGCCATCCGGGGCGTTCCAAAACACGGTGGGAGGTTCCGCTTTGGCGTTTGATTGACCAGCCAATTCTCAGCAGAGCGGCCAGCACCAAACGAGCTTTCCTGGAGGGCCATTGACTCAAGAGGCCACCGCAAACAGTTCTCTGAGTTCGGGGATTTCTTCTCCATGCTCCAAACGATCTGCTATCACTCTCAGAGCAAGGGTTTGAGCCTTGGAGATCGCCTCACTGCGACTCTCTCCGTAAACCATCACCCCAGGTAATTCCGGGACTTCGGCAATCCATCGGTTATCGGTTTCTTGATCGATCTCTATTTGCATCTTGCCCCCTATGTTTTTAGAGAGTGAATTTATTATACCATAGCCATTGCCCTCAACCGCAAACAAGACAAACTCCCATCTCCCGGCTCCTGGCCCACACCCGGGCGCGGAGGATTCCGATCACCCCACGCACTAACGGTGGTTATGTCTAAGTGAACGTAACATAACGGGGTTAGTGGCGTCCCAGTGGGCACCACCCCAGATGACGCGCCCGGCCGCGGTCCAACAGCCGGGGCAATACATACTGAAGACAACACCGCAGCTAAATCGGAAACGGATGGGATTCAATGGTTAATGGTTAGTTGGCGGGGGGACGATGGGTGGATTCTGTCTGCTGCCTTCTGTCTTCTGAATCCTCTTAATCAAGCCCCCACTTACACATAAGGACTTATGTTAAGATGCTGTGCCCCGAGGTCTTTCGCTTTCGGAAGGACGAGCCGTGAGTGTGGTTCGCACTATGCGCATAGTGCGAACCAGGGCACAAGCAGCGTAGTGGGGGCTTAGGGATTCCAAGGACGGTTCCTTGGATAGAAACGAAAGAAGGGTGCCCGTTGGGGCACCCCGCTGCTATGTCGGTACTCAGATGCGTGTGGTTGAATCTGCGTGCGTGTGCACGGGCATATGCAAATGCCTTCTCACATTCAGTGGTCAGGTTCTCCCTCCAGTGTTTTCTCATGGCTGCTTGGCTTAATGTGGCGTGTGTCAATCTATTTGTCAATATGAAAGCTATGGTTACAAATAGAATTATCTGATATAATATTCCATTAAACCGTTTACATGGTTGCTAACACCAGCAGCTTCACACTGAATAGTTATGAAACGGATAGTCATATATACCCTGGTCATGACCGCCACAATACCGGTGCTCCTGGTAGCCCTTGGATACTGGTCTTTCATCATCTGGGCTCAGATCGATGATATGCCTTACAGAGAAGCATTCTGGGTGGTAAGCGA
>JAWOBX010000120.1:0-8184 GCA_046484125.1 Dehalococcoidia bacterium | reverse complement strand
AGAGAGAGTGACATTCCCTTATAGACGTCATCTGGACTCCACGGGAAGATACCCTCCATCCCTATCATGATGGGGCCCATCACTTGGGGCTCGATGATCTCCAGATTCACCGGTATGGTTATTGTGGAACCGCTGCCCCATGCTTTGGCGACTTTAATGCTGGCTGTATAGTTACCCGGGGCCATTCTCTTCGAGTTAACAGAGACTTTGACCGTATCCGTTTCCCCCCTGGAGCTCCCGAAACTGGGCCATGTGCTCAGCCAGGACGCGTCGTCACTGACTTTCCACCAGAGAGTGCCGTCTCCGGCATTAAAAACACCAATTGTTTGATTACTCGGATTAACTCCTTCTATAGCTGTGAAATTGAGCTCTGTCGTGTCACATCCCGGCTCGGGATTGGTACTCCTCCATCCCCAGGCCTCCGCTTCTCCGGAAGGCGCCAGCGCGGGCATAACCAGAACCGCCAGAACGGCCAGAACAAGACTGATAAGTGCGATTTTTTTCAATTGATCCCTCCTTGCTGATTAATTGCCCGGCATCCAGATGTGTTTATGGCCCTCTTATCAGCATATTCCCCCCCCTTGATACGTTTGATTGAAAAGTTTAGCGGTACCTGATTGTTAGCGAAACGCTAATTATCCAGATATTAATGGAAGAGAAATATAATGTCAAGGAGTATTTTTTCAATACCGGCGTCCTCGTTAATGCTGGTGCTACTCAACGGAAAGACTCTTTTCTCGCGGCAGGCGTAATGTGTTAGAAAATCGTTGTTGAAGCGGTAAGTTATTGACATCAGCTCGATAAATTATCTATTCTCACAGAAAGGAATGGCCCGCTGTCTCGTCTGATGTATTGAGAGAACGGGATCATTCTAATGGTAAATAAGGGGAGAACAGTAAATGGATGCGGAAAAAGAATCGGGCTTTCACTGGGATGAGGAGGTCGATGTGATTGTGGTGGGGTTCGGGGGGGCGGGGGCCTGCGCGGCCATCGAAGCGGCTGACAAAGGATGCGATGTGCTGGTGGTTGAGCGCTTTAACGGGGGTGGGGCGACAAAAAACAGCGGTGGGATCTGCTACGCGGGTGGCGGGACCACATTTCAGAAGGAAGCGGGGGTCGATGACAATCCTGAAAATATGTTCAACTATCTCAAAATGGAGGTGGGGGATGCCGTTTCCGATGAAACCCTCAAAAGATTCTGTGAGCAGAGCCCGGCAAGCATCTCCTGGCTGGAGGATCAGGGGGTGCGCTTTGATTCTTCGGTATGTCCGTTTAAAACCTGCTATCCACCGGACCCATATTATCTCTACTACTCAGGTAATGAGCCGTTTCCTCCGTATAACCGGCAGGCAACCCCCGCCCCCAGAGGTCACCGGCCGCTGGGTAAGGGGTTACCCGGCAATGCTCTCTTCAGCCGATTGAAAGAGTCAGCCATTGAAAAAGGGGTAAAGGTGAGGTATCGCAGCAAGGCCAAACGCCTTATTGCCGATCAAAACGGCTCTGTTGCCGGTCTGGAGTTCTCGTCTATTCCGAGATACAGCCTGTTCAATCTTCTTCACAGACTTCTCAGTTACGTTGTGTATAAACTGCGTTATGTTACCATCAGCATGCCGGCGCTCAACAGAGTATTCAGTCCCCTTTTCTCTCTACTGGAGTTGAGGGGACGCACTGTCAGGGTGCGTGCCCGCAAGGGCGTAATCCTGGCATGCGGGGGATATATATTTAACCGGAAAATGGTTGAGGAGATCGCTCCGGCGTATATCAAGGGACCGCCCTTGGGAACTCTCGGGGATGACGGCAGCGGGATTAAACTTGGTGAGGCGGTTGGGGGTGTGGCCGCCCATATGGACCGTATTTCTGCCTGGCGCTTTATAACGCCCCCGGAGGCCATGGTAAAGGGAGTGCTTGTAGATCAGCAGGGAAAGCGTATATGCAACGAACAGCTTTATGGCGCTCAGATGGGCGAGGCTATGGTGGGAGAACATGGCGGCAGGGCCTGGCTGATAATAGATGCGGATATCTGGAAGAGGGTTCGCAGGGATATCGGCTGGGGCAAGGCGAGATGGTTCCAGGTTATGAGCGCGTTTATCAATCTTTATCTGAACAGGAAAAAGGCGGATTCCGTCGATAAACTGGCCGAAAAATGCTCCATCCACAGGCAAAATCTCCGTGACACGCTCGAGTCTTACAACGAAAGAGCGCGGAGTGGTGGTGCGGACGATATGGGGAAATCCAGCGAACATCTTCAGCCAATAATCACACCCCCTTTGTATGCCATTGATTGTTCTCTCGATAACAGGATGTTTCCCTGTGCCACGCTTACGCTTGGAGGGCTTGTTGTGGATGAAGAGACGCGGGAGGTTAAACGCGATGACGGATCGTTGATAAAGGGACTGTACGCGGTGGGCAGGAACGCCGCCGGGATTCCATCAAGGGGCTATGTAAGTGGTTTGGCTATTGCCCATTGTGTTTTTTCCGGGAGGGAAGCCGCCAGGCACGCTGCTTTAAAACCGGATTAAACAGTTTGATCTTACCGATAACGGATGAGGTGACATCATAACACCGGTCACCTCTAAAAAAATTCGATGTGGGCCTTTGATAAGGAGAGCAAAAATCGCTGGCTCCGGGGAGGGGTGATATCTCTCGATACAAGGCTACCGGGGTCTTCCATCCAACCGGAGTTCGGCTTTGCGGCCGAACGGATTATTACACCTGACTGCCACCTGCCTGCCTTCCAGCTCAAAAACGTACTCAAGAGCATTGGATAGCCAGGCGACTCTTCTCCGCCATATTGTCTCACCGTCGACGCTTATTCGGGCATTTCCCAGCAGCCATCCGATTTGCACTGTAATTGTGTGTGACCGGGGACCCTCAATATACCAGCTTTGAATAGCCATTGTGTTCTTTTTTAAACGGAAAGTGATATTGACGCCGGTCAGCAACTCATGGCAAAAGCCACAATGACAAGTATGGCGACGAAGATAGCCCCGACCAGCAAATCCCAGACGCGGATATCCGGCTCGGCGGGGTCGGCATCCGCGCTCCCCCCTTGTTCAGGTGGTTCGAGAGTCACCTGTTCTTTGGCTGGCGATTGCCAGCTGCTCCTCTTCTTCCTGGGGCTCATTTTTCTGTCAATGACGCTTTTAATAAGTTTCAATCAGATGGCGGGCCCAGTCCGGGGGAATCTGAATTGGCGTGCGTTACAGCTAATTCCGTCAGCAACCGCTTTTTCAGGTGTTCCCTGCAAACTAATTGACGGTGTTTGGCTTGCATTATATTCCCTTTCAGCGAGTTTTGTAAAGGGAGAAGAGTTTTACGATAATACTGATTGATCCGGGTGCACACTGGTATCCTCTCGTAACATTTATTCCCCTCCCACGTTCACGGGAGTTATCACATCGATAGCAATATTCTGGAGTGGTGTAGGGTTTTATTCACCACCAGGGTGAATTCCTTTGTATTTGAACCGCTGTTTTGGGGTTCTATGTCTTCCTTGACCGTACCCGGTTCTTTCAGCTATATTTACAGAGGAATTTGTCGGAGATGAGTTTAATGATTTTACAGTGGAGCAGTAAGCAATGTGAGGCGACATTATGACAAGAAGAACGATAAACTTCAATCCGGGTCCGGCAGCGGTGCCGACTGAAGTTCTGAAGATAGTTAAAGACGAACTGCTGGATTATCGAGGTACTGGAATATCCATCCTTGCCAGCTCGCATCGATCTCCGGAGTACGATGAAATAAACGATCAGGCGATGGCCCTTGTTCGAGAAATACTCGGACTGGGAAATAATTATCATGTACTGTTTATGACCGGTGGCGCGTCCACTCAGTTTGCCCTGGTGCCGCTCAATTTTCTCAATGAGGGACAGGTGGGTGCTTACGTTGATACCGGTACCTGGTCGACCAAGGCTATCAAGGAATGCCGGGTTCTGGGGCAATCACACGAGGCGTTTTCATCAAAAAACGAGGAATATCGCCGAATCCCCGAGATGAACGAGATAAGCTATCCGGCCAACAGCGCGTATCTGCACATAACATCGAACAATACCATTAAGGGTACACAGTATCACGAGATCCCCGATACCGGAGATGTTCCTCTGGTGTGCGATATGTCATCGGATATCGCTTCGCTGAGGCGCGATTTCAATAAGTTCTCACTGATATATGCCGGTGCTCAGAAGAACCTGGGGCCTTCGGGTTTGACCGTGGTCATCATCAGAGAAGACCTTTTGACCAGGTGCAAAGAAGGCCTGCCAACGATGTTCACATACAAGACCTATGCCGAAAGCAAATCGTTATACAATACGCCACCGGTATTCGGGGTGTATTTCCTGAAGCTTGTCCTGGAGTGGATAAAGCAGAGGGGTGGTCTGGCCGCAATCGAGGAATACAATAGAAAAAAGAAAGATATTTTGTATAATCTTATCGATGAGGATCCGGATTTCTTCAGAGGCACCGCCGAGAAAAAGAGCCGCAGTTGGATGAACGTTACCATGAGATTGCCTGATGAAGAGATGGAGCAGAAATTTGTTGCCGAGGCCAGGAACAGGGGTATAATTGGAGTTAAGGGTCATCGTTCGGTCGGTGGAATTCGATTCTCCCTTTATAATGCCGTGACCATTCAGGATGTGGAGGAAACGGCTCAGTTCATACTTGAATTCCGGCGGTCGAACTGAAATTTTCTGTAATTTGCTGATATGTTTGCAGTAAATTGCCGCGATCTTGATGCGAGTTATATAGCCGATGAAAGTTTTGATTGCTGATCCAATAGATCAGGGAGGTATAGATCTCCTGAAGGAACACCAGCTCGAGGTGGATGTTATAACCGGCCTTGAGCCTCAGGAACTGGTGAGGATTATCCCTGAATATGACGCTCTGGTGGTGCGCAGCCAGACGAAAGTTGGGGGTGAAGTTATCGAGGCTGGCGGCAGGTTGCTGGTTATTGGCCGTGCCGGGGTTGGAGTCGATAACATAGACCTGAAGGCCGCGACTGCCCGGGGCATCATTGTGGTTAATGCCCCTGAAAGCAATACCCTCAGTGCCGCCGAGCATACCATCGGTCTTATGCTGGCCCTGGCCCGTAACATCCCTCAGGCTCACTCTCAACTAAAGTCGGGAAAGTGGGACCGCAAGAGTTTTGTCGGGGTCGAGGTCAGAAATAAGAAGATGGGTATCATCGGCATGGGAAAAGTGGGGGCTGAGGTGGCCAAACGCTGCCAGGGACTGGATATGGATGTTCTCGCTTATGACCCGATGGTTTCCGATGAGCAGGTGAAAAGCCTTGGCGTGAAGCCGGTAGCGATCGAGGAGGTGTTGAGGGACTCGGATTTCATCACCGTTCACGTACCGCTGACTGACGCGACGAGGGGACTGATTGGGGAGACCGCTCTCAAGAAGGTTAAACCGTCTGTCCGGTTTCTCAACGTCGCCAGAGGCGGAGTTATCGACGAGGAAGCCTTGTTTAAGGCCATTGAGGAGGGTCGGGTGGCGGGGGCGGCGATAGACGTTTTCTCCAGGGAGCCGGCCACCGACAATATACTTCTGAAGAGTGATAAGGTAATAGTTACCCCGCATCTGGGTGCCTCGACCGTGGAGGCTCAAACCGGTGTCGCGCGCGATGTGGCTGAACAGATAGTCGAGGTGCTTGAGGGCAGGCCCGCCAGGTATACGGTCAACATGCCTATGATTCCCCCCGATGCTATGCCCTTCCTTTCCCCTTTCTTATATATGGGTTCCATTATAGCCGGACTGGCGGCTCAACTCGCGGATGGCCGCGCTCATTCGATATTAATCAAATACGAAGGGGAAATTGCTGAGTGCCGTACGGATGCTCTCAAGGCGGCGATAATAGGCGGGTTGCTGGAAACGACCAGCGAGGAGCGGATAAACATGGTCAATGCTGATCTGGTTGCCAGGCGCAGGGGTATCAAGGTCAGTGAGCAGGAGAGCGTTACGTGCGAAAGTTACAGCAGTGTCATTACCATAGAGGTTACCACGAACGTAGGCACAACGACAGTGGCGGGCACCATACTTCGTGGTGAACCTCATATTGTGCGGGTGAATGAATACTTTATTGACATCATACCTTCCGGCGCATACTGGCTGTTCAGTGATCACCTTGATCGGCCTGGACTGATCGCCTCCGTGGCCAAAGTTACCGGGGAAGCGAATATCAACATAAGCTCCATGTATGTGGCCAGGCAGCAGGTTCATGGCCAGGCACTCATGGTTCTCTGTCTTGATGAACCCCTCTCCGAAGAGCACCTGGAGAGGATACGGGCCGTTCCGGATGTATACAGCGCCAGGGTAGTAAGGCTCTGAAGGAAACTATCGATACTGTCGGCGTTTCCAGTTCATATTCCTCAACCTCTACATTCTCTCTGCTAAAATTGTGACGAAAGGATGTTAAAATCCAGTGTGTCGGGGGAAATCGGCATCTACTGGTGGTTCCTTCAATATCATTGATTACAAGGAAGGGTGATGATTATGTTCAGCAGAGATAAAGCGGCCTATCCATTCAGCGCTGTGGTCGGGCAGGAAGATATGAAAAAGGCGCTGCTTCTGAATGCCATCAACCCCAATCTCGGCGGAGTATTGATCAGAGGCGAGAAGGGAACGGCAAAATCGATCGCGGTGAGGGGGCTGGCTCAGATCCTTCCGGAGATAAAGGTGGTGACAGGTTGCCCTTTCCATTGCGATCCTGATTATTTGGAGGGGCTCTGTGATAACTGCCGCCAGGCGCTGGAGGATGGCGGTAAGCCCGGTTCTTCCACGATTCGAGTACCCGTAGTAGATATGCCCATAGGGGCAACCGAAGATAGAGTGGTAGGTACGCTGGATATCGAGACCGCCATCAAAACCGGCGAGAGGAATTTTGAGCCCGGCCTGATGGCGGCGGCCAACCGCGGAATTCTCTACATTGACGAGGTAAATCTGCTGGATGACCACCTGGTTGACGTATTGCTCGACGCCGCGGCAATGGGGGTAAATTTCGTCGAGCGTGAAGGCATTTCCTTCAGTCATCCCGCCCGCTTTATACTGGTGGGTACGATGAATCCGGAGGAAGGAGAATTGCGCCCGCAGCTTCTGGATCGGTTTGGACTGGCGGTGGAGGTAAAGGGCATAGATGCTCTGGAGGCGAGGGCTGAGGTGGTGCGAAGACATTTTTCCTACGAGTCGGACCCGGCCTCCTTCATTCACTCCTGGAAAGATGCTCAGGAAGAACTGAGAAACAGGGTAATCAAGGCAAAGGAGCTTCTTCCGGAGGTTAGACTGGACGGAAATATTCTTGAGCTGATTACCCGGATCTGTGTCGATTTCGGAGTTGACGGTCATCGGGCGGATATCGTCATGCATAAAACCGCCATAACCAACGCGGCTTTTCACGGCAGAACCTCCGTTGTCGAGGATGATGTCCAAACTGCTGCGAGGCTGTCCCTCATTCATCGCCGCCGCCGGCAGCCGTTTGAAGATGCCGGCTTCGATCAGAAGATTCTGGATAAGAGCGTACAGAACTGGCATGAGAACGGGGAGCGGAGGGACTCAGAATCACAAACGAGTGAAAAAGAGGATGATGCTGACGATGGTAATCCTCACGATGCTCCCAGAGGGTCACCTGATGAAGGGATAGTATTTGAGCCGGAATCCCCTTACAGCGTCAAGGGAATAACCACCCCCCTGCTTGACAGGCTGCACCGGAATGAGAAGGGCCGTCGCTCTATGAGCCGAACGGCCACCAGGACGGGGAGGTATGTTGGTTACGAAATACCGCGGGGGGATATTGCGGACATCGCCTTCGATGCTACGGTGAGGGTGGCGGCTCCTCATCAGAGTAACCGGCGGATGGAGTCCCCGCGTGGCCCTGCTTTGCTTATTGAGAGGCATGACATTCGCCAGAAGGTGCGCGAGAGAAATGTTGGGAACCTGGTTATGTTCATCCTCGATGGCAGCGGCTCGATGATAGCCGAGGAAAGGATGGTTGCCACCAAGGGTGCCATACTCTATCTTCTTCTTGATGCCTATCAGAGGCGCGATCATGTTGGACTCATAATTTTCCGTGATTACAGTGCCGAACTGGTTCTTCCGCCGACCAACAGCATAGATATGGCACAGAAGCTTTTACGTAAACTGCCTGCGGGTGGCCGTACCCCGCTTACTCACGGTCTCAGGCTGGGACTTGAA
>JAWOBX010000069.1:0-9542 GCA_046484125.1 Dehalococcoidia bacterium | reverse complement strand
TCGCCCTGAAACAAGTCGAGATACAGAATGAAAAAGGGGTGCGGACTATCGCCCCCCTTTTTTTCGACGGTGTATTGATACCGGTGTTCTAATCGTAGCGCGACCCTTTCAGGGTCGCCTCGGGCGAGGCTGAAAGCCTCGCGCTACGATTAGAACACCGGTATCAATACACCGTCGAAAAAAAGGGGTGCGATAGTCCGCACCCCTTTTTCATTCTGTATCTCGACTTGTTTCAGGGCGAATACAAGATTCGCCCCTACATACCAACCATCGACTCTTGACTCTTTCCGCCTACGGCGGCCTTTGCCCGCCCGCCGACCCTGTGAATCCGGGGGGCACCCCCGGAAGCCCCCGGCAGGAAAACACTCCCCGGCCTGTCGGCCACCACTCTCGGAGGGCGAATTCCTGCACCTTCTTTCTATCTCTATTCCCCCATTCCCTTCCCCCTCTTTCAGAAAGGCACGTCCCGTACCATGCTTTCCCCCTTTATTGAAAGGGGGATTTAAGGGGGATTTCCCTCCGGGGATACAAGGGAGTTCAGTGATCTCGCCCCGATCGGGAATCTCTCCGCACTCTGGTGAGTGTTTCCAATCCGGCGAATTCGTCAAATATTCTCTCGAAAACGTTTCCGTAGCGCGACCCTTTCAGCCTCGCCCGAGGCGACCCTGAAAGGGTCGGGCTACGATTAGAACACCGGTATCAATACACCGTCGAAAAAAAGGGGTGCGATAGTCCGCACCCCTTTTTCATTCTGTATCTCGACTCGTTTCAACCCCTGACCTCTTACCTGGCATAGCAAACCAACCGACGCAGACTACTCCGGTAACCCACTCGCCATCGCGAGTGGGTTACCGGAGTAGTCTGCTTTTGAAGTGAAGCAATGCGGTGAAAAAGCCCGTTGCGGAACATTCGTATAGAACCCGACTTTAGATTATCCGATAATATCATTTAATAACTTATTACATTTCCCGCCCCGCCGCCCTGTGTTGTTACTCACCGAGTAACAATCCATTCCAGTGAAGCAATGAGTTAAAAAGAACACCGCGGAACATTTGTATAGAAGCGTTAGCGACAGTACACCGGCTGGATTCAGTCGTGCTCAAAATCCCCCTGTCCCGGCTCGTCGGTTACTTTGTAATCGAAGAGCTCCTCGCCCTCAGGATAAAGGGGTACCTGTTCCGCGAACTCCCCGGAAACCATGTCCGCGATATCATCGTCAGCGTCACTCAACTCGAGAGGCCCGTTCTCCATATTCGGTAACCATTCCCTCAGGCCGGACTCCGAGATGGTCACAGGCGTAAAGGCCACATTTCCCCATTCGCCTTCTATACGTTCAAACCACTGTGTCCAGGCCCAGACGAAAATTCGGCCCTCGAGGGGGTTCTCCGGGTTCGTCACGAAGACCTGAGGCTCAGTATCACGGAATAGCCGCTCTTCCATTTCCTTATCCCCTGCGGATTATTCGATTCTCGACAGCTCTGTATTCGTCGAGTTAAAATTAACTTTCCCTCTTCAACGTCAACTTGTAAAGTGTAGAGCATAATCCCTTCCGGACGCATCCCCCGTTCGAATATTAGAATCGGCACAAACGAAGTAATCCCGGGCAGCAATCCGGTGAAAATTTCCCTCAGCCCTGAAAGAGGGAGCTTAACGCTTCCCCCTCACTGGAACAGGAATAGCCGTTTTTACCATGAAAGAGTCGGCTTTACTGCAAAAAAGGCGCGGGAATTCCCCTTCTTTCAGTGTGGTATTTCCAGCCACGGGATTGAAAATACCCGGAAATTTAAGTACATTTTTAAACCACAGTAAGTACATATACGGATATCTGTCGAAAGCCCGGGTATCCTATTATTGATTCGTCGAAACCGGGACAAATGGGAAAAAAGCAATGGAGAAGCGATTATGATAAGCGAGAAAAGCGAGCGGCTAAACGGGGAGGAATCTATGAAGTGTGTAGTTGTGGCGCATCAACAGACATTGATCCGTGAGAGCATAACCAAAGTGCTGAGCGGAGCCGGGTTTAGCGTTTATCAGGTTACTACCATACTGGATGCTATCAAGGAAAACAGCCTGCCTTCTCATACGGATATAGTTTTGATGGAATATCACCTTTCCGATTTCGAGGTGGCAACAATCCGCAAGCTCGCCGATAAATACCCCCGCGCGAGTCTCGCGTTGCTCACCGCGCCCGACCAGAGGCTGGATGTTATCCCGGCGCTGAAGGCGGGAGTAAGGGGCTATCTCTCGACCAATCTTTCCTCCGAGAAATTCCTGCAGGCCCTCAATACTCTCGAACAGGGAACGGTAGTAATGTCTCAAGATGTTGTGGAATACTTACGGGAGAGTGATGATAACGGAAACGGCTCCGGCGTTCGCCACACGCTTTTGAGCGAGCGGGAAGGCGAGGTTCTCAAGCTTGTTGGGGTGGGGGCAACAAACCGTGAAATCGCGGAGAGGCTGATTGTATCCGAGCACACTGTGAAGGTACATCTACGCAGCATTCTCAACAAGCTCAATTTACGCAACAGGCAACAGGTGGCCGCGTATGCGGCGCACGAGGGCATGCTTGAAGAGGAAGAACAGGAAGAGGACTCCCGGATATGTGTTTAAAGCCCGTAATTGTTTACAATCCGGTGAAGAAACGGTTCTGACGGATGAGAGGTTTCCAATCTCAGGAAATGCCCGTCGGCCCAAATCCCTCTCGCCGCGAGATCGCGGCTCAATTACAGCTTCAAACACGGCATCGAAGGAGGGATAATGATTCGTTTTGAGAGAAGAGCGGAGTTCAAGCGCGGCACCGGCGCGGTCAAATGGGCCAGTGAGATCACTGACTACATAAACGCGCAGAATGCGGATGTCAAACTGCGATTGTTCTTAATGCGCTTCGATGGAATAAATACGCTGTGCTGGACGGCCGACTTCGAGGATCTTATGGCGCTGGACCAGTGGCAGTTAAGTATAGGCGGTGACCAGGGATACAAAAAGCTGCGGAAAAAATCATTTGAGATGCTGGTGGAGGGTACCATTTCCGATACGGTTATGGTTCTTGTTTGATATGCCCCGCGCTTTAAAGGCCGGATCCGGGAAGCGAAATTCGGTGATAAAGAGCAATGAAAGGGGGAAGCAATGGCCTACATGATCACAGACGACTGCATTGCGTGCGGGGCCTGTGAAACCGAATGTCCCAATGACGCGATCAGTGAGGGGGATCAGATATTTGTAATCGACCCGGATAGATGCACCGAGTGCGTGGGCGCCTTTGAGGCCTCCCAGTGTGAGAGCGTGTGTCCGGTTGATGCCTGCATCCCCGATCCCGGCAGAAAAGAAACAAAAGAACAGCTTCTGGAAAAGTGGCGCAAACTTCATCCGGATAAGGAGCCTGTCGCAGGCACTTATTGATATTCAACCCGATGGAAGTTGCTTTCTCCCTGTCGAAAATTGTATGCTGGATTAAACCGAATTCGCCGGACCCGTGAAAGTTGTATCCGCTGGAAGGTGTCGGTTTAGTCCGGGGTATAACGGGTTGCGACTGGATACACTTCCCTCATCTCCGGGAGGAACCGCGAGCAGGGCAGTCTGGCGCGCGAATTCGAGATTGCCGTTCCCCGAAAGTGATTCGTACATATGATGGCCTGAGCGACGGACTGATTCGATATGCCTGTTCACAATGCTGAGGTAGCCGCTATCTTTGACGAGCTGGCCGATCTGCTGGAGATACAGGGGGCCAATGAGTTCAGAGTTCGCGCGTATCGCTCGGCCGCCCGTAATGTCAGCAGCCTGCCTCACAGTGTAGCGGAGATGGTGGCTCAGAACGAGGATCTCTCCAGGCTGCCGGGAATAGGCAAGGAACTGGCGGGAAAGATCGAGGAGATCACCAGAGCGGGCGCGCTTTCTCAACTGGAAAAGCTCAAGAAAGAGGTCCCCTCAGGTTTACTGGAAATCACCCACCTGGCCGGACTCGGCCCCAAACGAACTAAAGCTTTATACCAGCAACTGGGCATCACCGATGTCGAAGAACTCAGGAAGGCTTGCGAGCGGGGTAAAGTGAGGGAGCTCTCCGGGTTCGGGGAAAAAACCGAGAAATCCATCCTCGCTGATATCGAGCGTAAGGGGAAGACCTCGAGGGAAAAACGCCTTCTTCTTTCCACTGCCGACGAGCTGCAGGCTCCTCTCATCAAATATCTTTCCGGTGTGCGCGGGGTAAAGCACCTTCAGGTAGCCGGAAGCTACCGCCGCAGGAAGGAGACAGTCGGAGACCTCGACATTCTGGCCGTATGCGAAAAGAGCTCTGACGCTATGAAGGCTTTTACCGGCTACGAAGATGTAGAGAGAGTGATCTCACAGGGAGATACCAAATCCAGCGTGGTGCTCCGCCTGGGACTGCAGGTTGACCTGAGGGTTATTCCGGAGGAGAGTTACGGGGCGGCGATGCACTATTTCACCGGCTCCAAAGAGCACAATGTCGCCATAAGAAAGATCGGCGTCAATAAGGGACTGAAGATAAGTGAATACGGCGTGTACAGGGGGGATGACCTGGTGGCGGGGGGCAGCGAGGAGGATATATTCGCCCAGGTTGACCTCCCTTATATCGCGCCGGAGTTGAGGGAGAACCGGGGGGAGATTGAGGCCGCCAGAGAGGGAAAACTGCCCGAGCTTGTCAAACTGGAGGATATCAGGGGAGACCTTCACGTGCACACCAGGGCCACTGATGGGCAGGCCACTGTTGAAGAAATGGCCCGAGCGGCAATGGAGAAGGGGTATGAATACCTGGCCATTACCGATCATTCGAAGAAGGTGACTGTGGCAAAAGGCCTCGACGCGAACCGGCTCCGAGAGCAAATAAAGGAAATAGATTCGGTCAATCAAAAGCTGGATGGTATCACTATTCTCAAGGGTATCGAAGTTGATATCCTCGAGGACGGTTCACTGGACCTGCCCGATGATGTACTGAAGGAGCTGGACCTGGTAATCGGAGCTGTTCATTACAAATTCAACTTATCCGGGGAGAAGCAAACGGAACGGATCATCCGGGCGATGGAAAATCCTTACTTCAGCATCCTCGCGCACCCCACGTCGAGGATGATAAATCAGCGGGAACCATATGAGATCGATATGGAACGCGTTATCAAAGCCGCCAGGGAAAAAGGGCGCGCTCTTGAGATCAATGCCCAGCCGGACCGGCTGGATTTGAACGATGTGCACTGCAGAATGGCCCGGGAGATGGGGGTCAGGGTGGTCGTTTCGACTGACTCGCACAGCATAGACGGACTCGATGTTATGAGATTCGGTGTAGACCAGGCCCGGCGGGGGTGGATTGAGCGGGGGGATGTGTTAAACACCCGGGGTTTGGACGAGATTCGCCGGATGCTGTGATTATCTAACGCCCCCTTCGGCTGTTCGCCTCTTCCACCTGTTTTTTCTCCGTAATTTTATCTTTCGGATCAACCCTTATTTATAACCCCTGGAAAACAAAACGACTTAACCTGTCGTCATCTCCTGATAAGATATGTTATAATCTTCTATTCTGCACATAAGAGTGCGAATTTAAGAGGGTAACCTTATGATTATCGATAAAGGCCTCACACGGTCCATTCGCCTGACACAGATACAGCATTTACTCCACAGCAGTCCAGCCGGACTGACGACAAGGGAGATCGCCGAGCTCTGCGGAGTATGCGTGCGCACAGTACAGCGGGACCTGTTGAGCTTGCAGGCGGACCTTGGTATTCCCATAACCCAGAACGGTGACAGGTATGGCATTATTGATACTTATGTTCTGCCGCCGGTCTCGTTTACCCTTAACGAGGCGATGGTCCTCGCCCTGGCGGCGAGACTGGTATTACGGCAGAGTGACGCGGGTAATCCGCATGTGGAATCCGCCCTGGGCAAACTGGCAGGTATGCTGCCCGCCGGGCCGGGCGCGCATTTGCGGCGAAGCGCGGAGGCGATTCGGAAGAAGAAGCTCGATCCGCGTCAGGTGAGGATATTTGAGCAGGTTGCTATCGCGTGGTGCACTCACAGGCCGATGAGGATTAAGTATCTGTCGCTGGCCAGTGAGGAGGCTCGTGAGTGGTACCTGGAACCGTACTTCGTTGATATGACGAGCACCGGATTCTCCACCTATGTAATCGGGCAGGCGGAATCGAATGAACGTTCGGGGCTGACCACTTTTAAACTGGAACGCGTCAAAGAGGCGGAGATACTTGATGGCAGTTTTGTTATACCGGAGGGAACTGATCTCGAAGAACTTCTGGGGCCAAGCTGGGGGGTGATGATGGGTGAGGAAACCGAAGTAAAACTCAAATTCGCGCCGAAGGTGGCGCGAAGGGTGAAGGAATCGGAATGGCACGCCTCCCAGGAGATCGAAGACCTCCCTGACGGGGGATGCCTCCTGACTCTAAGGGTTGCCAGCACGCTGGAGATGACGCCATGGCTGAGGGGATGGGGACCGGATGTGGAGGTGCTGGAGCCGGAGAGCCTGCGGAGCGAGTTTGCGGAGTATGCCCGGCGGCTCCACGATATGTATGGTGAGGAATGAACCGGGCTGATTTATACGGAGAGCAGATCAAGGATGTCGTTCATCGCGGTATCCACGGTGGCCATCAGTTCGGGGGGAAGGGAGGCGACCGGCCCCCGGATCAACCGGCGGTTATCGATCGCTCTGAGCTGGTCGATGAGCAGGTCGGATTCCTGCGCAAGTCCGGCGGAAGCAGGTATACGGATGCGGAGCGGTTCCGCGCCCTCCGTTAAGTTTGTAGTCAGGGGGATAACAAGGGTTGAAGGGTGATTCACGTCAAGCAGCGCCTGAGACTGGACCACGAGCACCGGGCGGGTTTTGCCCGGTTCCGTACCCTGTCGTGGATCAAGGTTGGCCAGCCAGATATCGCCGCGCTTACGCATCGGGGTCATCCTCGATGGCGTCGAATTCCGCGTTCACGGCCATGCTTTCCGCGCGGACCTTCAGGGATGCCTGCTTCATGCGTTCGGCGCGGAGGACGGCCTCAGTTTCCCTGTTCATCCGTTCGATGGCCCGGCGAATGTACTCCGCCCGTGAGAGCCGGAGCTTCCCGGCGCATTCCTCGCTGGCGGAAACCAGCTCATCCGGTAGTTTGAGTGAGATCGCTTTCATAATCAATCCTTTAAAAGATATCAAAATAGGATGTGCAAATAAGATATCATATTGGGATATGCCGAGGCAATTCGCCCCGCTGGTTGGTCATCTTTGAATTTAGAATAAGGCGGTGTTATGCCAAAGGAACTGAAACTATGGGTTATCGATGAAACGAATCAACTTCGGGAATGCTCCCCGGCCGTACTGCAACTTGAAGACAAACTGGAGGACTGGATCGAGCAAGACATAACCGTTCTCAGGCCTGATCTGCTGGTAATTGGTCGTCAAGTCGAAACCGACTTTGGTGGTATCATCGATCTATTATGCATCGATTCCAACGGTGACACCGTGGTGGTGGAGTTGAAGCGAGACAGAACACCACGGGAGATTACCGCTCAGGTACTTGATTATGCTTCCTGGGTAAGAACCCTCTCTAACGACCGACTTAATGCCATCGCCGGCGAGTATCTTAACCGGCCGCTGGAAGAAGCCTTCATGCAGAAATTCCAATCGGCCTTGCCGGATGTCCTTAATGAAAATCATAGCATGCTAATTGTCGGCACCCGCATAGACCCCAGCACGGAGCGAATCATTCGATATCTTTCCGAAACCTATGGTGTCGGCATCAATGTGGCAACATTTCAGTACCTGACCGATCCGGATGGCCGGGAATTATTGGCCAGGATATTCCTGCTCGAACCGGAGATGGTGGAGTATCAATCGAAGACGAGGACCTCATCGAAACGCCAGCGCAATTTAACCCTTGACGAGCTGCAGGACGTTGCCGAGGAGAATGGCGTAGGCGAGCTATATGCGGATTTCGTCCGGGAATTAAGTCTTATCCTGAAGGTGCAAACCACCCGGAGTTCGATTGGCTTCTATGGCGATTTTGAAGGAAGCCGGAAAGTCGTTTTCAACCTGATCCCTTCCAAAAGCTCGACTGAAGAAGGTCTGCACTTCCAGATCTATTTTCAGCGGTTTTGTCAGCTTTTCAACCTAGATGAAGAAACGGTGCTGAACGGTTTACCAGAGGGCATCCAACCGTGGAAGTATTATCAAGCCGCAGGCCCCGACTATTCGGGGTATTCAGGATTGTTCACTGACCGGCAGCAAATAGATAATTTCATTCAACTGCTAAGGGCGCATAATTAGGCTTTAGCTTTCAAGGGATTTTGAAAATGGAAGAAAACGAACCGCTCGCACATATTTCCGAGGATGGACTAAGAAAACATCCTCTTGAAGATCATTTGAGGGGAACGGCAGAAAAGGCGGCTGAATTCGCCTCTGAATTCGGTTGTGCCGATTGGGGATATTTGGGATTGGAATAGAGCAATGCTCATATTCGGCTAAGGAGGCTACAAGCTCATGACCAATATTGAATCAAATTACCTTGCACATAGCGCAAATCAATATAGTACCACCGATCCACTTAAAGTACATCTCCAGGATGTGGCAAATCGAGCTTCAGAATATGCAGCAACATTTGGGGCATCCAAAGAAGCGTATACAGCAGGACTTTTGCATGATCTTGGCAAGTATGGCGATTTATTCAGGAAGAGACTGGAGGGTAAAGCAAGCGGTATTGATCACTGGTCGGCGGGAGCATGGGAAGCCCTCAATAAATACCAGCAACAGGGGATTGCCATAACTCTGGCAATACAAGGACATCATATTGGCCTTCAGCAATCATCTGTAGATGCTATAAAGGGCTTGAATCCTCAAAAGCTGCAGGAATACCATTCTCTGGGATTGCAGCTTTCAAATCCTAATACTAAAGAGCTACTGCAAAGACTCGATTCCGAAGGCTTGAAGTTACCTGCCGGATACCAATCTGTTTATCCGGGGCTGAAAGAAGCATTCGAACAAAAGCAAACCGCCTCTGCCATGCTGGATGTGAGGATGCTATTCTCCACTTTAGTGGACGCTGATTTCATAGAAACTGAAGCTCATTTTCAGGGAAATCCTGATGGTAGCAAAAATTATCGTGAAACAGGCGCTTCATTGAAAGCCCAACAGACTTTGTTGCATCTCCAGTCATACTTGAAAGAGCTGGCATCCCGTTCTGAAGCAACTTCACACGTGAATCAATTGCGCACGGATTTGTTGCAGGCTTGTTTAGAAGCGGGAAGATTGGCACAAGGGATTTACACCCTTACGGCACCAACGGGAACGGGAAAGACTTTTAGTATGCTGTCTTTTGCTTTAGAACACGCCATGAAACATGAGCTTGAAAGAATAATTATGGTAATTCCCTACCTGAGTATTATTGAGCAGACTGTTAGCGAATATCGAAAAGCTTTCAAATCATGCCCTGGTTCAGAGAGTATGCAATTCATCTTAGAGAATCACAGCCTTGCAGGCACACGATCCAATGATGAGGATGATAAAGGAAGAGAAATAGACATGGAGAATGAATCGCGCCGAATGACAC
>JAWOBX010000065.1:0-15750 GCA_046484125.1 Dehalococcoidia bacterium | reverse complement strand
TCGGGCATCAGCTATGGTAAGAAAGGCGAACGCAAGCACCTCAACATGGAGGAGTCGGACTTCCGTTACGCGGACCTTATCCAGGCGCTTAAGGACCATAATGTGAAGGGTGTAGCCATTTGCGAGAGCCCCAACCTGGAAAAGGACGCGCTTCTTCTGCAGGGCGTTTACAGGACATCAGGATGAAGGTTCTCGGAATAGCCGGCAGTCCCAGAGAAAACTCCAATACCCGGATACTGATGGATGAGGCAATGGAAGGAGCCGGAGAGGCGGGTGCTGAAACGGAGGTCCTGGATATCACCAGAAAGGAAATCGCCCCATGCGATGGATGCGCTTTCTGCCTCGACAGCGGTGAATGCTCCACAAGCGATGATATGGATCTCGTGTACTCGAAGCTGATCGAGGCTGACGCGATATTCATCGGCACGCCGGTATACTTCTGGAATGTAAGTGGCCAGGTGAAAGTGCTGTTAGATCGTACCTATCCCCTGATGTGGCATAGAAAGCTGCGAGGTAAAGTTGGCGGCATCGCGGTGGTGGCGCGAAGGGCAGGTTGCGGAAACGCGTACAGCTTCCTGACAGACTACTTCACGCTTATGCGTATGACCGTCGGCGGAGGAGTAATAGGATACGCCGGCGCGGAAGCCGGAATTCGAGATGATAAAGAAGCTATGGGCCAGGCAAAAGCTGCGGGCAGGGCCATGGTCAGGGCAATCAAAAGGAATGATAAGTGACCCGGTCAAAGCTCTCAGTACAACTTGTCAAGAATAGAGGAAGGGATTTAACCCTGTCCAATCCGGTAATTGCCGCCTCAGGCACATTCGGTTATGGCACAGAATACGCCGATGTCATTGATATCCAGCGACTGGGAGCGATTATCTGCAAGGGAACCACCCTTGAACCTCGAGAGGGGAATCCTTCCCCACGTCTGGTGGAAACCGCGTCCGGATTACTTAATTCCATCGGGCTGGAGAATATCGGTGTGGAGGCCGTTATCCGGGAAAAAGCCCGGATGTGGTCTCAATGGCAGGTGCCTGTTGTAGTTAATGTGGCTGGAGAAACGGTCGATGAGTATACTCAAATGGCTTCTGCACTTGATGGGGTTGAGGGAGTTGCCGGCCTGGAAGTGAACATCAGTTGTCCCAACCTGACGGAAGGCGGTATCGATTTCGGTACCAGCTCCAAAGGTACGTCACAAGTAATATCTTCTATGAGAAAAGAGACTAACCTTCCTCTCATAGCCAAACTCACGCCAAATGTAACTGATATTACCGAAACAGCCCGGGCGGCGGCAGATGCGGGGGCCGATTGTATCACAGTCGCCAATACATTTAAAGGCATGGCTATCGACACAGCCGGAAGGCACCCTGTGCTTGGTAATACCGTCGGTGGATTATCAGGGCCCGCGATCAAGCCACAGGCACTCTACCTGGTATTCACCGTGGCTGGCGCGGTTGATGTTCCCGTAATAGGCTGCGGAGGAATAACAACGGCCCGGGACGCTCTGGAGTTCATAATGGCCGGTGCCAGCGCTATCGAAGTGGGCACAGCCACTTTTAATGACCCTGGTACCATGCTGAAAATCGTCGATGGGATTTATGAATTTCTGGAAAAAGAGAGGGTATCAGGAATAACCGAACTTATCGGCGCCGCAAATCTTTGATACAATAAATAATGACCTTGCAAACCACCTTCAGTCGAATATCAGATACGCTTCTCGATCTGGTCTTCCCTCCCCATTGTATTGGGTGTGGGTTGGAGGGGGCATTGATATGCAATTCATGCCAGTCAGCGCTGCCCAGGCTGGAACCACCATGTTGTAGCCGTTGTGGACTTCCACTGGCAGAGAAATCCCTGTGCCCAAAATGCTCACATCAACCTCCAGGAATCGATGGCATTCGCTCCGTCTTTTTGCACGAAGGCCTGGCGCGGGAGATGGTGCATTCCCTGAAATACGGCAACTTGAAGTCGCTGGCCGGACCGCTGGCCGGGTTCATGCGCCGATATCTGGAAGATAACCCGATACCGGCTGACATCATCGTGGCAGTACCGTTACATGCCAGCCGCTTGCGCAAACGCGGCTATAATCAGGCACATCTACTGGCAAAAGAGCTGGGCAAGAACGCTGGCATAGCGGTATGCGATGGCGCGCTAACCCGCGCCCGGCATACACCCTCTCAGGTAGCCCTGAAGGCCTCGGACCGCTCCACGAACATGTCAGGCGCATTCGTTTGTACGGGTGATATCTTCGCCGGCAAACGAGTTCTGATCATCGATGACGTTTGCACTACGGGATCCACCATGGATGCCTGCGCCGAGGCCATAAAAGCATCGAGGCCCCTTTCTATCTGGGGATTGACTCTTTCGAGGGAGAATTTAAAGTCTCAGGAGGAATAAATGGATCTGGTGATAAAGGGAAAGAATATCGACGTTCCGGAGAACGCAAAAGCATACATAGAGAAAAAGGCGAAGAAATTCGACCGGCATCTACAGAACATCTCCAGGGCCAAGGTGGAAGTCTCGGAGGAGAGCACCAGGTCTAAAGAGAACAGGTATGTGGTCGAGGTAACTATCGATTCTGATGGAACATTCTTACGTGGCGAGGAACGCGGTCCGGATATCTTCTCCGCGGTCGATTCAGTATCGGGCGTAATTGACCGCCAGATAAAACGCTACAAGGACCGGCTCCAGGGCAGGAAAAGGCAACGGACGGCGCTTTCGAAGAATCCCGCAACAATAGAGGGAGAAGTGGTTCCTCCTGAGGAAGAGGAATCTACCGGGATGATCAAGTACAAGCGATTCCCGATAAAACCAATGTCACCCGATGAAGCCATAGAGCAGATGGAGTTCCTTTCTCATGACTTCTACCTCTTCTTCAATGCCGAAAACGAGAGGTATTGCGTGGTATATAAAAGGGGAGAGGGCCGGTACGGCCTGCTCGAGCCGGAGCTGGATTAAGGGAAACCTGAGTAATTGGTTCTATATCCCGGGGCACCCCCGGGGTATCAATGGGAAGCCTTACCGTCTCCCTATTTCACCATCAGGTCAACCGGTTTACCTTCTTTGATGTTAAGTAATCCGCTTACTGAAATCCGCAGTGTTGGCACCAAAGTGGTGGTCAGGGTATTGAGCATCAGGTGCGCGTATTCGAGCTGGCATCCCGCCTGCGCAACCGTTTTCTGAATCTGTTCCAGTCTTTGAGTGATCTGTTCCAGGGGTAACTCCGATATCTGACCCGCTACAGGCATGGGTAACTCCGCCTTAACCTCGCCACCAGCACAGAAAACAGCACCACCCTGCATTTCCCGAATCCTGTTGACCGCTACTGCCATATCCCCGTCATCCGCCCCCACGGCCACTATATTGGCTACGTCCCACGCTGCGGTGGCGGCCAGAGCGCCGGTTTTCAACCCGAACCCCCTGATCAGCCCTGTAAATACCTTTCCCGTATTATTGATACGATCAATCGCCGCGACCTTCAGAATATCCCTGTCTATATCCTGTTTCAATTCACCATCTGATACACTCACCTCTAAAAGCTTTTCTTTGTTGGCAATGTCGCTTCCGAGATCAATAATCCTGGCGGTTACCTGACCGGCCTTCCCGGTCACCTTAATGGCAAAGTCAGCGGCTTCCATATCGCGCGGGAGGAGAACGGTATTTCGCGTGAAATTAGGGTACACATGTTTTCTGGGCCGGACAATCGTTTCACCGTCGCGAGCGACAATTCTTCCACCACTTATCACGATTTCCGGCCGGATAGTATTCGGGGCAGGGATAATGACGATATCAGCGTATTTCGAAGGGGCAATTCCACCAACGAAGTCATCGATGGCAAAATGCTCCGCGACATTCAACGTCCCCATCTGCACAGCAGTAACAGGGTCAAAACCCAGGTCGACAGCTTTCTGAACAAGCGAATCCATATATCCGTGTTCGATCAAGTGCTTTGCGCCTATCCCATCGGTTGTCACCGCCAGACGCCTGAAATCAATCTCCTCATCCTTAATACCGGCGATGGCCTCCAGGTCATGCCTCACATCACCCTCCCGCACCATCACATGCATGCCCAGTCTCAACCGGTCCAGTGCCTCCCGGGCGGTTATCGATTCGTGGTCGGATGAATTTCCCGATGCGGCGAAGGCGACCAGCTTATTTCCTCTGGCTCCAGCCGAGTGGCCTTCCAGCCTGCCACCTCTGGCCAGAGCATCAGCAAAAACGCTCATCAATCTTTCATCACCTCGAATCACCGGCACCCAGTTACTCTCACCCAGCCCCATTATCCCCTCAAGTTCAAACAACCGGATGAATTCCTCCGGCGAAATGACGTTTCTGTAATCCTGCTGTCCAACCGAGAGCGTTGACGGAGCGGTCGCGAGGACTTTTATCGGCTGGTCTCTGACCGATTCGAGGAAATCAATCACTCCCTGATAACCCAGCGTAAAAGCGAAATCAAGTGTCTCTGAGATTATCGTAGTCGTACCGCTGTTTAACACATATTTCAGGAACTGGTCAATCGTGGCATGAGTATGAAGCAGGTGAGCGTGACCGTCAATCAAGCCCGGGATGACGGTCTTTCCGGATGCGTCCACGACTTCAGTTCCATTGCCGATTGTGTGAGCCGCATCATCGCCAACGTAGGCAATCCACTCGCCTTTTGTGGCGATTGACCAGCCGTCGAGAATCTCGCCCGTATAGACATTCACCACATTGCCACCCAGGATTGCCAGATCAGCCTTTTCCTTCCCTAGAGCCACGTTGACCATGCTTTGCAGCTGTTGCTGAGTTGGACTCGGCTTGTTCCTCATAGATTCCTCCTGTATTCTCCCAATAAAAGAAAGGGGCACACGCGTAGAGTGGGGCTTTGAACAAACGGCTGTAGACCGGTCAGAGCAATAGCTGCTGGCCGCCGCTTTTAGGCGAATATCCCAGGTGGATACGGGCCGGCTCGCCAATGCGTCTTCCGGAAGGCGTCCGGGTAACGAACCCCATTTTGAGCAGGAAGGGTTCCACTACATCGACCAGCGTATTCGGCTCCTCGTTTATAGTGGCGGCAAGGGCCTCCACGCCCACCGGCCCCCCGTTGTAGTTCTCCAGGATAGTGGTCAAATACAACCTGTCAAGCCTGTCCAGTCCTGCCCTGTCAACACCTTCCTTATTCAAGGCCTCATCGGCGATCCGCTGAGTTACAAGGCCGTCAGCATTCACCTCGGCGTAATCCCTGACCCGGCGGAGCAATCGGTTGGCAACCCTTGGTGTACCCCTGGATCGACTGGCGATTTCACGCGCGCCCTCATCATTGATCTTCACGCCGAGAATCCCGGCGGAGCGCATGACCACTTTAGTTAGATCGTCAGGTGAATAATAATCCAGATGATAGGTAATCCCGAAGCGATCACGCAGCGGAGCGCTGAGCATACCGGCACGTGTAGTGGCCCCCACCAGAGTGAAACGCTTTAGCTGATAAGGGAGTGTCTTGGCATATGCTCCCTTACCATAGATGAAGTTGACCTCGAAATCCTCCATCGCCGAATAAAGATATTCTTCCACCGTGCGGGAAAGCCGGTGGACCTCATCGATGAAAAGGACCTCCCCCGTATCGAGGTTAGAGAGGATTCCGACTATATCAACAGGTTTTTCCAGCGCCGGACCGGCGGTATGGGTAATGCCGCATTTCATCTCACTGGCAATTATGTGCGCCAGTGTAGTCTTGCCCAGCCCGGGTGGGCCGTGCAAAAGGATATGCTCAACCGGCTCGCCACGGTTAGCTGCAGCGGTAAGAGCCACCTTGAGACTTTCGACCAGCTCCGGCTGCCCGATGTACTCAGGTAGCGTCCTCGGCCTCAGATTCCAGGCAAGCTGTTCATCCGGATCCGGCCTGGCGGATTGTTCGATGCTTTGATCTTCTCCGCTTATCGATGGCTCGCGGCTCATTCACCCTCATTTCTTCTCTGCTCTGAATACCTCACGTATGACTGCTTCCACCTCATTTATCGAGGAGTTAGCCTCAAGGACCTGATCAACCTTGCTTTTGGCCTCGGGTTTTTTATATCCCAACCCGGCAAGCACTTCGATTGCCTCATCCTGAATATCTTTTTTAACCACTTTGGGTGGAACACTGTCATAGCCCTCATCTTTCAGAAGAGCAAACTCGGCCACCTTCTCTTTCAGGGTAGCGATGATCTTTTGAGCGGTCCTGCCCCCGACGCCGGGCATACTCTGCAACATGCGAACATCGCCATCTTCAATCGCGTTGGCGACCGTGGAGACGGAATACACGAAGGCCTTGGCCGCTTTGGCCGGTCCCAGGTCCTCAACCTCGATGAGCTTCTCGAAAAACTTCTTCTCGAATTCGTTGTTGAACCCTACCAGCATGGGACGGGGCTGCCTTTCGGTTACATGATAGTATGTCTTCAGTGTTATATCGTCCCCGGATCGACTGTTACGATCGACCAGAGAGCGCATTACGAACATGGGGAGCAGAATCTCATAACCGACCCCTCCCACATCCACCACAACCCTGGACTTTTCCTCATCTATCTCACTGATGATTCCCTTAATATGCGAGATCACTTCGCCCTCCTGATGCCGCCGACGCGCTGGTGGTCCCCCACAGCGTCCATCACCGGACTGGATACAGTCCAGTAATGGCAAACCGCCGCCGCCAGCGCATCGGCCACATCATGAGGTGCCGGTACCTGATCCAATCGCAGATGTGCCTGAATCGCCTTTTGCATTTGCACCTTCGATGCCCTGCCGTTTCCCGTGAGGTACGACTTGATCTCCGTTGCCCCGTAGCTGCAGACAGGGACTCCGCTTTGAGCGGCAGCCAGGCATATCACACCCCTGGCATGCCCCATAAGAATTGCCGTCGAAGGGCGCTCATAATGTGAATATAGCTTCTCCAGGGCCATGGCCTCAGGCTTGAATTGCTCCATGACTTCAGCAATTCCATCATGAAGCCTTGCCAGTCTTAACTCAATACGCGTCCCGGCCGATCCACCTTTGATCACCCCGCCTTCAATCACCCTTATATCGCCACCGGATATCTCTATGACACCATAACCGGTAGTGTTAAGCCCTGGGTCTACTCCTAGAATTCGCACGTTTCCCTTCCAAAATTATCATACCATATATAGGGGACTTTAAATCCAGCAATCGGCTCTAACTTGAATTACCCGGGTTCCTTTTCTCCACCAGAATGGTATTCTTAAGCGTCAACACCGGCTCGCCCCTCTGGTTCCTCAGGATTATGGAATCGGCGATTATGCCTCGATCAGGCCTGGTATCCGACTCTCGCTTGTCCACGCACTCCATCTCGAAGGATATCCTGTCACCGGGCCGTACTGCCTGGTGAAACCTGAGGTCGTCCGTCGCCACTCTTGCGATTGCGGCGGTAACCTCCCCCTCACGCTGCTCGTACCGGTGCATGAGCCATGTCTGTATGGCCAGCAGGTAAGGCCCCGGGGCGATCAGTCCGCCGAAGACAGAGGCCTTCGCGGCTTCCTCGTCAGCATGAAAGGGGGCGGGATCCCACCTGCGCCCGAATTCGATTATCTCCTCCCTGGTTACCAGATAATCGTCCCTGCCAATTCTCCGCTCGCCAATCACAAAATCTTCCCAGTATTTCATGTTATGTCAATTATAACGATCCAAAGAGGCACGCTCCCTGACAAGGTACGCTATCTGATACTTGCCCGCCACCAGGAAAAAGGGGGTTTTCAGAAGCAGCCTCTCACCATCAAGTTTGATAAACCGGTGCTGATCGGTTCCAACCCAGTTCGGGAAAAGGCTGACTTTAATATAATGTGTAACCTCGCCTTCACCCAGACTGTATTCCCCGCAACTTAATATAGGTCTCGGCGGCCGCCGCCTTCTCCTCAACCGTGCCTCCACAAAAGTCATCAGAACTGTAGACCGGGCGATCGGCTCTCATCATCGCCACCGAGAAATAGCCGTCATCGCTATAAATAAGATAACCCACCTGGTCCTTCCCACCCGGATAGCTGATCTGACCATCCTCCCTTCTCACATCAAAAGATAGCGGCCTCCATGTTCCAACTACAGACGGTTCCATATTCTCCCCGTTAGTGAAATGCGTCTATTATTTGAGCGGTGTCATAGTATTGCCTCTGACTCGTTATGAGTCCGTCACTGAGAGTAAAAACCTGTACCCACTGATGGTCATAAAACTTGCCCGTGGCCCTGACCTGGCACTGGTGACGCCCCTCAATTATCACGTTATCGCCCTGCGCGGTAATGCTGAGAGTATCCATTACATAAGGCTGTACCAGCCCCCACATATCCCGTATGAACTCCAGAACCTGCTCTCTCCCATGGCGCGGTCTTGCCCAGCCCAGTTCCGGCGGCGGATTCATACTGACCGGGGACTCCCAGTAAACATCATCGGCCAGAGAGGCCATCGCGTTTTCGATATCACCTGCCCCAATGGAGCTGATAAATCTCTGTACCACCTGCAAATTTCTTCTTTCTTTCGCTTCCATAATCGACTTACCCCGGTTCCAGTTTCAATCCTCGCCAACGATCCCGTCTTTGAGTGCCTGCCGGTTAAGTATCGGAATCGGCTGGCAGCAATCATTCAACGGATCATACATCAAGCGGTAAGCACCCGCGTTTCCCATGCTTTCCATCGCATCGATGCCCCTCAGCAGATACGGGCACTCATCATTGAAGCAAATGTACATGTACTCATTGGGCCACGTGGTAAACAACGTTTGCGGTACTGCCCATTTCTTCATACGCTCCCGGCAATACGGGCAACAAAGCGTCTCCCCCACCTCTTTCTTCCTTCTATCGACCTCCTCTTTCTCCGGCATTTGCTGGTTTTCTTCCATAACCCTCACCCCCTGTATTTCACCTTTTAAGTATAAGACCTGAGTCAATCTTTTTACCCAGTTCCATTAAGTAAACTCTGATCAACCCCTTTTAATTCCCCAAACCTGGGGAATTTTAAAGCCGGAGGGAAACCCCGGCCTCCCGGGGAATTGACTTCTTTACCCGTACAGTAACAGGTCGACCGCGAAGCATTGCTTAACATTTACAAACCAACCATAAGGGACAGCGACCTACCATCTTCTCAGTACAAACGGCAGAATAACTAACAATCCTCCAAGCCCGAGAAATACAAGCGTATTGACAAACACAAGATATGAAAAAACGCAGAGAACCACGCCAGCGAAAATGGTCGGCACCCTGCTATGTCTTTTCCCGGTCCATATATAACCCATACCAATCGCGCCAAATACTATGCTTCCGAAAATAGCGGCTATGCTCACCGATCCTCGCCGACTCTCTCTATCCAGTACATTTGTTTGTGCCCCTTTTCCTCAAAGTTCTTCCTCACCTCCTCCGCCTCCTCTTGAGACTCAAAGGATCCCACAAAATAAATGTTTCCGTGGTCATCCTGCCGCTTCAGTTGCCAGTATCCGAGTGAAGGATTACTCATAAGGATACTTCCACGTAAGCTGGTTATGAGTTTTTCAGGGTAACTCTGATCAACTCCTTTTAATTCCCCAAAATTGGGGAAATTTATATCTGGGGGGCACCCCCAGACCCCAAAGTCACTACCTGTTAAAGTGATCCCCTGGAATATCCCGCCTTTATTGCCTTTACGGGACCTCCACCGTAAACTGTCCCGGCTGAGTTATCTGGATAACCCCACCCCAGTTGCAGATAAGCTGGGAGTTGCTGTTCAGCGCCGGTTTGTTACCAATCATAACCGTAGGTGACCCCGGAGCCCACGGAGCGGAGGTTACCGGAACACATGGTTGCGGAGTAAGCACTCCCTGGGCCGCCGCCGTAGCCGACGCCACCTGCGGATTGCTGAGCGTAGTACACATGCCGAACGGCTGCACGTTCTTCATTGGTACGTTATCCATGATGGTTGCCGCCGGCTGCCCGCCGGCCAGTACCATGCCTTCGGGTGTGATCACCAGCGAACTTGGCGCCATTCCAAAGCTGCACTGACACATAGCCCCATTACAAACCTGTTGTGCCATAGTTCACCCCAATTGATTCTATTCTATCGATTCCAGAAACTCCACCGCAAACGCGTCCACAGCCTCCCAGTCGGTGTACTCGTAGTATTCCTGCCTGGTGTCGGTATCAGCCCCCACCCGGCGAGCCACCAGCTTGGCCACATATCGTTTGACGAAATTATAGTAGGGGTATCTTAACGCTCCGGCGAAGACCGCCATCTTCCGGGGCTGGAGTCCGGTGTATTTGTTGAAGTCATCGATGTACGCCTGCGCCTGTTTGCGGTCCTTTTCTTTTTTCCCGCAGGCGTGCAGACAAACGCAGAAATAGGCGGTGGGAATTCGATTAAACGACTCTATGTTATCCCTTACCAGTCTGCGCACAGATAACTGGTGCAGGCCCATATGTATCGATGTTCCGACGAAAGCCGCGTCAAAACCCGCTGCTGAAAAATCCTCAGGAGCTTTGTTACCCTGAACCACCATCGCCTCGTGACCCTTTTCTTGCACAACCCTCGAAATGCGATTGGCTACCTTGCGGGTCTGCCCCTCTCCAGTGCCAAAAAGTATAAGAATTCCGGCCATTATCACCTTTCTATAGAGTAGCCAGGCACCCTACTTCGACAGAAGGTCCTGCTATCAATCTGGTCTCTTTCCATTGGCATCGTATTTGAGTGAGCTCTGATCAAGCCGGGGAAACGTCCCCATACGCCCGAAACCACCACTCGGTTAAAAGATTCCCCAAACAAGTCCTGGCTTCCAATGCTGTTTTCAACTGCACTTGGTGTAACCGCATCCGTAACAGATATGACAGCCCTCCTGGTATATCAGAAGGCCGCCGCACTCAGGGCACTGGCCACCCATCACCCCGAGTCCCGATGACCCGTTACCACCGGGAGCCTGAATTGCTTCAAATTCGCCATCGCCATTCCCGGGAAACTGATGGGGCAACTGGTGCTTCATTTGCCGTTCCAGCACCGTGCCGATAGCATCCGCGCAGGAGAGCACGGCATGTCCTCCAGCCCATGCGATCGATGGGCACCTGATGCCCTTCAGGTGTTTTACCACCGTCTCCACACCCATTCCCGCCCTCAAGGCCATTGATATCAACCTGGCCACAGCCTCGAGTTGAGCCGCGGCACAACCACCGGACTTGCCCAGGCTGGTAAATACCTCACAGATTCCGTCCTCGTCGGAATTGACGGTTATGTAAAGAGTACCGCAACCGGTAGTCATCCTCTCGGTTACCCCGAAGGTAACCGCAGGTCTCTCCCTTGGAGACATACGGGCATGGCCTTCAGGTACCTCTTCCTCTTTGCCCGCTATATTCAGCACCTGTAAATCTCTGCTGCCATCACGGTAGATAGTTATACCTTTGCACCCCTCCTTATACGAGAGTAAATAGGCATTCGCCACATCCTCCCTGGTGGCATGATTGGGGAAATTGATGGTCTTGGATACCGCGTTATCTGTGTGCTTCTGGAACGCCGCCTGCATTTGAATATGAGTCTCGGGAGCGATGTCATGGGAGATGACGAACACCTCCTGTACCCACTCGGGTATACCTTCCATGCCACGTATCCTGCCCGTCTCAGCCAGCTTCTTCATCAAATCCTCACTGTAAAACCCCTCCCTCTTCGCCACCTCTTCGAATATAGGATGGACCTCCACCAGCTTATCGTTATCCAGTATCTGCCTGAAGTAACTCAAAGCAAAGAGCGGCTCGATTCCGCTGGAACAGCCGGCAATGATGGAAAGGGTTCCAGTTGGAGCTATGGTCGTCCGGGTCGCGTTCCTTATCTTTGGCGCACCCGGCCTATCGTAGACGCTGCCCCTGAACTCAGGGAACGCCCCCCTCTTTGAGGCCAGTTCAATCGACGCCTGCCTGGCCTCATCATCGATGAACTGCATCACCTGTTCCCCCGTTTCCAGCGCCACCGGACTGTCATAGGGGATACCCAGCCGAATGAGCATGTCCGCCCATCCCATCACACCCAGCCCGATCTTTCGCGTAGCCCTTGTCATCTCCTCGATCTCCTTAAGCGGGAAACGGTTCATATCGATGACATTATCCAGGAACCTCACACAGGTTCTCACTACCCGCCTCAACTTATCCCAGTCGATCACCGGGACACCATCCTCCTCCCCTATCATCCTGGCCAGGTTGATCGAACCGAGGTTGCAGCTTTCATACGGGAGCAAAGGCTGCTCGCCACACGGATTGGTACTCTCTATTTTGCCCAGGTGCGGAGTTGGGTTATCCCTGTTTATACGATCAAGGAAAACCACTCCAGGATCGCCGTTGGCCCATGCGCGCTCTACCATCCTGTCAAAGACTTCCCTGGCATCGAGCTGGCCGACCACCTCCCGAGTCCGCGGATTGATCAGATCATAGCGAGTCCCCTTTTCCACCGCCTCCATAAACTGTTCGGTAACAGCTATCGACAGGTTGAAATTGTTGAGGATATCATTGTTCTCCTTGGCTGTGATGAAGCTCATGATATCAGGGTGATCCACGCTCAATATACCCATATTCGCGCCACGGCGCATCCCGCCCTGTTTTATTACGTCAGTTGCCGAATCGAATGCTTTTATAAACGAAACGGGCCCGCTCGCCACTCCACCAGTGGAGCCCACGCGGTCACTCTCCGGCCTCAGCCGGGAAAACGAAAAGCCGGTGCCGCCCCCGCTTTTATGGATCATCGCTGTATGTTTGACCGCATCAAAAATCGATTCCATGGAATCTTCAACGGGAAGGACGAAGCACGCCGAGAGTTGACCCAGCTCTCTTCCAGCGTTCATCAGTGTGGGGGAGTTGGGCAGGAATTCCAGGCTGGTCATAAGTTGATAGAACTCATCCGCCACCTCATCGACATTGGCCTTCTGATCATAAAGTTTCTCCGCGGAGGCAATGTAATGAGATACGCGGCGGAACAAATCCTCCGGTGTTTCAGCCGGATTCCCTTCCGCGTCCTTCCTCAGATACCGTCGCTCAAGGACCACCCTCGCATTGGTGGAAAGCTGGATTTCCTCCGGCTTGCGGCCCACCTTACGCCCTCTCTCACTGTGTTTGGCCGACTTCTCCCTGACCGGAGCAAGCGTGACCTCTGACAGAACCTCTCTCACTTTCGCCTGTATCTCGGCCTCGGATATACCGGTCCTGCCATGCTCGGTCATAACCAGGTCCTCCATGCCCGGCAGTACCGCGGAGGCCGGCTCAAGCCAGTTCAGCCTGCCTATCACCTGCTCTACCATCTGCTCCACCATTTCCCTGTCGGAAATACCCGAGGATTCAGCGGCGGAGAAGACTGACTTGGCTATCCTGTTCCTGAGCTGGGGAATCGATGAACCGGCCTTCCTGTTCTGTTTCACGGCCATTGCAACCTCCTTGGCAAATTAATTGAAAATCTCCTCCGTCTACTCATCTGAAATGAGAGGCAACTGGCTGCCGCCCCCGGGCCTGTCAATCAAGTCATCCACCACTTTTTTGAGGCTGCCTATATCGGCGAAAGACCTGTAAACACTGGCGAACCGGATATAGGCAATATGATCAAGATGCAGCAGCCTTTCCATGACCATCTCCCCCACCTTGGAGCCAGCCACCTCGGTTCTACCCGTTCGCTGCAACTCGAACTCGATGTCATCCACCATCTTCTCAATGGTACCGGTGGGAAGTGGACGTTTCTCACACGCCTTGTTTATGCCCCGCAGAAGTTTATCGCGGCTGAACGGCTCTCGCCTTTTGTCCTTCTTGACGATGGTTATCGTTGTGTTATCCACCCTCTCATAAGTGGTGAACCTTTCTCCGCATGCCGAGCATTCCCGCCGGCGCCTTATTCCCTGTTCGGCGCTGCGTGAATCGATAACCCGGGAATCATCGTGGCCACAGTAGGGGCACTTCATCCAACAAGTCCAATATATGGTGTTGTTGAAAGACACTAACACAAGATATGGTGTTTGTCAAGGGGTCAGCCACCCCGAAAACAGCGATGGATTCAGCAGCTTGCTGGCATCCTCTCGGAGCGCTGTTCCCCCTCCCCCATAATAGGAGTTCTAAAGGTGTGATTGTCGGCATCCACCGTCCCGCCAGACCGGTCAAACCTCAATAGATAACCCCATCGTCGACTAATCGGGCTATCTCCGAATCATTGATACCCAGCAACTCCCCGAACACATACTGGTTGTGCTGCCCGAAAAGAGGGGCCGGCCCTCTGACCTGTACCGGTGTACCGGAAAATTTCCACGCCGGCCCGATCACCGTCTTTCTGCCCAGCAAAGGGTGATCGACCTCACTCCAGAAGGTCCGTTCCCTCAGATGCGGATCGTTCCACAGGTCCTCGCTACCGCATGATGGGGCAGCGGCCACCCCTGCCCCCTGAAGCATCTCCGTTATTTCGGTATGCTCATATCGGATGGTCCAGTCCTCTATCAAAGCATCCAGTTCCCCCTGATTGTGCCACCTGGAAAGTGAATCAGCGAAGCGCTCATCCTCTGCCAGTTGAGGCTGACTCATAGCCTCGCACAGCGCGGTCCACTCTTCATCGGTGGCTACAGCGATGCTCACCCACTTATCCTCTCCACGGCAACGATACACATTGTGAGGAGCCATGAACTGATCCCTGTTTCCGTGTCTCGACTGTACCCGGCCATTCATACAGTAATCCATGAAAACCTCACCCATCATCACACTGGTAGCTTCTGTCGAGGAAAGGTCAATGAACTGCCCCTTCCCGGTTTGCTGCCGGTATAAGAGCGCCGCCAGTATTGCGAAGGCAGCGCTCGTCGCGCTGAGTAGATCTATCTCTCCCGAAAGCCGGATCGGCTCCTCTCCCTCGTACCCGCTTATGTGAGCAAAACCGCTCATGGCACTGAAAAGCGGTGCGTACCCGATATAGCCCCGTTCTGGCCCGGTATTGCCACGGGCGGAAGACGAGAGCATTATTATGTCCGGCCGAACCTCCCTGAGAACATCATAGCCAAGCCCCAGAACCTCGATCTTTCCCGGACGCATATTCTGCACCACTACATCACTTATCCCGACCAGTTTTTTAACCAGCTCAACGCCTACGGGACTGGTCAAATCTATGTTGGCGCTCAGCTTGCCAAGATTCATATCATTGAATATCGGTGAGAGATCAGGCTCATTGAACCACTCTCCCGTGGTGAGGGAAAAAACCCTGGAATGGTCGATTCGTCTGCGGCTCTCTATTTTAATTACCTCGGCACCCAGCAGGGCGAGTATGCTCGTTGCCTGTGAGCCGGCCCAGGCCCAGGCGAAATCAACCACCCTCATTCCTTCAAGCGGATAGTTAACCATCATTTTTCATCCACAATCGCTTCTCAACGGGCTTTAGTACCCCTCTGGAACCACTCTGCTTACGATTGAAACCGAAAACAGTGTTTGATATCGGGCACACACAGGCATTCCCTCTCATAACATATCTCCGGCGTGGAAACGGCGCCTCTTGATTGAGCCAACGGGTTGATAGAGAGCATTGCGGAATATTTGGACACCGCCCTTAAGCAGTACTCTAAATAATACCGGCCTTTCTCAAGTCTATCAGTTGTTCCTTCGAATAACCCAGCCTGTCGCAGAACACCTGCTCATTATGCTGGCCCAGGGTCGGAGCCGGTCTCTCCACCGACCACTGTGTCTCTGACATGATGAACGGTGCGCCTGCCTGTGTAACCTTACCCGCTACAGGGTGGTCAACATCTACGAAGAACCCCCTCTCCCTTAAATGATCGGATTTAA
>JAWOBX010000134.1:0-42411 GCA_046484125.1 Dehalococcoidia bacterium | reverse complement strand
CTCCAATCATCTGCACGTCGTTCCCCTGACCATCAGCCTGGATGAGAATTAACTGTCAAAAATATCCAGCAAAACTTATGAGGGAAAATATCATTGTCCCGACCACCTCTTTCCCCGCCCTGCCAGCAGGCTCCCAATGTCCTAATCTCCTTCAGCACTCGCAATTGCGAGTGCGTTACCGGTGGGCCAGCTTTTTTAGTGAAGCAATGCGGTGAAAAGAGCATTGCTCCAACATCTGTATAGAAGCCTTAGGGACAGTACACTAGAACGTCCAATAAATAACCAGACTTTCACTGACATTAATTGTATTCAAGGAAACTATGATCAACCCCTTTTAATTCCCCGGTCTTGAGGAAAGCTGAATCTGGGGGCACCCCCAGACCGGGCGAAGTCGCCAATTACTAAAAGAGTCTCCTCAAATACTCAACCTTATCCCCGCCACCACCCAACACTCGTACAGAAGCGTCAGGGACATTACACCAGGCGCATTGATGCCGGCACTGCATTGAAGTGCTATGGGGTCACTATTTAGCAGTGAGAATTATGTCAAGCTCAGCCGGAAAGCGGTTTTAGGAGCATGAAGCATTTATCACAAGGGAGGATGTAAGCATTGATATCAGAACCTCATCGGGATTGTCCTGAGAATCAATGGTGTTCCGGCCGGCAGGTCAATAGCACACAAATATTGCAGACTGAATACATCACAGGCGATTTCTTAACCGTTTCTGCCTGATGACAGACTGTTTGAAAATCATATTCTCATAGGGGCAGCAAAAGCACTGACAACGCAAGCAACCCCACAAAGCGGTTTATCAAAAACGCTTCAACATTGGTAACCCTCAGAACAGTGTTTTCTCCCACGAAACACCCCAGCCAAAACCTCCATCATCGACATTTTTCCTCGTTCAACCTTCGTCTTTGCCTGCTATGAGTACCGTGAAGCCCGCTTCGGAAAAAAATCCCTCCTGCGGTCTTTCCATTCCCCGTACCTCGTTCGGCTTCTGAAAGAGGGTGGAAACGACTTTTTCCTTTTTGAATCCAGCATACTCCAGGAGTCGGGTCACGCTTTCCCAATCATAGAACTCGGCATACCGGTAAAAGCGGTGACCGGCTTTCTTCTTGGAGACGTAAAACTGCCCCCAGGGGCTGTCAAGTAAAACCAGTCCGAGCACCACTTTCCCGCCGGGCTTGATTATTCTACGGGCCTCTTTCAACACATCGGCCGGTGATTTCAGGAAACAAATAGTTACGATCAGGAATAACGTTCCAATGCTTTTCTCACGAAAAGGCACAGCCTCGCCACGAGCCATAACTAAATCAAGGTCCCGCTGATTGGCCAGGTGTAAAAGTCCCGGAGCGGGGTCCAGTCCAATATCCATTCCCAGCGCCCGGGCAAAGCGCCCACTCCCGGTCCCCACCTCAATCCATGGGCGGGGCAGCAACTGCGCTACCTCTCCTAACGCCCTGACCTCTATTGAAAACACAAGCTTCCCAGCCCTTTCAAACCAGGCGTCATACTGCGTGGCCAGTTGGTCGAAGGCATTCACCACCGGCTCAACCGGTGCTTTCTCAGGATAACTTTTTCCTCTGGTCATGGCCTTTCATCTTTCACGCTCTTTTTCAGCTGTCGGTGCAGCGTTAAAATCAGACCAAACGCTGGTCAATATTATCCGGTCCGCCGCATTCCGGAGTGTAACAGGTTACATTCAAGAATCCATCCTTCCAGCCACATTCCGGGCATGGATCAGGGGGTACTGGTGCGGTAAGGATATAGTTACAGTTCGCGCACTTCCAATAGGTCAAACCACAACTGGGGCAAATATCACCCTCAAATTTTCCTGACGCGGTGTACCCGCAACTGGCACAAACCCATTGTTCCGGTTGTTTTACCATCTTTTCATCACCTCATTCTTAACCTTCCCTTCGTCAATTAGTATATCCACGAGATTGCGTTCTCATACACCTTTATCCGGTACGGACATTCCGCAATCCTCACAGATGCTTCTACCCGCCGGCATTAACCGGTTACACGAAGGACATTGTACCCAGGTTATATCGCATTTCTTGCAATAAGGATTTTCCGGATCAACGAGATCCGCATCACAACTGGGACATGTGAATCGCTGCACTTCGGGCTTTTCCGGTTTCTCAGACGTCATGTTATTACCTCCTTTTTACCCAGTAACTCGAGCATGTATCCATTATGCTATTGATACTTTAAGAAAAATAATCCGTATTTCCTCGTAGATTTGCTGATTAGTCACCACGATTTATCAAGAGACTGCTGTTTCGCGGATTATCCAGGAGAGCGAATTTCCGAACGTAAATCAGCCTGGTTACCCCATCTTTTCCGGGAGCAGGGGGCGAATCATTATAATTCAATCCATGTGCATGTAAAAAAATACGGAATATATCAGGCCAATTTAAGTAGGTGTACGGATATCACGCCTCAGACGCAGGGTTTTATCATTGTATATGTGCCTTGAGCGAAGGCATATTTACTGTAAAAGGAGAAAATATTATGCTTGATAACAATCTGTACAACCTGATGGAGCAGATGACCAAGGAGAACCAGAGCCTGTGGCGCATCAAAAACGACTATCTTAAAGATGCAAGCGGCTGCGAGGAATGCCAGGCATTCTGGCAGAAGATGATCAAGGATAAGGAAGAACATGTCGAGGAGCTGGGCAAACTTATCAAGTCGCACATGAGCTAGCGCTCAATTTTACAATTACCTACAATTTTATAGTGATTCGTTTTCCCTTCCTCAAATATAACGGATATTATCTTCGGGTGTGGCTGCGTGGATTGACTAAACAGAAGTGAAAGCCGACCTGTGGTTGAAGTACGTGGCACCGAGCACCTTCTCTATATGCCCCATGGCAAAGTGATGCGCGTGTATATCGGATAAGGCCACGCATTCAATGGGAATGTCAACATCATAGTCCCTGTTTCGTGCGTCGGGGACCGTATGCATCACACATATATCGGTAACAAGTATAACATCGGTCATCTTTTACTCCTCATTCTTCTTAATTTCCGAATTAAGAACTATCTGGAAACGGCTATTTTCAGTGTAGAGATCTCCCCGACACCTTTTAGGGACGAAACCATCCCTTTTATGGTAGCGATAATGAGATCATTCACAAATGAGTTTACAGGCACATTCCCTCCATTGAGCATGATCTCCAGTTCCTGGCCACGGATGGAAACCTCCAGGTGCTTAATGGGTCCGGTCTCTTCAAGGGACTCGATCATTGCTCCAACGGTGTGATCGATGAAAGATTGGACGAAATAATCGATCTCTATCGGCATATCGTTTACTACCAGTTCAATTCCGCGCGTCATAATTTCCCCCCTGCTTTTGTCGTGATATACGGTAATTTCTTATCCACCCGGGATATTTCCAGCTTCGCTCTTTATCCGCCTCCGACGGCCTTTACCCGCCCGCCGACCCTTATTGATCCGGGGGACTCCCCCGGAAGCCCCGGCAGGAAGGCTTTCCTGCACTTTCTGACACCGTCATTCCGGACCTCGATCCGGG
This sequence comes from Dehalococcoidia bacterium, assembly GCA_046484125.1. Taxonomy (GTDB): domain Bacteria; phylum Chloroflexota; class Dehalococcoidia; order SZUA-161; family SpSt-899; genus JBGLNL01. Next base: position 38,867 of record JAWOBX010000134.1, on the reverse strand, counting down.
ATCCACATCTCACCATGTTCCGGGAGTCACGCCTCTGCAGGCCTGACACTGCCCCTCCTCGTCCACCCCTGGATTCCCGCCTTCACGGGAATGACAGTTTAAGGGTGAACGCTGACTCTCGACTCTCAACCCGTTAACCCGCAAACCCATCCACCCATCAACCGTCGGAAAGAGTTTATCTTTGATTATACTTATGCGCTATCCGTATTAATGCGTAATTCCGGCGATAACATCCCTTATTTTGGGGGGTGCGTTATAAAATCCGGTAGAAGTACCAGTAAATAAGCCGATTCTGCAAGAATGGTTCAGATGGCATGAACACTTCATCCTGCTTGCTAAATCTCTATGCAACTTAATCCTCCAGATAACCGCCAAGCCGTTTGTGAAACTCCGGATTTTTGCGGAGTTGTTCAAGTGCATGACTTTCGATCTGGCGAATACGCTCCCTGGTAACATCAAAACGCTGCCCGATTTGCTTCAGCGTTAATGGACCCCGACCGTGAAGGCCAAATCTCATCTCCAGCACTTCCCGTTCAATCGGTTTGAGCTCCAAAAGCGCTTCATCGAGATCACCTCGAAGCAAATCCAGCGAGGCTGCTTCCCACGGCTTGAGTGATTTGTTATCCGGCAGTATATCACCAGGGCGATAATCCTCACCATGAATCGTTTTATCCAGTGATATGGGTTCCCACGGCAGACCCAGGATATCCTGCACCTGTTGGGTTTCAAGTTCCGTCAATTCGGCCAGTTCTTCGGGCGTAGGGTCACGTCCCACACTCGAACTAAATCCTTCCCGGGCGCTAAGTACTTTCTTCTGCTTTTCCTGCATGTGTACCGGTATACGAATGGTATGGGCATAGTCCGCAAGCGCCCTTGTAATCGCCTGCCGGATCCACCAGGTGGCGTAGGTCGACAATTTGTAGCCCCGCCGGTAATCGAAACCGTCCACGGCGCGTATAAGTCCAAGATTTCCTTCCTGTACAAGGTCGAGGAGAGAAAGCCCTCGACGGGTATACCGCTTTGCGATACTTACAACCAGCCTGAGGTTACATTCAATAAGCATTTCGGTGGCTTCCTCCCCGGCCTGACGTATATTCCTGAAACAAATACCAATCTCCTGTTCAAACGGCCTGGCCAGTTCGCGGAACCCTTCCGTAATGTATCTCCCATATATAGCGCCTTCTTCATCCAGCTTGTCAAGAAGTTCCATGGGCAAGGAAGAAAGATCCATAGATAGCCTGTACATTTCGTCCTGTACTTCTTTCAATTCTCTTCCCAGATTTACCGCTGTCGCCTGAGCCAAATTGTAAGCACCCGAGCCTTCTGCTTCTTCATGAAACCGGTAGTCTTCCTTTAAGGCTTTAAAGGCCCTCCTCTTGATGCCCGCTTCGGATGAAACAGTATCCACAAATTCGGACATCGTATTTATCCTTTCTGTGATCAAGGCAGCAATATCGACATCGGCAGGGGACGTTCCATGCGTTTTGAACCACCGGTCTTCGTACACAGCAAGGTTATCGCTACGATCTTTTGCCCGACCCAGTTCGCGCTCCTCGCTTCTCTTCAAAAGACGCTTCTGCGTGGATTCCTTGAGGTACATCCATACCAAGTCATCCGGCGACCTTTGGGAAAGCACGTCTCTTTCACTATTGCCGACTGCCGGTTCCAGGTCCACCTGACCACTGTGATCGCCGCCTGGCTCATCCCGGTTGACCCTGTTTTCGTTTATTTCTTCCGTATTTTTAACCACCATCTACATCCTCCCGCATAGCCGGTCTATCCAGTTAAAATTTTACAGTCGAGTGGTCCGCTTTTATATGATTTGAGTCACGTCACAATCTGATGTGGTCCCGGCGCCAGTCAGCATTTCCGCTTTTTCCAACTGAAAACAACTTTCCTTCCATTTTCTACGTTAAATCCTCAGGATAATTAGGTCCTCTCCCCAATATATTTGCGTATCTATACGGATACACCTGTTTCCATATAAACTCTTATATTATGCTCAGCCCAAAAGGAGGAGTTACTAATGGCCAGGATCACCAAAGAACTTCAGGAACAGCTCGTATCAGACATGAAGGAGTGGCAGGGGGTTGAGAACGCGTCGATTGCGTCCACCGGACGCATGCTGGAGAAAAGCGACAATCAAATCGTCCGGATGGTTATGGAGATCATTCAGCATGATTCCATAACACACCACCACGTTCAGCAAATCATCATCGACAGTCTCACCGAAAAGGCGATCAGCCTCAGTCCTGAGGAACTGGCTGAGATATGGGAAATGGTCGAGCATCACGTTGAACTGGAAAAAAAGACCATAGAGCTTGCCCGGCGAGTACTTGATTCCATACATGATTCCTATATGGTGGTGCAACAGTACCTGCTGGAATACCTGCTTGAGGACGAGCAAAAGCACTCCAACATGCTTTACCGGATGGACGAGATTAAAAGGAACATGTATCCATACGGCTCAACATGACCCCGAAACTTTTTTTCACCGTCCGGTTAAAAAGCAAAAAACTCCGCAGATTCACGTGGCGGGCCCAGCGAGGGGGGAGTGTGATTTAAAAACCATATACATTCGATGCTCGTTTATGCCGGCACTGAACCTGTTATTGGGTCGAGCGAGTTGATTTATCGGTATGCAAATCGAAAATACATGAAGGAGGGATCTATGGATACTCTACAGGCGTTGATGACGGCGCTGGAGCGGGAACGCGAAGGTGAGAAGCAATATCGGGCCGCCGCTGCCGGATCACACAGCCAGAAGGCAAAGAAAATGTTCGAATGGCTGGCTCAGGAGGAGTCGGGGCACGTCAGGCTGATGGAGCTTTCCCTCGAGGAATTCAAGAATAACAGCAGGTGGTTGCCCCAGGACGCCTGGGAATCGGAGGGTTTTTTGACCGAACCGATTCAGTCAGAGGAATTGCCTCCCAAACCCAGTGTTACCGGGGAACTCTCTCCCGACGCGCCGGAACTGGAGATTATCAAGAAGGCCATAGAAGCGGAGAAAGCCGACGCGGACTTCTACAAGGAAATGGCCAAAAACGTTGATGATCCCAGTGGCGAGATCGCGCTGGAGAAGCTGGCCCAGGTGGAACAGGGACATGTAGCGCTGCTGGAGGAAGAGTACCAGTGGATCCGCCATTCAAAGGATCTGTTCACTCTGCATAAGTTCTTACCAGCAGGTTAGGCGGGTATACAGGAGATGAGGGGGAGGTGAGAGCCGCAAGGAAACTTCAATAGCCAGACCGGAACCACGGTTCAAATATAAACCAGTATATCAGGGAGGTTAATTATGTCACCTTTTCCATGGTCACCGACAGAACTGGAAGCATGGCGAGCTTTTGAGGAGGGTGATTTACCCAGAATGCCCCTGCCACCCCAGTGGCCCTTCGGCCTTACATGGCGCAGGTCACCGACTCAGAATATCCAGTGGACCCCTTCCATCGACGTTATTGACAAGGGCGAAAAGTACGTCATACATGTCGAGCTCCCCGGCGTCAACAAGGAGGATATCGAGATACTGACTACAACGGATAATCAGGTGACCATCGGCGGTATCCGGAAAGTTCCAGCCAATGCGAAGGACGAGGAATATCGCCGTTGCGAAAGCTGTTACGGCCCATTCTCCCGATCAGTTCAACTGGGCGTCAGGGTCGATCCCGACAATGTTGAAGCTTCATTTGAAAACGGGGTGCTTGAGATAAGTGTTCCTAAAGCCAAAGAGGCTGTCTCCAGGAAAATCGAGGTCAAAAAGAAGTAGTCTCAACCCGGCCTCATATATCTCAATAAGAACTGTTATTACCGGTGGAGGAAAAACATGAAAGTTTCGGAGATGGGGATCAAAACGATGCGCTGCGCGGAGCCGACCACCAGCCTCAGCGATGTAGCCACAATCATGAAGGAATCTAATATAAGCACTGTTCCGGTGTGCCAGGACGGCAGGATACTGGGCATTGTAACCCAGAGAGACATTATAGCCAGGTGTGTGTCGGCCGCCCTTGATCCCGCTACCTGCCAGGCGAAGGCCTTTATGACCGAGGATCCGGTGACCATATCCCCGGATCAGGATGTGGAAGAGGCCGCCAGTATCATGAGCCGGGAAAAGATCCGAAAGCTTCCAGTGGTAGACAACAAGGGCAAGCTCGTCGGGATAGTCACCCTGAATGATATCGCCATGTCGTATGTAGAAAACACAAAGCTTCTCAGCGAGACAATGCGCAACACAACTACCCAGACAAGTCATATCGCGGCGTAGTAATTTAACCAGTGGGAGAGGACAAGTCGCGCCGGTTGGGTTCCCCTCCCCCCTGTCTGGTGGCCAAAGGCAGCCGGCGTAAATGATTAACGGAGGTTGAAATGGCTGTATCGGGCAAGTATGGAAAGATCGATATTCCAAAGGTCGGTGATGATGAGCCGGTTTTCATCCTGCGTGCCCAGGATATGCTGGCCGAACCGGCAATCGAGATGTATAAAATACTGGCTGCTTCCCATCAACGAAAGCTGGCTAATACGCTGCGGCAGGAGATCAGCACCTTCCAGGGCTGGAAGGGGGAGAAAAAGATGCCGGACTGACCGAAGTCATGCCAGTATCAACAAGTCTCCGGGCCTGGCCTGGTATTTGACTTGAATCCGCTCCGTCAGCCTGATGCCGCTGGCAACCAAAGTGGCAAGAAAAAGGCCTATAAAGATCGACGTCAGGATAAAACGGCATCCCGATTCGTCCTCGATATAAGGAGGGGTAAAAATGGGAATGTATATCATCCTTACCAGTCTTTCGCCCCAGGCGTTTTGCGATCCTGGGGAAATGATCCAGCTGGCAGCAACTGTGACAGGCGAGATTAAGAGACAGTGCCCGGGCGTTCGATGGAAGGAGAGCTTCGCCACACTGGGGCGTTATGATGTGGTCGATGTAGTTGAATCGGATGAGCCGGAGCAGGTGGAAAGGGCCGCCATGATAATCCGTGGATATGGGCACGCCAGGACCGAAACCATGATGGCCAGGCCCTGGAAGGAATTCCTCGACAGCCTGTAGTGAATTTCCGCTTTTACTCGAGCCAGGGCACGGCCCTGCATGGACATCATGCTATAGCCCAGAGGTAAATTCAGGCAGTCATTCATGTTGAATAAATCACGTAATCGCTCTCGCCGATATGCTCGTGATACAGCCACCCTTCTGAGAGGAGAATTGCATGCAGAAAGAGGCCATGCTTTATGAGAAAATGGACGCCGAGCGGGTACACTGTTACCTCTGTGCGCATAACTGCAAAATAACGGAGGGGAGGGCCGGTGTCTGCCGGGTGCGGCGGAATGAGGGAGGTCTACTCAATACCCTGGTCTACGGACGCACAATCGCTGCCAACGTAGACCCGATCGAAAAAAAGCCTCTCTTCCATTTTCTGCCGGGCTCCAGGTCCTTCTCTATCGCAACCGTGGGGTGTAACTTCCAGTGCGCTTTTTGTCAGAACTGGCAAATCTCGCAGGCATCTAGGACAGAGCGAGGCCTGGAATACGGTCAGGAGCTTCCCCCGTCAGAGGTAGTAGGCCGGGCAAAACAGCATGGATGCGCCAGCATCGCCTATACCTACACCGAACCGACGATTTTCTTTGAATACGCTTATGATACCGCCAGACTGGCAAGGCAGGAGGGTCTGGCCAACCTGTTCGTCACCAACGGATACATGACAAAGGAGGCGCTGGACACGATCAAACCGTATCTGGATGCCGCCAATGTGGACTTAAAGAGCTTCAACGACTCATATTACAAGAAGGTTTGCAAAGCACAGCTCCAGCCTGTTCTCGATTCCATAAGCTATATGAAGGAGATCGGCCTGTGGGTAGAGGTGACCACACTCGTAATTCCGGATGAAAACGACTCAGATGAAGAGCTTGGGCAGATTGCCTCTTTCGTAGCCGGTGTGGACAGCGAGATACCCTGGCACATAAGCCGGTTTCGTCCTGATTACCGCTATTCCGATCGCTCCGCCACTCCGATTGAATCGCTGAAAAGGGCCAGGGATATTGGCTACAAGCATGGACTGAAATACGTGTATCTGGGTAATGTCCCGGAGAATCTGGATACTATCTGCCCTGAATGTGGCCATGTGGTGGTTCGCCGTGGCTATGCAGGGCTCCAGGATGTCCGGCTGATTGACGGCAAATGCCCGAACTGCGACTCACCCGTCAGCGGCGTCTGGAGTTATACCGCAGGGAATCGCACAGCTAAATAGAAACTCAAGGTTAAAGTTAAACTGTCAGAGAGGGGTGCAGGATGATCAACGAAGTGACACTCAGAAACTGTATCGATTTTGCCATCAATACAGAGGAGAGAGGTACTAATTTCTATCAGCAGCTTGCGGATAGGTTCTCTGACAACGAAGAAATAGCCCGGTTGTTTACCCGGCTGAGCCGGGATGAACTCAATCACAAGCAGCAGTTCACCAGTGTCCTGAGCAATTTACCGCCGGAGAACGCTGATGCCCGGCCAGTTGAAAAGCTCGATTATTTGAGGGCCATGTCCACGCCCGATTTCTTCTATGATAAAGATGGCCCGTTTGAGAACCTGGAGCGCATCGCGGACCGGGACGACGCGCTGGAGATGGCTTTTAACTTCGAGAAGGCCACGCTGGCGTTTTATCAGGCCGTGGAGGATATCTTCGGGCAGAATGAGCCTCTGAATCAGATCATCGAGGCGGAAAAATTGCATATCTCCAACTTGATGACAGCCATGATGGTTGAAGGATCCCGCTTCCGCAGCGTGGACGACAGGTGGTATTAGCGCGTAGCGGATCGATTTACCGGATTGACGGGTTGAGAGTCGGGAGTCGATAGTCGAGAGTCGGGAGTCAGCGTTCGCCCTTAAACTGTCATTCCCGTGAAGACGGGAATCCAGGGGTGGACGGGGAGGGGCAGTGTCAGGCCTGCAGGGGCGTGACTCCCGGAACATGGTGAGATGTGGATTCCGGATCGAGGTCCGGAATGACGGTGTCAGAAAGTGCAGGAAAACCTTCCTGCCGGGGGCTTCCGGGGGAGTCCCCCGGATCAATAATGTTCGGCGGGCGGGTAAAGGCCGCCGGAGGCGCGAGAGATTCCCATCGGGGTCGGGACGACCGAACTCCCTTGTATCCCTCTTTCCGAAAGAGGGAGAGGGGAATAGGGGGAGTTAACGAGGCAATGGGTTGTCGAGTAATTAGGAGAAAGCGAGGCGTTTCGGGGGGGCGCAGCCCCCCGAGATTAACAAGGGCGGCCGGGTGGGAGATGAACGCCGGAGGCGAAGGAGATTGCCACGCTTCAGCTCGCAATGACGGAAAAAGAAGGCGCGGGAAAGCCTTCCCGCCGGGGGTTTCCGGGGGTGTCCCCCGGATTAGCAAGGGCTGGCGGGCGGGAGATGCCCGCCGGAGGCGGAATGGCCAGCACATAACCCGTATCATTCAGTGATGATATCTTTTAAAGTCCCGCTGGCATAAAACAGCACGCTATGTAAACCGGTATTCGCCGAGACCGGAGAAAGATTTTTGCCGATGATTGTAAAATGGCGATAAGGAAAGTAAACTGTGTCTATCGGTTCAGGGTATAGACGCAGGCCCCTACGGGTCTCACCACGGATTAGTCCATCCATATAGATAGCTCTTTTAGCTGACAGGAGGGTATCAGTGAAGGAATATGATGTAATCGTAATTGGTTCCGGGTGCGGGATGGGCATCGTCGACAGGGCGGTCTCCAACGGACTCAGTGTTGCGCTGGTGGAAAGAGGCCCGGTCGGGGGCACATGCCCCAATACCGGATGCATTCCCTCCAAGATGCTTATCTATCCGGCGGACGTGGTGATGGAGATTCAGCGGGCGGAGAAACTGGGAATCCATGCCGGGATACAAAGCATCGACTTCAATGCCATTATGAAGCGAATGAGGAAAAGCGTCACCGAAAGCCGCAGGGATCAGCGGCAGGGGCTTCTCGAATCCGGAGAAATCGATTTTTACGAGGGGCAGGGAAAGTTCGTCAAAGACTACACCATAGAAGTGAAGGGAGAAGAGCTGAAGGGTGAGAAGATCTTCATAGCCACCGGCTCCAGGCCGATGATCCCGCCGATTAAAGGTCTGGATACGGTTGACTACCTGACAAACGAGTCGGTACTGCAACTGGAGAATAAGCCCTCCAGTCTGCTCATAATAGGTGGTGGATACATAGCCGTCGAATACGGTCACTTCTTCGCCGCCATGGGGACGGAGGTCACCATAATCGAGATGGCGGAGAGGCTGGCAATGGCTGAGGAACCAGAGATTTCAGAGCTGCTGCGCCGGGAACTGAGCAAACGCCTTCGGATCAACCTCAACTGCCTGGCTCAGGAAGTCAGCGAAGACAAAGACGGAGTAAGAATCAGGGCAAAGGATACCGCCACCGAACAGGAAAGAGAGTTCTCAGCAGAGGCCCTTCTCGTGGCGGTCGGTAGAAGACCAAACTCGGATACACTCAAGCTGGAGAATACCGGGGTGGAAATCAATGAAAAGGGTTATGTCAAGGTTGACGACTATCTGATGACAACAAAAGAAAACATCTGGGCGGTGGGAGATATCAACGGACAGATGATGTTCACCCACGTAGGTAACGCGGAGGCGGAACTGGCGGCGCGCAACGGACTGGATGGCGAAAATATCAAAGTCGATTACCGGGCGGCACCGCATGCCGTGTATTCCTATCCACAAATCGCCTCGGTCGGAATGACCGAGGAACAGGCCGGAAGGGATCACCGCATCGTCATCGGGCAGTCAATGTATTCCAGTACGGCCAAGGGCGAGGCCATGATGGAGGAAGAGGGTTTCGCCAAGGCCATAGTTGATGAGGATACGCTGGAGATACTGGGATTTCACATCATCGGGCCACACGCACCTATACTGATACAGGAAGTGGTCAACGCCATGACATCGGGCAATCACCTTGACGACCTGATAAACGGCATCCATATCCATCCGGCACTTTCGGAGCTGATTCAAACCACGATCTCATTGCTCGAGGAACCCGTAGAGGGTCAAGAACACCATCACGATTGAACGGTGGCCGCGACTATGGCAATAAGAAAGATCGAATTGGTAATACAGACTCAACGCCCAGTCTGAAAAATCCGGTCTACCATGACGGATTCGAGCGGATAAATCAAGTCGAAAGATACAGGCGCAGGAAGGGAGATAGAGGCCTATGGCAGAGATCAACCCGTTTGAAATGGCCCGGCAGCAAGTGGATACCGCCGGAAGGTACATGGATATAGATCATGGCATTCTCGAACTCCTCAAGCAAACCAAGCGGGAATTGACGGTTAATTTTCCGGTCAAAATGGACAACGGCGACCTGAAGATATTCACCGGATATCGTGTCTGGCACCGACCCGGTTCTGGGCCGGCCAAAGGAGGGCTCAGGTATAGTCCACAGGTCAACCTGGATGAAATGCGGGCACTGGCCATGTGGATGACCTGGAAATGCGCGGTAGTCAACATACCGTTCGGCGGCGCCAAGGGAGGGGTCGCCTGCGATACCAAGGAAATGTCCGTGAAGGAAATCGAAAAGGTTACCCGCAGATTCACCTGGGAGATAGCGCCATTTATAGGACCGGATTCTGACATCCCTGCTCCGGACATGTATACCAATCCGCAGGTGATGGCATGGATCATGGATACCTATAGTATCCTGAAAGGTTATTCAGTGCCGGCGGTTGTGACCGGCAAGCCGGTGGAACTCGGCGGCTCAGTGGGACGATATGAGGCAACCGGAAAGGGTGTTTTTCTTACCGCTCTGGCCGGCGTGCCGCATGCCGGTTTCAAATCCGGTATGGAGGGGCTTCGGGTGGCTATTCAGGGGGCGGGGAACGTTGGGTCGGTGGCAGCCCGGTACTTCGCTCAGGCCGGTGCCCGGGTAATTGCCCTGAGCGACTCCAGTGGCGGCGTCTACAATCCCAACGGCCTTGACGTGGAAAGCTCCATATGGTGCAAGCACAATAATCAATGCTTCCTTTCGCATGAACTGAACGCGGAGGATATCACCAACAGCGAGCTCCTGGAGCTTGATTGTGACATTCTGGTTCCGGCCGCCATGGAGAACCAGATACACGGAGATAACGCTCCCAAACTACGATGCCGGATGCTGGTGGAGGGCGCGAACGGCCCAACTACACCGGAGGCGGATGACATCCTGTATGACCTAGGAATACTTGTAACTCCCGATATTCTGGCCAACGCGGGCGGGGTAACAGTCTCTTACTTTGAGTGGGTTCAGAACGTGCAGGAACTCCTCTGGAGCGAAGATGAAGTCTCCGAGCGGCTCCAGAGGACGATGGATCGCGCGTTTTCCGAAGTCCATCAGATCGCAGAAACAAAGCAAGTCAATATGCGGACGGCGGCTTATATCCTGGGAGTGGGACGGGTGGCCCGGGCGATGGAGTTGAGGGGTATTTATCCTTAGAATTTTAGCAGGAGCCATTCCGATTGAATTCGATAAAAGGTACATAGATGGGCATAGAGGGAAAACGAATTGCCATACTGGTAGAGGATAGATACCAGGTACTGGAGCTGTGGTATCCGCTTATCAGGCTGCGGGAAGAGGGGGGGGAAGTGGTGATCGTGGGGCCGGAGGCGGGAGGGGTTTATAAAAGCGGTCATGGCTATGAGATTACCGCAGACGTCTCAGCAGATTCGCTCAATATTGAAGGCTTTGACGCCGTATTCGTACCGGGGGGTTACGCCCCTGACCTGATGCGCCGCACAACTTCGATGGTTCAGGCGGTCAAAGACGCATACGAGCAGGGCAAAATCGTGGCTGCGATTTGCCACGCCGGCTGGATGCTGGCTTCAGCCGGCATAGTGAGTGGAAAACGCGTCACCAGCTTCATCACCATCAAAGATGATATGGTCAACGCAGGAGCTACCTGGCTGGACGAACCGGTTGTTCGGGACGGTCAGATTATCACTTCTCGCACGCCTGACGACCTGGGCCTTTTCTGCCGTGAGATCATAGCCGCCCTCAACGAATGACTGGCTTGCAGAAACGCCGCTTCACACCTGGAACAGCAACAAAACCTTCGCCGAACGGGCAAACGCGGCGATACCATAACTCGCAAGTTGTCAGAGAAAACAAACTGGTTATCTGTAAGGGAGGCCTGATATGCCCAAAATGCCGATTTACAAGACAAAGATAGTCTGCACAATCGGACCGGCCTCCAGTTCCAGCGCGATGCTCAAACGCCTGGTACGTGCCGGAATGAACGTGGCGCGACTGAATCTCTCGCACGGAACACTTGACGAACACAGCGCGAACATCGAGCGAATCAGGTCGGTGGCAAAGGAACTGGATCTCCCCCTCACCATCCTGCTGGATTTACCCGGACCCAAAATCCGCGTCGGAATGTTACAGCGGGAGCCACTATGGCTCAAGAAAGGAGCTCACCTTACGCTGACCAGCAGGAGTGCTCCCGGCAGCGCCTCGGTCATACCCGTGGAATATGAGGACCTCCCCAGGGCCGTCACTGCCGGGAGCACCATTTTTCTTAATGATGGTTTTATCGAGCTTCGCGTGCTGGAAACCTCTCCCGGTGAGGTCAAGTGCCGGGTGATGGTGGGAGGGGAACTGTTATCCCGTAAAGGGATTACGATTCCGGAGGCGGCTATTTACCCTCAGGCAGTGACGGAGCACGACCTTGACCTGGTGGCTTTCGGACTGGAACGGGGGGTGGAACTTTTCGGTATCTCTTTCGTAGAGAGCGGGGAAGATGTCGACAAACTAAAGGAGTTTTCCCGGAAACGGGGTAATACCGCACTCGTAGTGGCCAAGATAGAGCGAGCCGAGGCGGTCCGGAATATAGATGGTATCCTTAACGCCGCGGATGGAATCATGATCGCGCGTGGAGACCTCGGTGTGCATATTCCCATAGAGAATGTCCCCGTAGTACAGAAACAGTTAATCCATAAGGCCAACCTCCTGGGAAAACCCGTTATCACGGCCACACAGATGCTTCTCTCAATGACGGAGAACATCCGGCCCACTCGCGCGGAAGTGACGGACGTGGCCAACGCCATACTCGATGGCACGGATGCCGTGATGCTCTCTGAGGAGACCGCCCTGGGAAAGCATCCGGTGGAAGCGGTACGAACCATGGCCCGAATAGCCGCCAGAACCGAGAAGGAGAGAGAAACCCTTCATCCCACCATCGATCTCGAGCAGCATTTCGCGCGCAATGTTCGCGGCAGGAAGGTTGCGGTGGAGGATATCATATCTGTCAATGTGATACAGACCTTGCGAGCGCTCAATGCCCGGCTGGTTCTGGTCCCAACCCGTACCGGAAGCACGCCGCGGCGAGTCAGCCGTTTCAAGCCGGGACGGTGGGTCATCGCCTTTTGCGATTCGGAGCGGATATCCAGATTCATGGCCCTGGTATATGGCGTATACCCGGTACTGGTGAAAGAACCGAGCGCGGACTGGAACGACTTAATGATGGATTTTGTCCATCGTAACTCTCTGGCGAATGACGGAGACCGGTTGATTATCACTCAGGGAACCGCCGCTCAGTACGACAGCTCGGATTCGCTCAGGGTGGTTACTGTCCAGTGGTGATCATTCCCCTTTGATGGATTCATACAGGCGCTCGGTATCCTCCAGCCGGCAGAGTTCCGTTCCCGGTGTCATAACGGCGGCAGCGCCCGCGGCTATGCCGTAGCGTGCCGCCTCTTCCGGTGACCACCCCTCCGCCAGTTTCAACACCATCCCTCCCACCATGCTGTCGCCCGCGCCTACCTTGCTGATGATTGGCACCACCGGAGCGCGCAACCTGACGCATCCCTCTTTGGAAGCCAGCAGCGCCCCCCCGGCCCCCAGGGAAGCCACCACCAGTTCGCTTTCCCCTCGCTCGACAATTTCCTTCGCCACAGCATATGCCTCCCCCTCGTTTCCCACCTCTTTATCACCGAGTTCGGCGATCTCCCTTGTGTTCGGTTTGATCAGATACACTCCCGCTTTAAGGGCTTTTTTGAGCGATTCTCCCGAGGTATCCACAACCAGCCTGGCCCCAATAGCACGGGCAACCTCGGATACCCTCGCATAAAAATCATCCGGCACATCCAGGGGTAGACTGCCGCTCGCGACGATATATCCCGGCTCAGGACGGATCGCTTTAAGTCTGTTGAGGCATTCCTGCCATTCAGCCTCCTTCAACGGAACACCCGGCATAACGAATCGGAACTGCTGATCGGTCGAGGTTTCCAGTATGGTGAAGTTCTCGCGCGTCAACGCCTCGATGGAAACGGGTTTGTGTTCGATCCCTTCACCATCCATCAGGCCCCGGAGCAACTCCCCGGTCGTGCCTCCGGCCGGATAAATGGCCACTGACTCCCCGCCAAGTCTTTTGATTGCCCGCGAAACGTTTATGCCGCCACCTCCAGGGTCATATGCCGGTGGGGCGCAACGCAGCTTGACCTCCGGATATACTCTTTCTATTACCGAGCTCTTGTCGATCGCGGGATTGAGCGTTAATGTTACTATCGTTTTCACTTAATAAACCCCTCCTTTCAGCCAGAGATATGATCGCCATAACCGGAGTGGTGAAAAGGCGTACGCGACGGATCCCCGCCCTCCGATAGCCGAATCACCGGCAGCGGCAGTCCGGCCTCATGGAAACGCTCCATCAACTTCTCCCTCAGCTCGCAACGAAGTTGCCAGGTATTGGCAGGGTCAGCCCCACGTCCCAGCACCCTCAGGACCATGCACTTTTCTGTGAAATCCACCACCTGTACCACAGCAACCCTCTCCTCAGAGGAATACTTACTGCCATCTACTATCTCCCGGACCCATCCACGTACTTTTTCAACAGCACATGAATAGTCCACGTACATTATAACGATACCGAGCAACCAGGAATCATGAATGGTCCAGTTTTCCACCACGCTATCGGCCATGATGTGGTTTGGTACTATAATCCTGCGGTTATCCCAGGTCCTTATGGTAGTATGAGTTAGTGATATTTCCTCAACCCATCCCCAGTTATTGGCGTATATAACGGAATCATTCAGCCGGATGGGCTGGGAAAATGAAAGAAATACGCCCGAAATGAAGTTGGATAATGTACTCTGGGCCGCCAGGCCGATAACGATGGCAAGGAGTCCCGCCGAACCCAGAAGGCCGGTAGCCACCGATTTCAAAGAATCGAACTGGAAAAGCATTACCGCCAGCGCGATGAGATAGATTAGAGCGGTGAACACCCTGCCCATGATGGTGAACTTCGTGCGTACGGGCGCAACATCGCCACTTTTCTTCTCAATGCCTTTGATCACACGACGCTGCCAGCGAGACGTCAATACGCGAACGAGCCGATCTGTCACCACGGCAGCAACCACTATGATGGCGCTGACAATCAGGCGATCGTACGTCTGGTTATTGCTGATGAGCGCCACTAATCCTGACTGCTGTGAATCCTGTAACACTGTGATCATCGACATAATGTGACCGTTTGCCTGTTTCAATAAAAAATTTCAGTCAATCTTTTTCAACCCACTTGTGGTCCGACTTTTTGTATTTCTGCTTGACAGCCGACCAGGCAACTTTGTTGGCGACTTCTTCCCTCGACGCACCGCCTTTTCGATCGCCGGCTTCTTTATATTGATCCCATGCATTATTGAATGCCGCCAGATATATCTCCTGAGCATGCTTTGGGAGTACGCGCCGCACGGAATCAGGAAGTTCCTCGAGTTTATCGTAAGGCATAAACCACCCCCTTTACAGAGAATTCCGATACAGGCGTCAAGCGAGTACACTTACAATAGCGAAAGCCCCTATATACCCTGTCTACAAAACGGAGCCGGATAGACGTTTTATTCCCAGGTAATACCGTAGAACTGTAATATGTGAATTATGAGAACAATGTAGAAAGAAAGGATCAGACTGGTATGGATAAACCGCCAGGGTTTACGGAGGCGGCTGAAAAGCCCAAACCGCTGTAAAAAACCGGTCATCACCATTGCGCCTGCGAATATATACAGAATCAGCCCTGTCGAATGAACCGGCGCGAATTGAGATGGTCGGCCGGCCTGCTGGGTAAAATGTATAGAGATAAGTGAGAACGCGATCAGGTTCCCGAAAACGTGAACCTTCAGGAGTATCCTGAAATTTGTCTTCCTGTATCTCTTCAAGTAAAGATACACGGGTGTAGACGCCGCAATATATCCGGCGCCAAACAATACCAGCCAGTGGGTAAAGGAAAAATAACCCAGGTCGAAATACCAGTCCCACCACCGCTGGTAATTTCCCACTGAGATTACCGCGGTAATCACAAGCAATATCAAAGCAATCCAGAACTGCCCGCTGGTTAAGAGGGTCATTTTACCGTTCGATTCAGCCATCTTCCACTCCTTATCGGCGATTTCTTATGAAAACATTTTTCCTACGCGACGCGGATTCCATCGCTTACGGCAAATATTTATCACCTATCCTCTGTTTTCCCTTTTCCCAAATCTCAATAAGCGCGCGTTCACGGCCACAATGACCGTACTCAGAGACATGAGGGCCGCTCCCACCGCCGGACTCAGCAGGATTCCAACATTATACAGCGCGCCCGCCGCCAGTGGTATGGCGAAGGCATTGTATCCGGTAGCCCAGCCGAGATTCTGAAGCATTTTTCTATACGTTGCTCGCGATAACCCCACGATAGATACCGCATCCATGGGATTGCTCCTGACCAGGATAATATCGGCTGTTGCCGCGGCCACATCGGTCCCGGCACCAATCGCTATTCCTACATCAGCCTGAGCCAGAGCGGGCGCATCATTCACTCCGTCACCGGTCATAGCCACTATCAACCCTCTTGACTGGATTTCCTTCACCTTTTCAGCCTTTTTATCCGGCAAAACCCCCGAAAAATACTCGTCCAGACCGATCTCGTCAGCCACCCATTTGGCCACCTGTTCATTATCACCGGTGACCATCATGCACTGGATGCCCATCGATTTGAGCTGACGGATCGCCTCCCTGGATTCCTCCCTGACGATATCCGCAAGGGCAATGGCACCGGCCGGTTTATCATCGACCAGCACATATATCACCGTCTTACCGTGTGCTGCCGCCTCTTTTACCCGGTCATCCTGCACCTCCAGATGCTTCTCAGCCAGGTAGTTCGGACTAACCACCTCCACCTTCCTGCCATTGACGTTTCCGCTGGCGCCCTTGCCAGGTGTGGACTGGAAACCCTCGACCTCGTAAAAATCCTCAGAAGATGCAACGATCCCCCTGGCAATCGGGTGTTCCGACCGGGATTCCACAGAGGCGGCAACTTTCAGAAGCTCCTGCTCGCTGACCTGCTCATCGGTAACGATTACATCGGTCACTCCAAATTCACCTTTGGTAAGAGTACCAGTCTTGTCAAACAGAATAGCCTGGACATTACGAGCCCGCTCAAATCCGTTACGGTCGCGAATGAGTAAACCGTTCTTCGCAGAAAGGGCTGTAGAAACCGCGACTACCAGGGGAATAGCCAGCCCAAGCGCGTGGGGACAGGTAATCACCATTACGGTGACCATTCGTTCCAGGGAAAAGACGAAATCCTCGCTGAAAGCGGTCAGCCAGACGCTGATAGTGATAATGCCGGCCGTGATGGCGATGATAGTGAGCAACAGCGCGGCCCGATCGGCAAGGTTCTGACTTCGGGACTTGCTCTCCTGAGCCTGCCGAACCAGGGCAGTCATCTGCGAGAGGTAGGATTCCTCACCGGTTTTCTCCACTTCGACAGTGATCGATCCTTCCCCATTGACCGATCCGCCAATGACTTCATCACCTTCCTGCCTGGAAACCGGCGTCGATTCTCCGGTTAACATTGCCTCATTTACTGAGGTAGTACCCTCAAGAACCCTGCCGTCAGCGGGAACTTTCTCACCGGGCTTGATAACGACCCGGTCTCCTGCGGCTAATTGCTCCTGGGGGACATCGGTCATCCTGCCATTCTTGTCCAGCTTGTGAGCCTCCGAGGGCATCAACCTGGCCAGTTCTTCGAGCGCCGAGGAAGCCGCCATAACCGAGCGCATCTCCAGCCAGTGGCCCAGCAGCATCACGTCTACCAGGGTGGCCAGCTCCCAGTAGAAAACCTTTCCGTCCAGCCCAAAGGTAACCGCGCTGCTGTAGACATAGGCCACGGTGATGGCCAGACCGATGAGGGTCATCATGCCCGGCTGGCGAGGCTTTAACTCATCGTAGAGTCCCTTTATGAACGGGTATCCACCATATAAGAAGATGGCGGTGGAAAATACCCATAAGAGGTAGGAATCACCAGTGAAATTGAGGTCGGCCTCAACGTTGAAGAAGTCCTGGACCAGAGGGGAAAGAACCAGTACCGGGATTGTCAGAAGCAGGCATATCCAGAATCGGCGCTTGAAGTCGGCCGCCATGTGAGCGTGGTGGCTTCGATGTTGCCCACTATTCCCATGCTGGCCATGGCTGGTATGCCCCTGATGGCCCTCACCTGCCTGTGACTTGTGATCACCATGGCCTTTCATAGCGCTCTCATCCGCCATGCCATGGTCCGAGTGGTTACTATTTCCAGGTTCCACCCTTTCATCCTCCTCTCACATGACGCTCGCTTTACGTAAGAGAAAGCGATCAAGCGCTGTCATCACCGCGGCTCATATGTAAAGCTCTCGGTCTCAACCGAATTCCGGTCGATCCCAAGCGCCTCCAGTTCACCTATGACAGCCTCCTGCATTTTTAGAGGTCCACATACGTATGCACTCGCATCCCTCGAAACCGCGTATTTGCTCAGCAAATCCCTTTCCAGATGGCCGGTTTCATACAACACCTCAGGAATGTCCGGATTGAAGTACGAACGGGCATCAGTCTCGCGACTGAGGACATACACGAGTGTAAAATCCAGGGTGCCGGTCATCTCCTTCAGTTCATCCCCCGCGAACGTATCCTCCATGGTCCTGTTTACCCAGAACAAAGTAACCCGATTAGTAGCTTCCTTATTGCGGGAATGGCGCAACACACTTAGAAACGGGGTGATACCCACTCCTCCGGCTATAAGGAGAATGCTGTCTTTTTCATCAACATCATTGCAGAAAGTGCCGAACGGTCCCGCCACCTTAACCTCCGTGCCGGGACTGAGGTCGGGGATGGAGGACGTAAACTCTCCCTGCTTTTTAATGGTAAAGCGCAAACCATCATCCTCCGGGGCACAGGAGATGGTAAATGGATGGGGTTCGCTCCATTCGCTTCCCCGAGGAATTCGCAGCGAGGCGTACTGTCCAGCCCGCCTGTTTGCAAACCGCTCGCTGCTCCTTTCGAGGTACAGCGAATTAATGCTCTGATTCTCCGGTTCGACCTTAAGTACCCTCCATGGCGAAGAGCTTCCCTCGTCAACCCTGTCGGTCATTTAGCCCCCTTTTTCCATTGAAATATATCAGCCAGGTCCGCTAACCCAGTTGTGAAATAGCATCCTTCAGGATGCCCGCTGAGTGTTTGAGCGCATCCATCTCGGAGTCGGGTAGTGAAGCCTGCATAATCCGTTCTACCCCCACACTTGAGACTATTGCCGGCAAACTCAGGCTAACATCATTCAAACCATACTCTCCTGAGAGATTGGACGAGACTGTCAGAACGCTTTTCTCATCTCGAAGTATGGCTCCCACAAGGCGTACCAGGGCCAGTCCCACAGCGAAATAGGTGGCACCTTTGTAATCGATGATGTGATAAGCCGATTGCCGCACACGCGTTTCCATATCTGCCCGTTCTTTTTGCCAGTCGTCACATTTACCGCATATCTGGCAGTAATCATCTATGGGAATGCCGCCCATATGAGTCATAGACCAGGCGGCGAACTCGCTATCGCCGTGCTCCCCCAGTATATACGCGTGAACATTATGTACATCGATATCGCAGTGCCTGCTCAGGGTATAACGGAAGCGGACACTATCCAGCACAGTACCCGACCCCATTACCCGGCCCTTTGACCATCCGGTTCGCTTCCCTGCAACGTAGGTCAGGATATCAACCGGATTGCTGACCACCACCAGCACCGCGTCAGAATTGCGGGCTGTGATTTTATCCACTACACTTTCCATTATACTAACATTTCTTTTAAGGAGGTCCAGGCGAGACTCCCCGGATTTTTGCTTTGAGCCGGCTGTGATCACTATTACCCGGGCATCACCGTAATCATCGCTTTCGCCTGCCCGGATATCCACCTTAGGGAAATAAGGCAGGCCATGTGCCAAATCCAGAGCCTGTCCACGCGCTAACTCGGCATCCTTGTCAACCATCACTATCTCTTCAGCAACACCGCTTTGAGCGAGGGCATAGGCAAATGTCGACCCGACGGCTCCGGCACCTGCGATGGCAACCTTTCTGGAAGAATGATGCATGCTATCCATTCCCCTCCTCCTGTACACTACGAGAGGTCCCTCCTGATCTGTTCAAACTCCTCCTTTGATATCTCCCCTCTGGCATAGCGCTCTCTGGCAATATCCAATGCCCGATCACGATCTGATTCAGAGCCCCGGTCTTTGGCCGATGTTTTTCGAGCATCCCGCAGCAAAACCAGAGTAATCCCGAGGAAGAGGATAATCATGGAGATACCAATAAAAACCATCCACCAGCCCATCCCGTCGTGATAATGCCACATTATTTCCCCCTTAACTATTTTCCCCTGCTCCCCTATAACCCCCGGCAATAGATTGAGTTCCCTTCCTCTACGGGAACTTAAACGTAGGATGTTTTACAAACAGCTATTTACCCCTTAACTGAAATGCTAAAGGAGAATCAAAGATTTCTGGACGGTTAATCTCCGGTGATTCTGCCCGATCAGAACTGTCGTTCCCCTTACTTGCAACGGGAAATGATATTTCAACGGTTCTAGCGAGCGAGATGGTCAGCTTCCATTTCTCAACTCACACTGATAGCCATGGTTGATTGCCAGAGACCGTGTATGTTACATAAGGCCGCGGCGTAGATGGTCCCCGGCCTGGCGATCTCGAGAGAAGCCGTCACTTCATGGTGAGTATACACGGGACCGGTATTCGGCCCTTCCGCGGATTCCCCGTGGGCGGTAAACTCAAACTGACCCACCTGGTACGGGAATTTATCCCCATCCGCGTGGAAGTAAAGGGAAATCCATCTGATGTGATGTTCGGTGGTGTTGGGGTGGGCCACTTCCTTCCCCAGGGATGTCTTAACTGTGAAGACCTCATTGGCCTTCACAGTTTCCGGGCACTCGATTACAGGCACATGTTTTTCCTTTTTCCAGTCCGCTGTGTGGAAGAGTCCCCCGATGTGCTTTTCCGATACTGATTCCATTTCGTCCCTCCTCACCTCCGCACCCCGAAACAAACCGGCTGTATGCACGCTTCGCGGATAATACTCCATGGAACCTGCTCGCCGGTTTTGAGGGCGGGGGTATTCGGTATTATTTTTACTTTCTTTTGCTGAGAAGGGAAATCCGTATTAACACGTAGTTTGAGGGGGATTCATGCGTAATTTGGACGGCTGTTTCCGTGCTATCACATAAAAAGTATATTCCCATTGATTCACGGCAAGAACCTGTTAATGTGGACAGTCAGGGTACCGTATAGTATAATTGGAAGCTGCATAACCTTAGGCATGCCCCTGTAGCTCAGAGGATAGAGCAGCGGTTTCCTAAACCGCGTGTCGGGTGTTCGAGTCACCCCAGGGGTACCACGCACCATCTTGTGGTTTTTGCCGCCCGTTTGACTATGTGTTGAACGGGCGGGTTTTTATCAATGTGCGAAACAACGGGCTTATTTTCTTTTCCGGGCTGGTCGGACTGTATCGAAGGCAGCGATTCCGGGCTCGGCAATTGATGTGTGTGAGGAGACGGGACCATCCGCAGTCTCTTTTACTATCGGGATAGCCATCAACAATGGGGCATTGACGAATCTTCCTTAATTGAGAACTTGCCCGTGATCCGGTCAGCGTTGGCTTCCGTGACTGCTATGGATGCGCATTTTCGCCTCGACTTTGTATAAACCCCGGTCATTCGACAACGCGGGCTTCCTTCAGCTTTCGAATGCATTCCCGATAATACGAATCGTCCTCCTCGAGTCCTTCGCCTACCCAGTAAGCTTGCTCCTTCCTGATTTGCCCCTTAACCTGAGCTGGAATACCTGCAACCACCGAACCAGCCGGTATCTTCGTTCCAACGGATACGACCGCGCCCGCCGCGACAATGCAGCCGTTCTCGATTTCAACATCCTGGAGGACGGTCGCGCCCATGCCAATTAGCGCTCGATCTCCGATCTTCCTTCCATGGACGATCGCCCCATGACCGATTGTCACCCGATCCCCAATTTCCAGGACGCCCCTCTGCCCGCGCTGCCAATCTTCGAATGTTCCCCCGTGAATGGAAGCGTGGTCCTCGATAGTGACATATCTGCCCATCTTTATCGTGCATATGTCTCCGGTGATTGTTGCCATCGGCCATACGATAGAATAATCGTCTATCTCCACATCCCCCCTGATAATCGCCATTGGATGAACAAATGCCTTCTGAGATATCCTGGGAGCTATACCATCATAGATCTCAATCATTGATCCCTCCGAAACATGGGTATATGAGTCGTGGCAGTCCAGTCGTGAATCAAGCAGCACCTCCGGTGACACTGAGTGTCTCGCCGGTAATGTAGCTCGCACGGTCCGAAGCCAGGTACAGAATGGCTTCAGCCACTTCCCGGGGTTCGGCGAACCGATGTAACGCGAAATCCCTGGTGAGGCGCTCTTCCTTTTCCGGCGTCCACCACCCACTCTCAACCATTGGCGCTGTTTTAGTCATTCCCGCATTGACGACGTTTACACGCACACCCCCCGATCCCACTTCTCTTGAAAGGCTTTTTACGAATGTCATGATAGCCGCCTTGGCGGCGGAGTACATGGTTTGTCTGGCCGGCCCCGCTTTGCCCGACTCGGACCCGACGCAAACAATACTTCCGTTCCCCTGTTGCAGCATCGGATCAACAACCGCCCGGATAGAGTTGACCACCCCCCAGAAGGTTATATCCATCTGTTTATGCATGATTTCCAGTGAATAGTCCATGAACATTCCCAACTCAACACAGGCCGGGACCGTTACCATAACATCCACCTTTTCGAACTCGGATACCGCCTGACGAACCATTTCCTCGCAATCCGATGGCTTTGATACATCGGCATAGGTGGCTATAGCTCTTGTTCCCAGTTGTCTGGCTGAATCCGCGATTCTGTCAGCCTCTGATGCGTTAATATCGTTGGCTACAAGGCAGGCCCCTCTCCGGGCAAACTCCAGACAAGTCGCGGTACCAATCCCCTGCCCTCCTGATCCGGTAACAATAACCACTTTTTCTTTGAAATCCTCCACGGGCACTCTCCTTTCTCAGGGATGGAATATCTGTTATTTGGTAACAGGGATTTATGGTGTCACGTTTCAGCCCTCGATCTCACGGATAAACCGGCTGCTCGGCAAGTTCCTCGTACACCCTGGTACGCAGTTTTTTCAGGGTCTCTTTGAATTGTTCCCGTTCCCGGGTTGAAAGTTTCCCCAGAATCTTCGGGATTACCTGCCTGGAATGATTGCGGTACAAATCTTTACCCTTATCTGTCAATTGCACCCTGACCTCTTTTTTCCCCTCGGTGTTCCGGATGCATTCGACGAGCTTCTGTTTTTCCATTCGTTCCAGCAATTTATACACACTTGCCGGGCGACGCACCAGTCTCCGTGAAATCTCAATTCCGGTGAGCGATCCGCCCGCTTCTGTTACGGCGTACAGAACACCAACCTGAACTGATGAAAGCCCATACGGTCTCAACTCGTTGTCTCTGGCCTTCATCATGCCGTCAGATACCTGCCCGAGGAGTAACCATATCTCGTGCTCTTCGCTTAAAGGTATAAATTCGTCAGTAAACGGTTCAGTGTTTGCCTGATTCATTTTGTCACTGGAACTATTCATAATTCAAATAACCTCTTTCGTTAAGGTGAGAAATCCTGGATTTGGCAGCTTCCTCTTTCTTATTTCAACGTATTAATCCGGATTGACAACCGGTATCGGACATGCTAGAATTCTCCCGGTTTAATTAGCTTGTTATATAGCTTGCTATGTAGTATACAATATCATATCAAATATGCCTGATGCAAGCGCGGACAAAATAGCGGGAGATTAGCTTCGAATAGATTCGATAATATCAGAGAGGAGGAAAAATGGCAGGAATTACATCTTATGGGGCTTATATACCTGTATATCGGATTGCCGCCGAAGCGTTCGCGCAGGCCTGGGGAACCCGTTACATGGCAGGTGAGAAGGCTGTTGCCTTTTATGACGAGGACAGCGTCACTATGGGCACTGCCGCTGCCGCTGACTGCCTGGGGTATTCCGCTCCGTCAGAGGTTGATGGCCTGTTCCTCGCCTCAACTACGTTGCCTTATAAAGAGAAACAGATGGCCACTCTGATAGCAGAAGCATTGGATTTTCCAGACACGACTCGAGCGGTCGAATTCACCAATACCCTTCGTTGTGCCACGTCTGCCATGAACTCGGCCCTCGATGCCATTAATGCCGGCTCGCTGAAAAATGTTCTGGTTACCGCCGCGGACTGCCGAATGGGAACCCCCGCCTCAGTTAGAGAGCAGCAATTGGGTGATGGTGGCGCGGCCGTTATGTTCGGCGATACGGATGTAGCTGTTGAAATAGAATCGTCTTACACCATCAATAAGGAAATTACGGATGTCTGGCGAAGGGACGGTGAGCGGTTCATTGCCGGATGGGAAGACCGCTGGGCGATCCTGTTCGGCTATCAGGAACCGCTCAAAGAGGCGGTTAATGGCCTTTTACAGCAGTCAGGGTTGACGCCCTCAGACTTCTCCGGAATCGTTATCCCGGCACCGGATTACCGAAGCCACCGAGAAATCGTGGCGAACCTTGGGTTTGACCCGAAAACGCAATCGCAGGATCCCCAATTCGGCACCATCGGAGCTACCGGCGCGGCGCACGCGCTCATGATTCTGGTAGCCGCCCTGGAGCAGGCCACAGCCGGTGATCGGATTCTCTTTGCCAATTACGGAAACGGTGCGGACGCGTTTGTCCTGCGGGTTACGGAACATATAGAAAAAGCAAAAAGAGGCAGGGGAATAACCGAACACCTGGCCTCGAAGAGGCCTCTTAACAGTTACGAGAGATATATGCGCTGGCACGGCCTGGTAGAGGTAGAGGGATCACGCCGGCAACCTCCATTCTCTTCTCCTACGGTGTTATGGCGGGAGGGGGAGGCGCTGTTGCCATTTCGTGGTTCCAGGTGCAGACAGTGCGGCCTCATAGACTTTCCTCCCCAGAGAATCTGTTATCAATGCGGATCCAAAGATGATTATGATGTTATCAAGTTGCCGAAGACCGGCAAACTGTTTACCTTCACTGAGGATTATTTGAGCGGGGCTGCCGTCGAGGATTTCATCGGCAATCCGGTCATCGACCTGGATGGCGGCGGACGAATGAGGACATTGATGACCGAGTGCGAAGCGGGAGAAATGCAGATTGACATGCCCATTGAACTGGTGTTCAGGAAGCTGCACGAGGGAGGCGGCTATCCCAATTATTTCTGGAAGGCCAGGCCGGTAAGATGAGATTGGCGGCGTAGCAGGAAGGTTAAATTGCGAACGGAGGAATCAAATGGCTGCAGACGTGAAGGATAAAGTCGCGATAATAGGAATGGGATGCACCAAATTTGGCGAGAACTGGGATGACGGCCCATATGAAATGATCGTCGATGCGGCGTGGGAGGCGTTTGAAGATGCCGGTATAGAGGCCAAAGATGTTCAGGCGGCGTGGCTGGGAACTCAGCAATGGGGTGACGCCGGCATGTCTCTGGCCAATGCTCTGAAACTGCACGAAATACCGGTTACCAGGGTGGAAAATTTCTGTGCTACCGGAAGCGATGCTCTCAGGAACGCGTGTATCGGTATCCTTTCCGGGATGTATGACGTTGTCCTGGCGCTTGGTTTCGAGAAATTGAAGGACTGGGGATTGAGAGGCCTGCCCGAAAATCCGGGCACGGCCCATCCTGTGCTGAACCAGAACCCGACCGGCCCCGGCTATTTTGCCTTGAGCGCGGTCCGCTACATGGCCAGGTACGGAATCGACCGGACGCCGCTGGCCCATATCGCTGTGAAGAACCATCATAACGGGAACCTGAATCCGAAATCCCATTATCACAGGGAACTCACTTTAGAGCAGGTACTGAACGCGACCATGATCGCCATGCCCTTTGGCCTGTTCGACTGTTGTACGGTGGCTGATGGCGCCTCGGCAGCGATACTTTGCCGGGCCGATATGGCAAAGAAGTTTCGTGATGATTACGTACTCGTGAAAGGTCTGGGACTGGCCGCCAGCCCCAGGAATCAGAGCCCTCTTCACGACTTCATAGGATTTCCGGCGACCGTCGGAGCGGCCAAACAGGCCTATGAACAGGCAGGGATTACCCATCCTGCCGAGGAAGTCTCCTGTGCTGAAGTTCACGACTGTTTTACCTGGACAGAGTTCTGTAACTACGAAGACCTGGGATTTGTTGAGAAAGGTGAAGGATGGAAATGGGCCTTGGACGGGACCACCTCATTGGAAGGAAGATTGCCGGTCAACATGGATGGGGGACTCAAGTGCTTCGGCCACCCGGTAGGCGCCAGCGGGATTCGAATGCATTACGAAATCTACAAGCAGTTTCAGGGTAAAGCAGGCCCGCGTCAGTTAAAGAACCCGACGATCGGAGTGACTCATACGCTGGGGGCTGTCGTAAGCTGTGTAACTGTAATCGGTACCCCTTAATGTGGGTGAATAATTTGAGAGGTGAGTTATGAATAAGCAACTGGAAGGTAAATGCGCGGTTGTAACCGGGGCGGGCAGGGGAATCGGACGGGCGGTCGCGATGGAGCTTGCTAAGGAGGGGGCAAAGGTGGTTGTCTGCGACCTCGGTACGGGAAGAACCGGCGAAGGTGAAGACAGGTCGCCGGCGGAGGAAGTTGCAGCGGAGATAATGTCAGCAGGAAATGAGGCA
Source organism: Dehalococcoidia bacterium (assembly GCA_046484125.1). Lineage (GTDB taxonomy): Bacteria > Chloroflexota > Dehalococcoidia > SZUA-161 > SpSt-899 > JBGLNL01. Next base: position 12,830 of record JAWOBX010000134.1, on the reverse strand, counting down.
ATTGCCAATGCTGAATCCGTATCCGATTTTACTGCGGCAGGCCGAATGATACAGAACTGTGTGGATACCTTTGGAAGAATAGATATACTGATCAATTGTGCCGGGATAGTCCGCGATCGGATGCTTCATAAGATGTCGGAGGAAGAATTTGACGCAGTCATTGCCGTGCACCTTAAAGGAACCTTCAACACAATGCACCATGCGGCAGTTTTTATGCGCCAGCAGCAATTCGGAAGGATTGTTAATACGGCTTCTGAATCATGGCTGGGTGTTGTGGCAGGGCAAGCGAACTACGCGGCCGCGAAAGGGGGCATTGTGAGTATGACACGTGAGGCTGCCGGCGAACTGCGCAAATACGGGGTAACGGTCAATGCCATCGCGCCCATGGCAGCTACGAGGATGAACATGAACGATGACGTGATAGCAAATTACAAAAAGATGCTCGAGAATGGCATCATCACCCAGGAAATATACGATGAGATGATGAATATGCCCGGTCCGGAATACCTGGCTCCGGTTGTAGCATACCTGGCCACAGACCAGGCGGCATCCATTACCGGAAAAGTCATCGCCTGTGGTGGGGGAAAGATGGCCATCTATTCGGAACCGGTGCTCGCCAGAGCCATTTTCAAAGATTACAGGAAAGAAGGCCCCTGGACTGTTGACGACCTGACACGCCTCGTGCCGGGCACTTTACTCTCCTGACAAACGCCAGAGGGGAATTGACGTGAGCGAAGAACTATATCAGGCACTGAAAGCCCTGGTAGGAGAGGAATCAGAGCCCCGGAGGAGCAATGATGATGTCAACAGGGCAATGATCCGTCACTGGTGCGAGTCCCTACAGCTCGATAATCCACTATACTATGATGATGAATATGCCCGAGGCGCCGGTTACGATGGGATCATCATGCCCCCGACGATGATCCAGGTTTATTGCCTGCCTGTTTTCTGGCCGGAATCCGCCGCACCGATCGATCCCATCTACCGGGCAGGGCAAATATGCGCTGAGGCCGGTTATCCGGCCACCGTCGGAGTTTCCTACGAGTACGAGTTCTTTCACCCGCTGTATCCCGGGGATGACCTTTACTGGACGATTCAAATTGCGAGTGTGTCGACTGAAAAGACGACCCGGCTGGGCACCGGATATTTTGTGACATCCATGTATTCCTATACCAACCAGAGAAATGAGTTGATCAGCCGCCAGTACATGACAGTGTTCAACTATAAGACCGTGGACTGATACTGGCCGACGAGGAGAAACGCATGATAACCCGAGAAACCAGATCATGGAAGGATATCAATGAGGGCGATGAATTACCGGTTTTTCAGCGGAATATAAGCCGGATAGAAGTTGTCGCCATGGCGTTTGCCGCCAGAGATTTTCATGCGGTTTCGGCGGTCCACGCGGATCATGAAATCGCGCAAGCGGCCGGGCTGAAGGATGTTAACGTCAACATCATCTCCGCGGGTGGGTTGATAGAGAAGTATCTAACAGATTGGAGCGGTCCGAAAGCTGTGCTGAAAAGATTGAAGTACAACATAGGTCTCTCTGCCTATCCCGGCGATACGCTGGTACATACCGGCAGGGTAACCGGGAAATATACCGAAGACGGGCAGCACCTGGTGGATATCGAATATGCTGTCGCTGTTGCGGATGGCCCTTTTACCTGGGGAAACGCGACACTGGCATTTCCGGCTCCATGAACTGAGTATAGAGCTTAATACCCTGAAACCAACGGGAGGAACAAGTATGGTACAGATGCATGAGGGAACAGATTTCATATCCGAGGGACGAAAAATTGTGCCCGGCGCTTGTGCCATGTGCATCGAGGAATGCGGGCTGTATGTACATGTCGAAGACGATAGAATCGTCAAGGTCGAAGGGATGCCGGATCACCCTTTCAGTGAGGGATTCCTGTGTGTGTCCGGACGCGCCATTCCGGAATATGTCCACTCGGAAGCGCGCATAAAACACCCGGTTAAGAAAGTGAATGGCCAGTGGCAACGGATTACCTGGGATGAGGCACTTGATACTATTGCCGCCAGGCTCAAACACTACAAGGAAACGGATGGCGCCGAAGCGGTGGGCATATTCACCGGCGATCCGGTGAATATGGCGCTGCGCATGGGGTATTATCTTATCTGGAGATGGGCCGATGTTTATGGTACCCCCAATCGTTTCTATGATGGGGATCTCTGCTTTACGCCAAGATTGCGGTCATGGTTTTTCGCCACGGGCAAGATGTGCATCCCTGATTTGATCAATTCCAAGTGCATAGTTAACTGGGGTGGAAATCCGGCCGTATCATTCCCCCCGCTGTTCAACCGGATGCGCAAAGCAGTGAAGAACAATGGCGCCACTCTGATTAATATCGATCCCCGCTATACAGCAACTTCCAGGCAGGCCGATATCTTCCTTCAGCCCCGGCCTGGAACCGATTACATGCTGGGCATGGCGATGATCAACGTCATTATTTCAGAGGAACTATATGATAAGGAGTTCGTTGAGAACTGGACCACTGATTTCGAGAGGCTCTCGGAGCGCGTAAAATACGAAACACCGGAAAAGGCCGAGCAGGTCACCGGTGTTCCGGCGGAGGATATCCGCAAGGTGGCACGTATATTCGCCACCACCAAACCAGGCTGTATTAACGCAGGCATGAAGCTGGAACAGACCACATCCGGGTGGGGCTCGGCGCAGTGCGTGGTAATGCTGCATATTTTGACCGGAAATATCGACGTTCCCGGCGGCGGGCTGGTGAAAATGGCGGGGGTGAAGGAAAAGTCGTATCGACTGAAGAAATTGATGGGCGATAAGAAATGCGTTGGCGCGGATGACTTCCCGATCTATCACCAGGCGGGGATCACCTTCCATGAGGGATGCATGCCCAACTGGTCTGACCTCGTGCTCAAGGGAGAGCCCCACAAGATGAAGATGCTGATGATCTCCGGAAGCAATCCCATCGTCAGCTGGCCCAACGCCAACAAGACCATCAGGGCATTACAGGAACTTGAGTTTACGGTGGTGATGGATGCGTTCTGGCAGGAGACCTGCGACTACGCCGATATCGTGCTGCCTGCCTGCACCTTCATGGAACGGATCGCCCTGTGCTGCATCTATGAAGGGCATAACGTGCCGGCCGTTATGCTCAGGCGGCCTGCCATCGAACCTCTCCACGAATCGATGTCGGATGCCAACTTCTGGCTGAAGTTGGCCCGGCGCATGGGCGGCGAGTTCGATGAGTATGTTCCATGGAGTACGGATGAGGAAGCCATGGATTATTTCCTTTCGCCTTCCGGGATGACCACCAAATATCTCACCGAGGAACACCCGACAGGCATCATAACCGGCCCGGATGAGATACTGTTCGACTATCACCAAAACGGTTTCCCCACCCCTTCCGGAAAAGCCGAGCTGTATCCGCAGACGCTTCTGGATATGGGGATCGAACCATGGCCGGAGTACAGGGAGCCACCGGAAAGCCCCTTCAGCACACCGGAAGTCTTTGAGGAATACCCTATAATCCTGCTGACCGGCATGAGGCAGATCGAATACTGGCATTCCCAGCAGCGGCACTGCCCGACGCTCAAGCGGCGCAATCCGGAACCCACCGCCGAACTTCACAAGGATACGGCGGCCCAATACGGCATAGCTGATGGCGATCCTGTCTTTATTGAAACTCGAAGAGGTCGCATCGAGACTAAGGCGATGGTTACCGATAACATCCTTCCGGGGGTGATCGCTACTCATCACGGCTGGGGTGGCAAGGCCAACGAGAACCTGCTGGTCGATGATACCCCCTGCGACCCGATAGGCGGCTATCCTCCGCTGGCTAACCAGTTGTGCCGGATCGGGAAAATTGAGTGAGGCCAAACCGACTATTTCTGTGAGCTCAAAATTTGCCTGAAGGAGGCAATCAATGATCCTTGACAGATTTTCCCTTGCGGGAAAGGTGGCTGTTGTCACGGGAGGCGGACGCGGAATCGGCAGTGGGATCGCGCTCGCTTTTGCCGAGGCTGGCGCGGATGTGGTCATTGCGGACCGTACCATGGCTGACGCCGAGTTTACTGCCGAAAGTATCAACAAACTTGGGAGGAAAGCCCTGGCCATCCCCTGCGATGTCAGCCGTCGTGATCAGGTGGAAGCCATGATCAACCAGACGGCCAGGGAGATGGGCCGCCTTGATATCCTGGTCAATAATGCCGCTGCCAGCAAGAGCCTTCCCCTGATGGTTACGGATGACGAGCAATTCGATTTCGAGCTGCGCGTGACCCTGAAAGGCTTGTTTATCTGCAGCCAGATCGCCGGAAAAATCATGCGCGATCAGAAGGCCGGGGCGATTGTGAATATTTCCAGCCGGCAGGCTTTGACCCCGAGCCTGGGGCAAGGAGGCTACGGCATAGCCAAAGCCGGGGTGAATTCCCTTACCCGAACTTTAGCCTGGGAACTGGCCCCTTATGTGCGGGTGAACGCCATTTTACCGGGACCTGTAGAGACCGAGGGGAATGATCTGCTGATCCCAACCGTCATGTACGATCAGATAAAGGACATCGTCCCGCTGAATCGATGGGGGAAACCCGAAGACATCGCCGCGGCAGCCCTTTTTCTGGCTTCCGATGCCGGTTCATGGGTTACCGGGCGTCTTTTCGAAATCGATGGCGGCATCGAGTTCACCTGCACGGTTGCCCGGGATCAGCGACTGTACTCAGGTTCCGAGAACAAAAAGTGAAAGTAAGCCTCGGCTGATACTCAGTCAATATTGAGTTTATGGATTGAAAGGGTATAGATTCCACCTAACAATAAATCAACGAAATCAGACAGGTATCTTAAATAAAGAAATATGTTGTACGTCTTACAGAAGAAAAAACGTGAGCGATTGACAAAGTTGATCTCAAAGGGAAAGGAGGTAAATAACTCAAAGAAAAGTAATAACGAACCGCGATTGCTGAATAGATTAATAAGGAGACAGGATTTATCATGAGATTCTGGAAAATTGTAACGGCATTTTGTTTTGTAATAGTGCTTATGGCGCTACCAATGATGACCGCGTGCGGAGGTGATAATGGTGAAACCCCGACTTCAGGTCCAACCGGGCCTGCCGAAGTTACGATAACCATCGGCAATATCACTGATAAGACGGGACCGGCATCGTCTGCCATGGAACCAGTTGACATGGTGCTCAAAGACCTGGTGCGCTATTTCAACGAAAATGACCTCATTCCCAACGTTACCCTGAAAGTGCTTGAATACGATACCGAGTACAATCCAGCGCGTGACATTCCCGGCTACGAATGGCTTATGAATAGAGGGGCCGATTTCGTCTATGGTGGCCTGCCCAGCACACCTATCGCCCTCAAATCCAAAGTTAACAAAGACGAGGTGGTTATGTTTGCCTCTTCAGGCCTGTCAGAGGTAGGAGACCCACCGGGCTGGATATTTACTATCAATCCTGCCTTTGCCGATGTAGGGCAAAGCTATTTAAACTGGATAGCTGAAAATCACTGGGACTACGAAGCCAACGGTCCGGCCAGGGTGGGTATGTTGACATGGGCTACCCCCGCCTACGAGGAATTTATGCAAGGATTCGAGCAATATGTAGAAGCTCACCCGGAGCAATTCGAGTGGGAAGGAAAGTTCATGGAAGATGCGGGGACTTTCATCTGGGATAATCAAGCCAATGAATTGAAAAACGCCGACTACGTATTTCTCCCCGGAGCTGGTCTGGTTCCCGCAGCCAAAGCTTTAAGGGATTACGGCTCAGAGGCAAAATTCCTGTTGTCCGACTCACATACCGGTTTCCTGGGAATGGTCCGAGATGCCGGTCTGGTTGAAGCGTTCGACGGAAGCTTGTGGGCGCTCCCCTGCAGGTGGTGGAACGATGATACCTCGATTGTCAACCTTGCCAAGCAAATGCTTGTTGATTACCACGGGCAATCGGAACTGGAGAAACAGATGGCCCTCGGCGGCAACTATGTGACGACAGCGCATATGCTCAAGGGAATGCTTGATGCTGTGAGACAAACTGTAGAGGATGTCGGTGCCGAGAATTTCTCCAGTCAGGCGCTTTATGACACACTGATCGGTTTTACGGCTGACTATGGAGAAGGTTATGAGCCATGGGGATGGACTGAGACAAGCCGTTATGGGTACGATTACTTCAGAATATACCAGTTTGATAAAACCCAGAATGACCTTGTTAATACTGACGATGAGTGGCACCCGTTCATTCAGTAGCAAATTTGACGTAAACCATAATGACTATGTGCCAGAGCCAATTCTATACAGTACTTCTGACACTAAATGTACGGAAAGCCATGGTATCATGGTAGATTCGTGGCGTACTCGGCACCAGCCCGGTAAAAAAAAGTGATTTTATCACGTGGCGGCCATTCAGGCCGCCACGTGATGCCCTGAGCGGGAGTGATGAACATACATTACCCGAAATACTATGACGAAGTAATAGAGTTACATTCACAGGTATCTGCCGGTTCAGAATAAACAGTAAGCGGATCCCCATGGCACTGTTTCCGTCAAATCGAAACGGAGATGAGGACATGAATGTCAAAACGCCGCGGGTGATTATGGTGTTTGAAAGACTTATTCGTGATAAAGATTGAGTTGGTTGAGTGGCTCAGCGCCCGGCCGGATAAGACACCAGGCGATCATTTTAAATGAGTAAAGTCGAAGGAGAATGGGAATGGTAGCAGCATTGGACGGGATCAGAGTGCTGGACGTTAGCGGCCTTGGACCGGCAACTATGGCAGCCACGATGCTCGGTGACATGGGGGCCGATGTCATCAAGGTGGAAATTATCGCCGGAAGCGGAGGCGTTGGCGATGGTATTTCATACATTCCGCCGGGCGAGGAAGGCGAACGCATGCTGTGCAGCAATTCCGTCAATCGGAACAAACGGTCGATCGGTCTGGCCTTAAGGACAGCAGAGGGGCAGCAGATCTTTCACAGGCTGGCCGAGACCGCCGATGTAGTCATCGAGGGCTTTCGTCCGGGGGCGATGGACCGGATGAACCTCGGGTACGGGACCCTTTCGAAGGTCAATCCGGGGATCGTCTATTGTGCCGTTACCGGTTTTGGCCAGACAGGGCCCTACAGCCATCTCGCGGGGCATGACGGCGTGTTTATCGCCATGGGGGGGATACAGTCGCTAATCGGTGAAAGTGAAGATACTCCCCCCGTCATACCTCAGAACGTAATCGGCGATTTGACTATCGGCTATCTGGAGGCCACTGTTGGTATTATGGGTGCGCTCATGGCGCGGGAAAAGACGGGCAGGGGACAGATGGTGGATATCTCGATGATGGATGGTGTCATCACACTGCTTCCGGCGATTACGGGAGCGCACTCTTTTTTCTACGATGGCAAAGTGCCAAAACGCGGCAGCATGCTGGCCAGCGGTACGCGTCCATACTACGCCCTGTATCAAACAAAAGATAATAAATATCTGGCTTTGACGCCGGTAGAGCCGAAGTTCTGGCGCAACATGTGCAAGGCTATGGGGAGGGAAGACCTTATTCCGCTGCAATACGATGCGGATAAACAGGGTGAGCTCTTTGCGGAAATGAAAAGGATATTCCTGACCCGGACACGTAAAGAGTGGTTCGAGTTGCTCAGCGAGGCGGATACGGGTATTGGGAAAGTTCTTACAATAGATGAACTGCCTGATGATCCACATGTACAAGAGAGAGGAATGATTCTGGAAATCGATCACCCAAGGTTCGGGAAGGTGAGGCAATTTGGTTTTGGCATCAAGTTCTCCGATACGCCCTGCAAAGTCCGCTGTCTGCCGGGACAGCCAGGCATAGATACCGAGGAAATCCTGCTGGAGACAGGCTATGCCAAAGCTGATATTGACCAAATGCGCCAAAACGGCACCATTTGAACGAATTTGACTACGATAAAGAGGGAAATATGGATGTACGGTACCCCGGATTGACCCGGAAGTCGTTACATCAGGTAATTCGCGCGCAGGAGATCCATCCCATGAAATTGTTGTATTTCGAGGATTATCAAGTCGGGCAGATCATCAGTGCTCCCGGCAGCTATCTCGTTGAGAAGGAGGAACTCATCGAGTTCGCCAGTAAATGGGATCCGCAACCGTTCCATATCGACGAAGAGGCCGCATCGAATTCGATCTATGGTGGACTGACCGCGCCCGCTATCTACACCACGGCAGTCAGTGGCTGGCTGGGTAACAGCATCGAACCAAAGGGGGCATTTATGGCCGGACTGGGATGGTATTCCATCGAATTTCCCAATCCGGTCAGACCGGGGGACCGCCTTTCTCTCAGTTCCGTAGTGAAAGAGGTTCGTGAATCCGGAACCAGGAATGACCGTGGGATTGTCCGGTTTGCCAATGTGATCAAGAATCAAAAGGGTGAGGCAGTCCTTCAAAGTGAAATTGCGACGCTGGTAGCCAGGCGGCCGATTTGAAGTCGATTCGCTATCGGTGTTGTCGAAAAGAGACCAGGAATGACTATTAAATACTTCGATGATTTTATTATTGGCGAAAGGGAGACAATTGGGTCCTATACCGTTGATAAAGACGAGGTGATTGAGTTCTCCAAATTATGGGATCCCCAGCCGTTTCATGTTGATGAAGAGGCCGCGAAAGCTTCCCACTTAAAAGGGATCATCGCGCCGTTTGGTTACACTATGGGAATTGTTATCCGGTTGGCCCATCAAAATGGAATGGATGTGTCCACCGCAGGTGGCCTGGGTATCGACGAAGTGAGGTTCCCCCTTCCGGTTCGGCCCGGCAATCGCATCACAGTTGTTCGGGAATGTGTACTGGCAAGGGATTCGGATAGTATGCCCGATTACGGTATCCTCACCTTAAAAATGGAGGTCACCAACCAGCATGGGGATATAGTGTTGACCTATAAAGTAACGATGCTGGCCGAAAAACGGCCGGAAATACAAGTAAGACAATGACAGACCATGAACTCACTATCGGCAAAGAGCAACTTAAAGCTCTGCTTGAAAGGCTGGAAACCCCGGATGAATTGGAAAACTGCATTTCAGAAGTCAAAAGGATGATTGAATGACCGATGATCCTTTCTTCAAACAGCCGCATATCACCGCTTCGCATCCAAAGTAGCAATCCGCGAAACACCGCCTGAGAGGTTCAATCCTCCAAACCGTAGATATACGGATTGACCGTATTACAAATCTACGTGATACTATATACGGTTGTACACAAAGCATGGAAGCCAGCCCCGCGGTATTCGATTAGTCGCGAGGCATTCACCGGAGTAATCAACTTCTGATTCCATGTAACGAGAGCCACACCCAACGAAGCCAGGAGGTCCCCATGATCCCGATAATCGATTTCCAGGAACGCGCACTCACCGGACCGGTGATGAAGGCCGACGAGTTTGACTTAGAGTTCTCCATGAAGGTGCGCGAACTGACCGCCAAACATAACATCAAATACAATCCCGATGAGATCGTGGTTGACGACGCAACAGCCGACGCGGTGTTCCAGGCTGGCATGGAATTGCTGGCCGGAATCGGAATCCTGCATATTGACACCGAGAGAGTGATCAAGTTCACCAGGGAAGAGATCGATCAGGTAGTGGAGGAATATCGCGCCAGTCCGGGCAGACACACTTTCGGAAAAGGAAAGGATGAGTGCACCATTGAATACCGTACCGCGGCAGCCGACCGGCCAACCACGCTTTACGCCGGGGCTCATGGTGTTGCCGAAGACACATGGTACAAGGCCCTGGTAAAGTCATTTGCTCAGGAGGAGACCATAGAGGCCCTGGGAATATGCCCGGGACTGGCACAACTTGGCGACATAAAGCCCAAGGCCGGAACCCTGAGCGAGTTGCACGCAGGCTTCTGGGAGCAGGCTCGCATCAAAGAAGTCCTTCAGGATGTAGGCCGTCCCGATATGCATTGCGGACTGCTGGCAACGGTGAGTACGGCGGCCGCGACATTCGCGATGATCGGACCCGGCTTACGTGAAGCTCACAATACACAGATCGGGGTTCATATCATTCCCGAGCAGAAAATAAGCTGGAATCAGTTGATACTGGCACAGTTCTGCCGCGAGAGGGGGATAGTACCCTGGCAGAGCGCCATGTCCATGATCGGCGGACTCTGTCGCAACGCAGCGGAGGCATCGGTTGGACTCATCGCCAATCTGGTCGCGCAGCTTTCCTACGCCAGCGGCCCGATGGCCAGCATTTTCTCGAGCGATATGAAGGGCAGAGCCGCGACCCTCCCCTCACAGTGGGCCATAAGTGCGGCGGCCCGCGCATCAGAGCGTAATATCAAGGTAGCGACGGGCAGCTCGGCAGCCGGCGTTCTCTGCTGGAGCCCCTTCACCCTGCTCCAGGCTGCTGCCATGGCCGCGCTGTTCAGCGCCAGCGGTATGGCATATTGCTGGACCGCCGGCTGGACCGGCATCGAAGCTCGCTACGTCGGTGAGGTTCTGAGGGCAGTGGCGGGTATGCCGAGAGAAAAGGCCAATGAGCTGATCCTTTCCATCATGCGGAAAACCGACGAACATGTAAAGGAAGTCAAGGGGAACACTGCCAGATTCCCGGATGTCTATGACATCGAGACGGCAAAGCCGAAGCAGGAGTTCATCGATATACTGGAGCGGGCCAAAGGGGAACTGGCGGAGGCGGGAGTTCCTTTCAAATAGGAATCATGCGGTTTCACCGGCCCGGGAGAATGGTATATAATCTGATTTAAGTATGGCTCCAGAACGATGATCGACAATCAGCAAGGAGGACCAATGAAGCTTGATGGCAGAGTAGCGATAGTGACTGGCGCGACATCCGGCATTGGCCGGTCAATTGCCCTGGTCCTGGCCTCCGAAGGCGCGAAAGTGGCCGTCTGCGGCAGGAACATGGATCGAGGCAACGAGGTGGTCGAGCAGATTCAGCAGGCCGGCGGCACCGGAATGATGATCCAGGGAGACATCGCCAGCTATCGTGATATCGATGCCACGGTAGATCGCACAATCGGCGAATGGGGCAAAATAGACATTCTGGTAAACAACGCGGCATATCTGCCCGGTACCTCCAGCGGCCCTTTCCACGAAGAAGACCCCTCGGACTGGGAAACGCACATTGATATCACTCTCAAGGGTACCCTCTATTTCTGTAGAGCGGTTATCCCGCACATGATGAGCCGGAAATCGGGCAGAATAATCAATATCAGCACGGTCGCCGCCAAGGTAGGCCAGCCCGGCGGCCCTTATTTGTATCCCGGCTGCAAGGCAGCCATAGTGGCCATATCCCGATGCCTGGCCAGCGAGCTGGGCCGTTCCGGAATATCGGTAAACTGCGTCGCCCCCGGCCCCACCCGTACCGGCAGCCTCCTGGAACAGCCGCAGGAGTTCCTTGATAAGATCACCAGGGGGATTCCCCTCCGGAAGATGGGCGAACCGGAGGATATCGCCCACATGGTAGCTTTCCTGGCCTCTGATGAGGCAGGCTTTATTACGGGCCAGCATTACAGCGTCGACGGCGGCATTAGTCCGTACTGACCCCTTGTTCTTTATCAGGAATGGTTCAGATCACCGGCCGTGTCAGATCCGCCTGTGAAAGAATCCCGCACCGAAAGTCAAAAGTCTCGCATGGAGGTGATAGCAAATGCTTGTTCACCATGAGGAAAAATGCGTGGGCTGTGGCAGATGCCAGACCTTCTGTCCCCGTAACGCGCTCCGGGCCTGGGGCTACCTCCACATCGATCATGAAAGGTGTTCGGAATGCTTCGGAGGCGTTCTACACCTAGATGAGAACACCTCGCTGGAGGATAGCAGCAGGGCAATGGACAGGAGCGCCACACGCTGGAGCCGGCTTTGCGTTGAGAACTGCCCGGCAGGAGCTATGAGCTGGCAGGAGGATTGAATCCAGAACTTCTCTACCCCCGGAGAGGAAAGGAGCCGTATTATGACCGACCTTGCCCTGTCACTGAAAAGAAGCGGTTTATCCTGCTGGCCACGTATTCGCAAATGGGCACCCTGCGAAAACGCCTGCCCCCTGCATATGAACATCCCCGGATTCGTCATCTCTGTGGCTCAAGGCGAGTTCGATGATGCCTACGCTATCATGAGAGAGACCAATCCGTTTCCCGGGATCTGCGGCTACGTCTGTCACCACCCGTGTGAGAATGACTGCATCCGCGGACGCATCGATGAGCCCATTAATTCCAGGGCGATACACCGGTTCGTGGTCGACCGGAAGCTTGAGCGGGATATGATTGAGGCAACCCCTGCCGAAATCTATCGCGAAAGAGTGGCGGTTATTGGTTCCGGCCCCGCAGGATTGACATGCGCGCACGACCTGGCTCTCCTTGGCTACCGTGTTACCGTCTTCGAGGAAGCCCCCGTAGCCGGCGGGATGCTGGTGCTCGGCATTCCTGAATTCGTTCTCCCCCGCCACATAGTTGAAGCGGAGATTGTCCTCATTCAGCGGACGGGTGTGGAAATCCGGACCGGCACTCCCCTCGGAAAAAGCTTGAGCATCGATGACCTCTGGCGCGATGGCTTCAAGGCAGTACTACTGGCCACGGGCTCCTGGCGCAGTCTCAAACTCGATATACCGGGAACGGAATTGACCGGGGTATTACCGGCGCTTCAGTTTCTGCGGGATTACAACAGGGGTAAAGACCTGAATATAGGTGAAAAGGTGGCTGTAATCGGTGGAGGCAACGTGGGTATCGATACAGCACGAGCCGCGCTCCGACTGGGCGCCAGGGAAGTCAACCTCGTCTGCCTGGAATGCCGCGAGGAGATGCCGGCCTTTGAGTGGGAAATCCGGATAGCCGAGGAAGAGGGTGTAAGGGTTCACCC
>JAWOBX010000130.1:0-20317 GCA_046484125.1 Dehalococcoidia bacterium | reverse complement strand
GACCACTCCGGGCGCTCTCGGGCTCTTCAGTCAGCCGGAGATAGTCAAGCAGGAGAGGCACAATCCCAACGAGGAAGGCCCATGGACCTTCGACCAGTGCGCTAAAATCGCCCGCGAGAAGCTGCTCACGGACTACAAGAACCCCGCCCCGGAGCAGCCTCCCAAGGAGAAATAGCTTTCATTCGGTTATCAGGCATTCGGCTTGCTTCCCGCTGAGGTTTCCGGAGCGCGGCGCAATGAGGAAAACATCGAGCGGCGGGCATTAATCGGTAACAAGTACAACACAGCTTGCAGGAAACAGAGCCCGGAGGCCTGATATCAGTCATCAATAACGTCAAACTTATGTAAAAGGAGATATCAATGGCTAAACTGCATCCACACCTGGAACTCGCGCCTGTGGAGTTCACCAAGCTGATCTATGAGAAAAAGGATGGCATTGCCTATATAACATTCAATGACCCGGAAAACCGCAACGCCACTGACTGGCCGGGCGAGAAGGGACTCACCGATCAGTACTGGTACGCCCTCGATGACGCCGAATTCGACGATGACGTCAAGGTTGTGGTCATCAGGGGGACGGGCAAGGATTTCCATGCCGGTCATGACCTGGGTGGAGTCGGGTTCATATATGGAATGGGTACTGGTAAGAAGGATGAGCGCCGCGCCAGCCAGCGTATACGGTACTCAGTGGATAAGGGCTTCTTCCATGACCTCGCTATGAAGCTGTTCCTGCTGCCCAAGATATCGATCGTCAAGTGCCACGGCGCCTGTCTTGGCGGCGGAGTATACATACCGCTCCACGCCGACCTGGCCATTTCAGCGGATAATGCCAAATTCGGCTGTGTCGAGCAGCGCCTGGGCTTCGCCGGAAGCGGTGCGCCTGTGAACCTCTTGATGGCCACCGTTGGAATAAAAAGGGCAATGGATATGCTCCTGACGGGCAGGATCGTCAAGGGAGAAGAGGCGGCCAGAATCGGACTGGTAACCAAGTCTGTCCCTGAGGAGGAGCTCGACGACGAGGTGCAGAAGATGGCCGAGTCGATGGCACTGCTGCCGCGCGATGGTATAGCCATCGGCAAGGCGACCCGCCGGCTTATCTATGAGCAATGGGGACTGACCAACAGCATTCAGGATATCACCCATACCATGTTCACCAATATCCGGTGGGAACCCGACGAGTACAATTTCTTCAAGGAAAGGCGCGATAAAGGCGTCAAGGAAGGATTCAAGGCCCGTGATGAACGCTATAAAGGCAAGGTTGAGTAGCACTGAATTACATTTTCAGGCATAATGACCGCCCCGATCCTCCCCTCGGTAAAAAGTTTATACTGGTTCGGGGCGGGTTATAAAGAGGTTGAGCCGGGGAATCCACGGCTGAAAGCTCGATTGTTAGCAATGGCGGGTGAATGATTGAATCCCGATGGCCAGGAGGAACAATATGTCCTACAAGGATTGGCAGGATGAATTCAACCGGAAAATGACCACGCCCGAAGAGGCGGTAAAGGTGATCGATTCGGGCAATTATGTTGTACTCGGCCAGCCGGAACCGCTGGCGCTGGGCCTGGCTCTTTCTTCCCGCATCGGGGAGATAACCGGGGTAAAGGTGCACGGGGGAGGAGGGAGAGACCTTCCCTGGTTCGATCCCGTATTCGATGATACCTTCCAGTTTGAGATCCCCTACGTTCTGCCCCTGGTCAGGGAGCTGATGGACCAGAAGCGCGGCGACTTCCAGGTCGTCGGGCTCTACGCCTCCGCTGACGTACCATGGATGAAGCCCATTGACGCCTATATGGTACAGGTGGGCCCGCCGGATGAACACGGCTTCTGCAGCTTCGGCGCTTCCTGCTGGAACAAGAAGGCCCTTTGCGAGAAAGCCAGGGTGGTCATAGCGGAGGTCAATCAGCGGGTGATCCGGACGTACGGGGAAAACCATGTGCACGTATCGGAGATAGATTACTTCGTTGAACACACCCCGTCAGGTACCACCCCCGGGGGGACGGACCTTCTCGGTAGAAAAGTAACCGGTCCCGGCGAGCTCGAGCAGACCATCGCCGGTTACATCGGCGAGCTTATCCAGGATGGCGACTGCCTGGAGATAGGTGTGGGGGGGACGGCGGAATGGGTGGCAAGGCTGGGTGTTCTCGACAATAAAGTCGATCTGGGCTGGCATTCTGAAAATACCCCGAGAGGAATCGGCACGCTTGTGATGAACGGCGTAATCAACGGCCGACGCAAGAATATCGACACCGGCAAGGCGGTAGCCACCGCCGTAGGCGGCGGCACCAAAGAGGAGATGGATTTCATCAATATGAATCCGCTCTTTGAAGTACACCCGTCAAGCTATGTTCTCAACCCCAAGGTCATCTCCGATAACGATAACGTTGTCGCCGTAAACAGCGGCATATCAGTGGACCTCACGGGACAGATTTCAGCCGAATCTGTCGGCACAAAGATGATGAGCGGCGCCGGCGGTCAAACCGCCTTCGCCATCGGGGCATACCTTTCCCGGGGAGGACGGGCCATCTCCGCCATTCCCTCAACAGCTAAAGGCGGAGAGAAATCGCGTATCGTTCCCACACTGGAGCCGGGCACGGTTGTCAGCACCCCAAGAACACTGGCGGATATAATCGTTACGGAGTATGGCGTTGCCCGCCTCAAGGGCAAAACCCAGCGGGAAAGAGTTATGGAGCTTATAGGGGTTGCTCATCCCGACTTCCGCCAGGAACTGGAAAGCGAGGCCCGAAGGCTCTACTGGCCGTAGCGTTTACCTGCCATAATCTGCGCGGGAAAATTTCGCGCCTTTTGATGGCCCTTTTCGTGGCGGGGAGGCCAGTCTATGTTTGGCGTAACACTACCGTCTTCCCGCTTCGTATAAGATCCCCTTGCTACCGGATTTATATTCACACTTTCTCTCCTGAGCGCACGGGGACGGACAGTCATAATGGTGCAACTCAATTGTACCCCGCCCCCCCATCTCCTCCGCCATAACCCGGCATGGATATATTGTAACCATGATTCTCCTCTCGTACGCGTCATCGCCGGGTTCGTCCATCTTCTCCGTAAAATATAATGTGGCGGTCTTCACTACATCCCTTCTGGATTCGGCATACTGATAGCATTTACTCATATTGGTCGGCTTAAACCTGAGCAGCGCGCCGGCAATTCTTTCCGAAAACCCCTGTAAATCGACCGCCCTCAGTACCGGTTCCTGTGGCGCTGCCTGCAAACCTACTGACCAGTAAAACTCGCCTTCCCTCTTCAGATGTTCCCGCTTGACCGCCTGCTCCTTCCAGTAAAGTCCCAGCTCCTTTCCAAGCGTCTGTTTCATATCCTCAAGCTTGCTCATATCCTAACCTATAGTATCGCGCAATTGCCTTCCACCCAATACATGCATGTGTACGTGCCATATTGTCTGGCCACCCCTCTCCCCGCAATTAACGGCCACCCGGAATCCGTCGGCGATACCCTCCCTGCGGGCCAGATCGGTAGCAATCCCGGCCATCTTACCTATCAGTTCGAAGTCGCCTACCTCCATCTCATCGAGACGCGGCACATGCTTTCTGGGCATCACCAGGAAGTGTACCGGTGCCTGAGGATGAAGGTCCCTGAAGGCGACGAACTCCTCATCCTCATATATCAAGTCACTCTGAATCTCTTTCGCGGCTATCTGGCAGAAAACGCAGGACATATCTCCTCCTTTCCCTCATTCCATCGTAGTTAGTGCCCGGCGGTTAAAACTTATTCCCTCTCTGGCGCGCCAGCCAGTACCCGCCAGCGCTCAAGGCGGAAAATGCTCGCGGGTCAGCACTGATCCGGTAGAGCGGCCTCCGGCTTAGGCCTGCCCTGTTTATCCCTCGCCCGCTCCAGGTGGACCATCAACAGCGCCATATCCGCCGGGGTCACCCCGTCTATTCGAGAAGCCTGCCCCAGTGTCTGAGGTCGAAAGGCGTTGAGCTTGAAACAGGCCTCATATCTCAATCCGGTGATACTATCGTATTCGAACGATTGCGGGATTCTCCTGCTCTCCAGTTTCCGCATCCTGTGGACGGCAAGCTCCTGTTTCTCTATATAGCCCCCATATTTCGCCTCGATCTCCACCTGGTCCGCCACATCATCAGCGAGCCTCGAATCGCCCAACCCCAGTTCCCTCAGGTCTTTGTAGCCGATACCCGGCCTGCGCAGGAAGTCAAGGGCGGTTGTGTTACGCCCAAGCGCCGGCATACCATGGCTTTTCATGACATCACCGATCTTTTCCGGCACCAGAACGGACTTTCCCAGTCTGGCCATCTCAGACGGTATTGCCCTGCGTTTAGCCTCCACCCTCCTGTATCTCTCCTCGTCAACCAGTCCGACGCGATAGCCCGTCTCTGTAAGCCGCAAATCCGCGTTATCGTGTCTCAGCAGAAGTCGATACTCCGCCCTGGAAGTGAAAAGCCGGTAAGGTTCGGTCAATTCCTTGGTAACAAGGTCATCCACCATCACCCCTATGTACCCCTGTTCCCGGCTGAACACCAGCTCGGGCTTTCCTTTCACCTTCAGAGCCGCGTTTATCCCCGCGACCAGTCCCTGCCCCGCCGCCTCCTCATACCCGGTCGTGCCGTTTATCTGACCGGCGAGAAAAAGTCCGGGGACAAGTCTGGTCTCCATTGTACTTCTTATCTGGCCGGGCGCTACGTAGTCATACTCGATGGCATAACCCAGCCTGATGATTTCCACCTTCTCGAGCGCTGGTACTGTGCGGACCATCTCGATCTGCACATCTTCCGGCAAACTGGTATTCCCGCCCTGGAGGTAGACCTCGTTCGTTTCCCAGCCCTCCGGCTCAAGGAATAACGGGTGTGAGGTCTTATCGGCAAACTTCATCACCTTGTCCTCGATGGATGGACAGTAACGCGGCCCGCTTCCTTTAATTCCCCCGGAATACAGCGGCGCCCTGTGGATATTGGACCTGATCGCCTCATGTGTCTTTTCGTTGGTATAGATCATATAGCAGGGAATCTGTTTCCTCCAAGCGCTTTCACTGGCGTGAGGAAAGACTGGGTTCGCCTCAGGGAAGTTCAATTCCTCCGGAGGATGACTGAAGCTGAAATACAGTGGAACCTCGCTGCCAGGCTGAGCTATGGTCCTGGAGAAATCTATGGTCCTTGCGTCGAGCCGTGGCGGGGTACCGGTTTTCAGCCTGCCGAGTTTGAAACCGAGTCCAAGCAAGCTTTCGGATAATCCGTATGCCGCGAACTCTCCCGCCCTTCCGGCGGCAAAGCTTTGCTCGCCTATAATTATCCTCCCGGACAGGGACGTACCTGTCGTAATCACCACGGTCCGCCCTTCATACATCTTTCCCGTGTCGGTTACGGCACCCAGGCGACCATCCCGCCGGTTCACCGTCTCCAGACCAACCACCATTGCCTGCTTGATATTGAGTCCAGGCTGCCTTTCGAGCGTATATTTCATGGTCAGGCCATAGAGCTTTTTATCCGCCTGCGCCCGCAACGCCCTCACTGCCGGTCCTTTTCCGGTATTTAGCATCCTTATCTGTATGAATGTGCGGTCCGTATTCCTGGCCATCTCGCCGCCAAGCGCGTCTATCTCTCTGACCAGATGCCCCTTCGCCGGCCCTCCGATTGACGGATTGCAGGGCATCAGTGCCACGTTATCCAGGTTCATGGTCAGCAACAGCGTTTCGCAACCCATCCGGGCCGCGGCCAGAGCGGCTTCACAGCCGGCGTGTCCGGCACCGACGACGATTACATCGTATATCATGACAGTATTCATTCTATCACCACTATGCTGACGAAGGAAGCGCCTCGAGTTACCCGACAATTTGGCGCTTATCTAACGCTCCCTTCGGCTCTCGGCCTCCTCCCCGGGACGAAGCGACGACCGAAGGGAAGTGAACACGCGTCCGAATCAATCGCTGTTTCCGGGGAGATTCATCGTTCTTGACAGGCGGATACGGTCAGGTGTAAGCTAGGCGTGAATCCGCTCAATTTCCAGTTGATAATAATCGACCGGCTGAAGTTTAAAATGTCAGCGCAGAAGAAAATCCAGTACGAACAACTACAGCCCGGCTACGAATTCCCCGAGGCCGTTTTCACGGTAGACAACTCCATTCTCGATAAATATCTCCGGGCAACCGAGGAAAATGATCCCGTCTACAGGGAGAACAATCTGGTCCCGCCCACAGCGTTAGCGGCGTGGGCAATGGCATCCCTTTCCGAAGCTATGGAACTTCCCGCCGGTACTATCCATGTCTCTCAGGAACTGGAATACGGGGAGGCTGTCTTTATCGACGAGACTGTCACAACCCACGCCGCAGTAAGCGGTAAGAGAAGCCGCGGGAAATTCGATCTCATGACCATAGACATCAGTGTCCGTAACCGGAAGGGAGATAGCGTTCTAGGCGGGAAGACCAGTTTCCTGTTGCCTCAAACTGAGTAGCAGGAGGTCGCAATTTGAGAATCGCCGTCGACGGAATGGGTGGTGACTATGCCCCTCAGGAAATCGTTAAAGGTTCGGTAGTCGCCGCGCGTGAGCATAATATCGATATATCGCTGGTCGGTCCGGAGGATCTCATCAGGAGCGAGCTGCGAAGTCACGATCTTTCCGGATTGAACATAGACATCATACACACCAGTGAATACCTCCTTGAAGGAGAGCACCCCGCGTTCGCTCTTCGCAAAAAACGCGATGCCTCTATCCTGATTGCCGTAAAAGCCGTGCGTGATGGAAAGGCCGACGCCATAGTCAGCGCGGGTCCTACAGGAGGAGTGGTAGCGTCGGCTCTGTACATACTGGGAACCATCGAAGGAATGTCCCGTCCGGTGCTGGGAGGAGCGTTTCTCGGCTTTGCCCCCAATACAGTGGTGATGGATCTTGGCGGTAACGTCGATTGCCGTGCCGACCAGCTTCTGGATTTCGGGGTAGTCGGGACTGTATTTGCCAGGGAGATAATGGGCATTAAGGACCCCACTGTAGCCCTTTTGAGCGTGGGTGCCGAGGAGGGGAAGGGAAACGAGATCGTTAACGAAAGTTACGCCCTTTTCCAGAAAAGCGGACTCAACTTCATCGGCAACGCGGAGGGTAATGATCTCTCTCAGGGAAAAGCCAACGTTATAATATGCGATGGTTTTGTAGGAAACATTCTGGTAAAATACACGGAAGCGCTTGGTGAAACGATAACCGACTGGTTAAGAGAACGTCTCAATGGAAAGCTGCCCGCGGAAGAGATTGACAGGCTGGCCGGCGACCTCATACTCTCCACCAATCCGGCCGAAGCCCATGGGGGAGGGCCGCTCCTGGCGGTGAACGGGGTGGTCTGCGTTACTCATGGAAGGAGTAAAGCGGCGGAAATAGCCAGAACCATAGGGCAGGCCAAGATGGTTGTAGAGAGGGATATCACAGGCATGCTTAAGTCGGAACTGGCCGCAGTCAGGAGTAAACTGCCTGTTGACCAGGCGTAATCACCACTTTAAAGGAGACCCGGATGCCATCAGTTGAAGAGACCGTCAAGCAGATCGTTATGCGCATAGTCCGCAAACCGGATCTGGATTTCAGTCCAACATCGACGTTCAAGGATTTCGACGCGGATTCACTGGATATCGTGCAGATACTCGTTGCCGTGGAAGATCATTACGACATAGAGATAGACGATGAGGAACTCCAGGAAATAACCGATATGGGGGGCTTCATCAATTATATTGAGAACAAGATCGCTGAAAAGGGATAGCCGGGCTTTTAAAATACAGTTAAAGCTTCAGCCGGCTATCTGAAAAACGGATACAGAACTTTTCTCACTGAAAACAGCCCCGGTGATATACTGGCGCTTCGCGGGGTATGCATCGTTTCGACATCCGCACGCGGGCGACGGACAACCTTCGGATGGTCATGTTGAGCCGGCAATATGAACGAAGCAGAGGAAGATATGTCTCTTAGCGGCAAGGTGGCACTGGTAACGGGTGGTTCACGAGGTATTGGACGAGTCATCGCTCTCAAACTGGCCAGTGAGGGAGCCGACGTTATCATCAATTACTTTCGCAAAAAGGGGCCCGCCCGGGATACTGTGGAAGAGCTTCGCTCCCTGGGAGTAAGGGCACACTCAATCAAAGCGAACGTTGGCGAGGCTGATAAGATCGACGCGATGTTCGATGAGATAGAATCCGAGTTCGGGAAGCTGGATATCCTCATCAACAACGCCGCTTCGGGTGTCGCGCGCCCGGCACTGGAACTGGACGACAAGAGCTGGGACTGGACCATGAACATCAATGCCAGGGCTTTTCTGCTTTGTGCCCAGCGGGCCGCCAGGTTGATGCCCGGCGGCGGTAAAATGGTCAGCCTTTCCAGTTTGGGTTCCAGAATGGTCATGCCCGTTTATACCTCGGTTGGTGTATCCAAGGCAGCCCTTGAAGCCCTGACCCGGTACCTTGCCATTGAACTCGCTCCCATGGGTATTTGCGTTAACGGGATTTGCGCATCCGCTGTCGAGACTGAAGCTCTGAAACTGTATGTCAGTGACCCGAATCTGCCGACACCAGCATGGCAGGTAACACCGGCCGGGAGAATGGTTCAGCCGGAGGATATCGCCAGCCTGGCCGCCTTTCTCTGCCGGGATGAATCGGAGATGATCAGGGGCCAGGTCATCGTCATAGATGGCGGCTTCTCTCTTTCCCCGGCAGGCCTTTTTCCATTAGAACAGGGGGCAGCGAAATGATTTCGGCCAGCAATAGAGTTGTCATCACTGGCGCGGGTGCTGTCACACCGGTAGGACTGACCGCTCAGGATTTCTATCGGGGACTTATCGAAGGTAAGTCCGGTATCGGCCCCATCTCCGCATTCGACGCGTCCTCTTTTCAGGTCAAAGCGGCCGCTGAGGTAAAGGGTTTCGACCCCGCCCGGTACATGCCCGTAAAACGGGTTGATCGTACGGGAAGATGCACGCAGTTCGCCATAGCCTCCACCAGGATGGCTCTTGAGTCCGCCTCCCTCGATGTACCGGTGGTGAGGCCGGATAGGGTGGGGGTGATAGTGGCCTCCAGCGGGATGATGTCGGCGGTAGTTGAAGAGGGCGAGAAGCTCAACAGGCGCGGGCCCAAACGGATTGATCCGCTGTTCATCAGCAAGATCGCTCCAAGCATGGTCCCCGCTCAGGTCGCGCTGGAAATAGGCGCGAAGGGACCGAACAGCGTGGTAAACAGCGCCTGTGCCAGCGGGACCGATGCCATTGCCAAAGCCTTTAACCACATCCGGCTGGGCCACGCGGATGTGATGCTGGCGGGCGGCGCCGAGGCGCCGGTCAGTCCCATCGGCATAGCCAGCATGTCCATCGTAGGTGCCCTGTCGCGCAATCCGGACCCGGAGAAGGCATGCCGTCCATTCGACCTCAAGCGGGACGGGTTCGTTCTGGGGGAGGGTGCGGGGATTCTGGTGCTGGAAAGGTACGAACACGCGCTTGAGCGCGGAGCCACAATACTGGCGGAACTGGGAGGTGCGGGGTGGTCTTTCGACGCTTTCAGTGAGACGGCGCCCGAGCCGGAAACTGAGGCTGTAGCCATGAAAATGGCCATCGATGACGCTGGCATCCGCCCGGAAGACATCGATTATATCAACGCGCACGGCACCGGCACACAGTTTAACGACGCGGCAGAGACTGCCGCGACCAAAATCGTCTTCGCTAAAAGGGCCTACGAAATTCCAATAAGCGCCAACAAGTCCATGACCGGGCATTCAGCATGCGCCGCAGGAGCGATCGAGGCCGTTGCCGCCGTTCTGACCGTCGTCAATGGCGTCATTCCCCCAACCATCAATTACAGCAATCCCGACCCCGACTGCGACCTGGACTATGTTCCCAATCAGGCTCGCGAACAGCGGGTCAGGGCATGTCTCTCCAACTCATTTGGCATGGGAGGGCAAAACTGCTGCCTGGTCATAAGGTCAGCGGATAACCTGGATTGATAATGGAATCGCGTGAACTTGAAGGAAAAGTCGCTCTTGTAACCGGCTCTTCGCGCGGACTGGGCAAAGCTATCGCTGTCAAGCTGGGCTCACTTGGCTCCAGCGTAGCTGTTAATTACCATTCAGGACGGGAAAAAGCCGGAGAGACGGCTGACGAGATACGCAATGTTGGCGGCCGTTCCATGTTACTAAAGGCCGACGTTGCCGATTCGGGAGAGGTTAAATCCATGATAAGGGAAGTGGTAAAGGAGTGGGGAAGAGTGGACATCCTGGTCAACAACGCCGGCATAGTCAAGGATAATTTGCTGCCAAGAATGCCTGACAGTGCCTGGGATGAAGTCATCAACACCAACTTACGCGGACCTTACCTCTGCACGAAGTTCGCGCTCAGAACAATGATGGAGCAATCCTGGGGAAGGATAATCAACATCGCCTCCCTGGCCGGTATAGTTGGAAACCAGGGGCAGACCAACTACTCCGCGGCCAAGGGAGGGTTGATAGCCTTCACCAGGAGCACCGCCAAAGAAGTCGGTTCACGGAACATAACGGTCAACGCCATCGCCCCCGGGTTCATCGTCAGCGACATGACCGATAATCTATCCGATGAATTAAAGAGCGCCATCCTGAATCGCATCCCTCTCGGGCGTTTTGGCCGGGCTGAGGATATCGCCGAACTGGCCGCCTTCCTTTCCAGTGAAAGAGCCGGATACATCACCGCCCAGGTCATATCCGTTGATGGCGGGGTTATCTGATTCGCGCTGGTGCCTGTTCGGGCCCTCCAGGCGGATTGATTTAATCGCTCGAAATCACCGGTAGCGCCTCCAAACCAATGGCCGTTTTCGTGGGGGGTGGATACACCCGAAAACAGCGTTTCAAATACAAAGGAATTCACCCTGCGGGTGTCCTGTGAAATTGGTAACAATCCGTTTTTTTCTCCTGACCGGGGAAAACCCTCCCCCAACGAGGAAGGTTCTTCAGGCCACCTGATGGCGGATGCCATCAGGTGGCCTGAAGAACCTTATTAAACCGGGAGGGGGAAACAGCGATGCTGATATGCATCCGAACCAATCGCTGTTCCAGGGATACGAGTATTCGTTGACTGTCACATTGGGATGGGATATAATAACAGCCGAAATATCTTGAGGTGGTGAAGTAATGGCGAATACCGCAGGAAAGAGATATCAGTGTTCCAAATGTGGTGCGGAAGTGATGTGCACGAGGGGAGGGGAGGGAAGTGTCAAGTGCTGCGGGCAGGAGATGCAACAGAAGTAACAGGGGGTATATTTTATGGGAACTCAACTCGGAAAAAGATATGTATGCGGTGTATGTAACACCGAGGTCCTGATCACCAAAGCCGGTGAAGGCGACCTTGAATGCTGTGGACAGCCAATGGAATTACAGCAGCCTCGGCCGCTGCCGTCCTCAGACTAGTGCAAATCCGCGATCCTTGGGAAGCAGTTACACACTAAAAAGAGGGGGTCAGGAAGGCCCCTTCTTTTTGATTGGAAGAACAGTTGGCAAAGCGTTTCCACTACGGCGGACAGGCTGTCCTTGAAGGTGTTATGATGAGAGGCCCCAGGCTGGCCAAGACCTCCGTACGACACCCCGACGGCCACCTGGTCTCCAGGATCGATCCCCTCAACCAGATATATACGGGCAGGTTCCGCAAAATACCTTTTCTACGCGGCGTTTTCGCCCTCATTGAGACGGTAGTTCTGGGCATAAAATCTTTGATGTACTCGGCCAATGTAGCGGTGGAGGCCGAACTGGAGCAGGAGCCGAAGCCCATAATAATATGGATTCCCGTCGTTATCGGTATCCTGTTCGGTATAGCCCTTTTCGTGGCACTGCCGATGTTCATTACCCATTACGGAGTCGACCGGCTGGTGGATTCGGCCATGCTCAGCAATCTGGCCGACGGACTGATACGCGTTCTAATTCTCATCCTGTATATGGCCAGCATGTCCCTTTTCCCGGATATCAGGAGAGTATTTGCCTACCATGGCGCGGAGCATAAGACGGTCAACGCGTATGAAGCGGGAGAGCCCCTGGAGGTTGACTCGATTCAGAAATACGGCACCGCTCACACAAGGTGCGGGACCGGTTTTCTACTGATAGTATTGATGATCGCCGTTATAGTCTTCGTCTTTACGGGCCAACCGGCGATCTGGCTTCGAATCCTTTCCCGGCTCGTCCTGCTGCCAGTGATTGCCGCGATAGGATATGAACTAATCCACCTGGCCGCCGACCACACTGACAATGTGTTTGTGAGGGTTCTAATGCGTCCCAGTCTGGCATTGCAATCCCTTACCACTAGACAGCCGGACGCGCAACAGGTCGAGGTGGCCATAGATGCCCTTAAAGACGTACTGGAACCCGAAGAGAGATCCGGTCAACTGGCCCCGGCTCATTCCTCTTCGCCGAGTTCCCTGTAGAAGCAGGAATAACTTCCGGTATGACAAACGGGTCCCACAGGCTCGGCTTGAATCAGCAACGTGTCGGCATCACAGTCGATCTGAATGCTCCTCACATTGATGAAATTTCCCGAGGTCGCGCCCTTGTGCCATAATTCACTCCTGCTTCGGCTCCAGAACCAGGCCTGCCCGCTTGTTTTTGTCCTCTCGAGCGATTCCTCACTCATATAGCCAAGCATAAGCACCCGGCCGGTATTCGCGTCCTGAATTATGGCGGGGATTAGTCCTTTCTCGTCGAATTTGGGCATTTTTCCAACCTTACATTGTTAATTGATACATTCGTGGGTTCAACACACTGAATCCCTACGGTGCAATGGCTCGCAGCGCTTCCCTGAGATCTATATCTCCGGTATACAAGGCTCTCCCGACGATAGCCCCTTCCACCCCCAAACCGGCGAGCCTCTCTATATGCTCGACCTTTGTAACTCCTCCCGCGGCGATCACCGGAAGCATGGTCATTGCCCGAAAGTTCTCTATCTCCGTGAAGTTCGGCTCGGTCAGTGTACCGTCTCGGGATATATCCGTGTATATGAACCTTCGCGCCCCCGCCTCTTCCATCCGGCGGATCACCGCCTCCACCGGCACTTTCCCCTCCTCCACCCATCCCCTCCCCCGTACATACCCGTCCCGCGCGTCGATGCTTATTACTATCCTTTCACCGAACTCCTGACATGCTTCCCTCACCAGTTCTGGTTCCTCCAGCGCCACGGTTCCCAGTATAGCCCGGTCGACACCCAGCCCTGTCAGGTCACGTATCGCCTGTATTTCCCTGATACCCCCACCCACCTGAACCGGGAAGTTTAACTCCTCGACTATTTTCTCTATGACGGGCAAGTTCCGCAGACTCCCCTCAGCGGCGCCATCCAGATCCACCAGGTGCATCCTCCCGGCACCCTCCTCCTGCCACCGCAGGGCCATCGAAACCGGATCGTCAGCGTACAGGGTCTCCTTTGAGTAGTCGCCCTGATAAAGACGAACGCATTTGCCATTGCGCAGGTCTACCGCCGGGATTATCTCCATTGGTTCAGCACTTCCTCCAGTATATCACCAGCCTCATCCACCTCCGCCCTGGTGGTAATCAGGGGGGGCATCAGGCGTATAGCGTTCGGCTTTACCTGATTGACCAGCAGCCCTTTCTCGATGCAGTTCTTCAGAACTTCACCGGCTATGTCACTTTCGAATTCAACGGCCAGTAATAACCCTCTTCCCCTCACCTCCGTGATTACCCCAGACCCGGATTTCAGCTCGTTCAGTCTTTTAAGCAGGTAACCGCCAACTTCCCTTGTATTATCGATTACGCCGTTTTCGAGTATATAACTCAACGTAGCGTGGGCGACCGCGCATACCAGCGGATTGCCGCCAAACGTCGACCCGTGCTCTCCCTGCTCAAAAACAGAGGCATGCTCTTTACACAACACGGCACCGACGGGAATTCCACCGCCCAGCCCCTTTGCCAGAGTCATTATATCGGGCTCTATTCCCAGTTGCTCATAGGCGAAAAGCGTACCCGTCCTGCCGATTCCCGTCTGTATCTCGTCAAGCATCAACAACAGGCTGTTATCATCGCACCATTTCCGTACTTCCCTGAAGTACCGCGAATCCGGTATGTTGACCCCGCTTTCCCCCTGGATCGGCTCCAGCATTACCGCGCAGGTGAGTTCCGTGGTCGCGGCTTTGATCGCCTCGACGTTATCATAATCAACATTGACAAAGCCGTTGGGAAGGGGAACAAACGGGTTCTGGAACTTATGCTGGCCCGTGGCCGCAAGCGTGGCAATGGTTCGGCCATGGAATGAGCCTGAGACCGTTATCACTTCGTAAGCCCCATTGAGACTGGCGCGGCCATACTTGCGGGCGAGTTTAAACGCGGCCTCATTTGCCTCCGCCCCGCTGTTGCCAAAGAATACCCTGTCCAGACAACTGTTTTCAATCAGCAGCTCAGCGAGCTGAAGCTGAGGTATGGTATAGAACTGGTTTGAGACCTGAATCAGCGTGCCGGCCTGTCGGCTGATAGCATCGACTATCACCGGGTGACAATGCCCCAAAACGTTTACCGCCCACCCCCCAACGAAATCAAGATACTCCCTGCCCTGCTCATCCCATACGCGTACTCCCTCACCTCTTACAAGGACGAGCGGCTGCCGTTTGAACACGGGCATGAAGTATTGCTTTTCTTTCTCCGGCCAGATGGACATTTGTATTACTCCCGCGGGGGAATTTTGACAGGCCTGACTCAGCAAGTATAGAGTATAATAGAATCTGAGCCCTTGTTGCAACGTCACACGACCCGAAATTTATTCATGAATAAAGACTGACCTATGTTTCCATTAAACGATGGCGACCTCAAGCGGCAAAGCTTTCCTTATGTCAATATCCTCATTATCCTCGTTTGCGCCGCCGTATTTATTTACGAGCTCACCCTCACCGGACTGGACCGGGATCTGTTCTTTTATCAGTTCGGGTTGATCCCGGCAGAGTTGATACAGGGCCTGGATTTTACCTGGCTGAGCTCTCAGGGGTTGTTAACGGCAGAGCAGTTGTCGGGTGAGAACACGGCCTGGCTGGAACGTTCCGGATATATAGCCAACATAGAGACACCGGTGCCAAACTGGGCCACCTTATTCACCTCCATGTTCATCCACGGCGACTGGATGCACTTTGTGGCCAATATGCTCTTCCTGTGGGTCTT
Source organism: Dehalococcoidia bacterium (assembly GCA_046484125.1). Lineage (GTDB taxonomy): Bacteria > Chloroflexota > Dehalococcoidia > SZUA-161 > SpSt-899 > JBGLNL01. The sequence goes on along the minus strand of JAWOBX010000130.1, from coordinate 5,206 downwards.
CGGCGATAACGTCGAGGATAAGTTCGGACATTTCCGGTACCTTCTCTTCTACCTGGCGGCGGGAGTCGCCGCCAGTTTAATCCAGGTTGCGACAGACACCTCTTCACAGATCCCTACCATCGGGGCGAGCGGGGCGATCGCGGGAGTGCTTGGAGCGTATCTGCTTCTGTTTCCGTACAGCCGCATCGGAACGGCTGTGGTTTTCTTCTTTATCACTTACGTCAAAATACCGGCAATATATTTGCTTGGCTTCTGGATCCTTCTCCAGTTCATAAGCGGAATCGGAACCCTCGGGCCTTCCTCACAGGCGGGAGGAGTGGCTTACTGGGCTCACATCGGCGGATTCGTGTTCGGCTTCGCTGTTGTTCTCGTGTACAAGTTGCTGAAGGGCGGACCTCTGTGGCCAGGGGGCCCCGGGGGGCAGGGGGAGGCCGAATACTGGCATGGCTGAGCTGTTAATTATTGATACGTGCACATTTGTTATTCATAATATTCATCATCCCGCCATCGCAGCGGATTAGTCCTGATGTATTCCGATATGCGACGGTATGATTTCCCGTCACGGATGATGTGTTCGTAGTAGTTGCGTTGCCAAACGGGTGCCCCGGTGGTATTTTTCAATCGATTGATACGTCTTGCGGAAAACGTTTTCAATTGGCGCACAATTTCAGGAATTGACGCCCGTTTCCTGACCATCCCACCCGTAGGGGCAGGTTCCAAACCCGCCCTCAGGTTCTCAGGTTCTAAACCTGCCCTTTTCAGTCCAGTACCGGAAACAACATCCTGATCGACCCATGTTTCATCACCGACAGTTTCAATAATCCCGTGGATGTGATTGGGCATCACAACGAATTCATGTAATCGGATATTCGGCACATGATTAACGAGATCAAACCACGTTTGTTCGACAATCTCGCCATTCTCGTTTAAAACCATCTCTGGTGTGTCAATAACCCGGGCAGGTTTGGAACCTGCCCCTACACGGGTGTCTGGGACGGGTTTGGAACCCGCCCCTACGATTTCTCCCAAAATGGGTAACCGGTTGTAGGTGCAAACGGTGATGAAATATAATCCTGCCCGGGAATAATCGTATCCTTTCAGCCGGATGGAACGGCGATGATGGATTTCCGGGTTGTAGGTCATGTTATTTCTCAATTATGTCCTTTGTTTTCATGATCCGTTTTTCTTTCTTATGTCACGCCGGACTTGATCCGCAATCCACTTCCCCTGCCACCCCTCCTGGATTTTGACTTTCGTCAGAATTCCTCTCATTTTACTTTCCCCCCCGGCGGCGGGGTGCCATGACAGATTCGATTATTTCCTCAATGGCCCTGGCGATAGCTGTATGGTTGGCGGTGCCATCGGGAAGGAACAACTGCGAAGCTGTTAATTGGAAATGAATTTTCTCATCCGGATTCATGCCTAAAAATCCTAATATGCGTTCAGTAAAACCTCTTCTAAGATTCTTATCTAGAGCAACAACTATCTGACCCTCAATTCCACTGTTATCTGCTTGTAGCACCCTGAAAAACAAAGCCAAGAATCCAAAGTCGTAAGGTTCTTTAGCGTAAAGCGTGAAGTGTAATGTATGGTCTCGATTATCTTCTGTAAAACGATTATTGGGTCTCTCCTCCAACTGCCACTTCTTTTTGCATGTTTCAATAATTGCCAGGAACTCCCGGCCCGGCAGAACCTCCAATGGAAACTCATGCTTGCGATCTTTGTGTTTCACTCCTTTTAGCTCAACCTCAAACCCGCATTTCTCATGCCCTTTTCCGTTTGCAGCGAGGCGCGTGATGCGGCAGTTTTTGGTCAGTTGCAGCGTGAAGGGGAACCGGTGCTCCGTCCCCGCAGGGAAATCGAAGGATTGCTGAAGCACCACTTCATCCAGTTTGGTGTCCTTCCAACCAGTTCCGGCAGCCTGAACATTGGAATGCCACCAGTACTCATTCAATTTCAGTATGATGGAATCACCGGAGAGACCCTTTTCATCGGCAGCGATCACCAGTTCTCCCTTGACCTGTTCTCCCTGATGATATGAGGGCTTCTCCGTTTGAATATTTACCTTCATATAATTTCCTCTCATTCCGGCCTGTGACTCCACACCCTTTGTCCCTCTGGATTCCCGCCGGAGTTTATCCGCCTTTGGCGGGCGGGAATGGCAGTTCTCGCTCTATGTCATTCCGGCCCCCGAGCCGGAATCTACTTCCCTGCCACACCTCTGGATTCTGACACGCCTCGGCGCATTTTCAATTTTCATCAGAATGACATTATTTTTTCTGGATTCCCGCCTCCACGGGAATTGCATGGAGCATTTTAATCCTACGTCCCTTCGTTATCTTGGGGCGGGATGTTCCAGTGTTCTCCGAAATCGTCTATTTGATATGTTTTTCCTGCCCAGAGAAGCGTGCAAGCAACTTCGTCAGGAAAGTCATTCACCCGAAGGCGTATTTCTTTCCCATCAACGAAGGCTCGAAGATGGTAACCATTCTCAACCTTCTCTTCCCAGTCAATCTCCATTTCCAAAAGACGCCGCAGTTTTTCCGTCTCTCGTCTGTGTCTAAAATTCAACCATTTCATATTCACATCCCTAGGAAGAAATTTACTCCCTGGTTTGGAGTCAGTGACTTTTCGATTATGCGATTCCACAATGCATCGCCTTTCAATCCTTCAGCAGAGTGTTTCTCTATGTAGTGCTCGATGGGCTTCAAAGGGCGATACCTCTCAAGTAATTGTGCAAATGTACGATTAGCCATGAGGCCACGGGTTCGCGCCTTCAGAACATTCCGAAGATGACTTGTCTGCCGTGCAATTGTCTCCCTTGGGACTCCTTGGCTTTCCATCCGAAGTACAACTTTTTCCAGAGTTGGTAGCTTGGCGTTATAGTAGGCCCTTGCCTCCCGAATACTCAAACTGGCACTCTGTGGCCGTGCTATGCCCTTTCCGAGGTCATCTCCTACGCCTATCATGGTTTTGGCCCCCCTAGCTGCTTTCATGGCTGATGCTATCCCACCTAGACCACCAAGCGCAGCTCCTACACCGGTTTCAACCGCAAACCCGCGCCAATCCCAATCCCAATCCGTCAGCAACACTTGGCCTCCATAAACTGCTGCACTGGTGGACGCCCCAATCGCCATACCAATGAGAATAGGCGCAAACCATACAAGGTTACCGCTGGGATCCGTATATTTCAACGGGTTGTTGAGAACGTAGGAATACCGATTCAAGAATTGCGGGTTGGCAGGATCGCCCACAATGGTATCGGCGCTGATGAAACGGCCAATCTCGGGATTATGGTAGGGGTCGACCCCTGTGCCGACCCTGCCCGGCAATGCCACATCAGAAGCCGTGGCGTCCACCGCCACAGGCAGGCAGGCTGCCAGCAGACAGATCAGGAGTAGTGAAAGGATGATCTTGATTCTCATGATAGTTTTCTTTCTTTATGTTTACCTGTCATTCCGGCCTCTGAGCCGGAATCCATCTCCCTTTCCCCTTTGGATTCTGATTTTCGTCAGATTGACATTTGTTTTTCCTGGATTCCCTTTTTCCTTATACTAATGACATTTACGTTGCAATTGCATTTTCGATATTCGCGTGGGTTTTACTTTCCCTGCGCCTGAGATATCCAACTGAGGACAACTCCATATGCGCTTTCAAGAGCATTGTGCAAATCTGATGTTGTGGTCATAAAGTCAACTCTTCTCTTTTTGTAATCCCAAGCATGCACTGATATATTGCCTTTGTTATCAGGTGTATCAATCCAAATCTGATATTTCTTCCCGCCCTTATCAATGACATCTGTGGTCCTGACCTCATACTCCTTGTATTCCCTAGCAATGCGTAGGTGATATTTATCTGCCCATTTCTGAATCAATGGATCAATATTGGCATAACTCATTGAAATGATACCCCCGGACGGAAGTTGGTTTTAGGAATATTTTCCAAAAGTTCAAATTGTTCCATTCCACCTCTCCGACCAAAGGCAGGAAGCGTTCTGGATCGTTGAAGCCTAGTGCCTGCAGGCACTAAGACCTCTTGTATGAACTCTACCGTATTCTCTAATGGTAGTGCGAGACCTTCAATTGCTTTTGTTCGACTTGCGGGAGGCATTCTTGTAAGGAATTTCCCTTCCGTAGCATTACCCGAATATACTCTGTAGTAAATCGCGTCTTTAGTAGTGACGAATGATCTTATTCGACCACCTGCGTTGGGCTTTCTTACTTTTGATACATCGTCTAATAGTCTCGAAGGATCAGAAATTCTCGATACATCACTTGCCTTATCAATGCCTCTAGCAACATCGTAAGCATCATCAGCCTTGGTAGCCCCCCGTACCACAACGCCACCACCGGCAACAAACGGGACAAAGGCGCAGCCGACGTCAGCTCCCAGGGCCGCCCAGTTCTCCCAATCGCCGGGGTCACGTGCAATTGTGTATATATCATACAGTGCGCTGCCGATATCAAACAGTGTATCCAGGAAATGCCCGCTCGGATCAGTGTACTTCAGCGGGTTGTTGAGCACATAGGAATACCGATTCAAGAATTGCGGGTTGGCCGGGTCTTGGACAACGGTGTCGGGTGAAATGAAGCGGCCCAGCTCGGCGTCGTAGTAACGGGCGTTGTAATAATACAGGCCGGTATCATCCAGCCGCTGGCCGGTGGACTTCTTTTCGGTGGCCACGTCTCCATCGCGGGTATCCCCGAAGGGATAATAGCTAACCGTGCCATCCGCCGTGCCGCTTCCATCCGTCACCGTGCTGGTGCTGCCCAGGTGGTCCCGGTGAGTGTAGCGCAGGTTTGTGCTCAACCCGTAGGCGATCTCCTGCCCGCCGAAGTAATAATGAGGCACCACCTTCTCTTCAGCAGTATCGTAGTTTTGAATTTCATAATAGGGATTGATATACAGGGTAGTTGAACCGCCCTCCGTCTTGAACACCCGGTCGTCGAAGCCGTCGTAGGTGAAGCTGGCCATCGTTTCCTCAGAAGTTGAGTCCTTGACCTCAGTGAGGCGGTTTTCGGCATCCCACACCAGCTCCTGATCATGGGAGCCGCGGTAGATCATGTTGCCGTTTTCAGTCTTGACCAGGGTTCCTTTGATAAAGCAAATGCCCGTAAAGTTGGAAGGCAGGTTGTCCGCTCCCCTGACCACATCGCTGCTACCCAGGTGGTCTATGGGGCCATCGTCCCGGCAGACGTCGGTACCG
>JAWOBX010000008.1:0-16551 GCA_046484125.1 Dehalococcoidia bacterium | reverse complement strand
ACCCGCCTTTTCGGGCAAACCAGTCAGCCAGCAACGGATAACCACTGTCACTGGGATCGGGGGCAGATGCCGGTATGCCGTGACAGATACAAAGAGCCGGATTTAACCCGGCCGTTGTGCCGGGGTAGTAAACCTCTCCGATAATATTGAGGCCATCTACCAATACACTGAATCTCCGGCTCAAATCACTTTCCATGTTCCCCATTATATAACTCGATAATCCGGATGTCGACTTTCCTGAAGCCGGCGATGGCCCGAACACTTAAAGCAGTGGTTTTGCGCTTGACTTGCCTGACACTGAACTTGGTTATACTGATTACGGTAACCCTGCTCAGCCTCTTTTAATTCCCCAAACTTGGGGTAATTTGAATCTGGGGCACCCCAAGACCCGCGAAGTCACCACTTGTTCAGAGGCTCCTTAAATGATTTAATTCGAGAAATTGACAGTCGGTGAAGTGATTTGATATATTTACACCGGCTGCCTATTTTGTTTGCCCTCAAATCAAGCGATTGATGGAAATATAAAACAACTGTCTTAAGGAGGAAAAAGTGGCAGGAATTACCTCATACGGTGCCTATGTTCCTTACTATCGACTCAGCCGCAAAGAGATAGCCAGAGCATGGGATGGCTATCCCGGAGACGGTTATCGGTCAGTAGCAAACTGGGATGAAGACACCATCACAATGGCCGTTGAGGCGGTTATCGACAGTCTCAGAGGCTTCAGGCGAAATACTGTTGACGGGCTGATTTTCGCCACCACGTCCCATCCATTCTGGGAAAAATCCGGGTCCGCCTTGATTGCCGCGGCGACCGACTTAAAGCAAGATCTTTTCACCATCGACTGTGGGGCCAGCCTCCGGGCGGGAACTTCCGCTATGAAGCTGGCTTTAGATGCAGTCAACGCGGGAACCCAGAAGAACGTGGTAGTCGCTGCCGCCGACTGTCGTCTGGCGCCTCCAAATTCGGGGGCTGAGGGCGATTTCGGTGATGGCGCCGCTGCGTTCATGTTTGGCACCAGAAACGTGGCTGTCGAAGTCGACGGTGTTTATTCGTACACCGAGGAATTTACCGATCGCTGGAGAAGAGCCGGTGACGAATTCGTCAAGTCCTGGGAAGAGCGCTTCGTTAATACACAGGGCTATAACCGTCTGCTCACTGAGACTGTGAGTAACGCCTTAAAGGCTTTTAAACTGAAAGCGGGGGATGTAAGCAAACTGGTATTTCCGGCTCACGCTCAGGTCTCACACAACCGCTGCCAGATGGTTAAGAGCTGTGGATTCACCACGGCCCAGGTCCAGGATCCGATGTTCGATGTAAATGGCAATACCGGATGTGCATTCCCTCTGCAAATGCTGGTTGCCGCACTGGAAGAAGCTCAGCCCGGTGACAGGATCCTCCTGGTTAGCTACTCAGATGGTGGGGACGTTTTCAACCTCCGGGTAACCGAACATATCGAGAAGATCAAGAAGAACAGGCGCGGAATGAAGAAGCACCTGGCAACCACGAATGAGCTGGCCAATTACGGGCGATATCTGCTTTTCCGAGGGCTGGTTTCAAGGGAGTACGAGGCCCCGGGCCCGGTGCCATATGCCTCGTTGCCCAGGGAGTGGCGCGAGCGCACCAGCATCATTTCCCTCCACGGGAGCAAATGCCGGCAATGCGGTGAGGTGCAGTTCCCTGTAGAAAGGGTATGCCCCAAATGCCTGGCCAAGGACGATTATGATGAAGTAAGCCTGGCCGAGACACCGGCACAACTGTACACATACAATCTGGATTACGCCACAGCCACATCCGATCCACCAAACAGCATGATCCAGGTGGACTTCAAGGGCGGGGGAAGAATCCAGTGTATCATGGCTGATAGAGACCCGAACGAACTTGAAATAGGCATGCCGGTAGAGATGACATTCAGAAGGTTCCATGAAGAGAAAGACATCATTCATTACTACTGGAAGGCCAGGCCTCCCAGGGAACCGAAGAAATAAGTCCGTAATGGGAATCAAAGAGGAGGTTAATTATGGGAACCGGAACAATGAAGGATAAAGTAGCCATTGTTGGTATGGGTTTGACCCGATTCGGAGAGCTTTGGACAAAAAGCGATGCGGACACAATCGTTGAGTCGGCCTGGGAAGCCTATGAGGATGCGGGTATTGGGCCTAATGAAGTTGACGCCGCTTTCGTAGGCACCATTTTCACAGGAGTAACAGCGGCATGCCTTTCCGAGCCCTTAAAAATGGACATGAAGCCGGTCACTCGAGTCGAAAACAACTGTGGATCCGGTTCGGAAGCATTGCGACTCGCGGCGATGTCAATCGCCTGCGGAATGTATGACACCGTTCTGGCAGTGGGATTCGAGAAGTGTAAAGATTGTGGCTTCAACGTACTCCCCACCCCTCAGCCCGACAGCCTGCATCCGGTTTACAACACCAGGTTAACGGGGCCGGGAGCTTATGCCATGGCGGCCATAGCCTACTGGCACAAATGGGGAATCGACCCGATTGAAGGAAAAAGGACCCTGGCCAAGATAGCGGTTAAGAATCACCACAACGGTTCCATGCATCCAAAGGCTCACCTTCAGCGCGAGCTGAGCATGGAGGCGGTCATGATGTCGCCGCCAATCGTCTACCCGCTCGGCCTGTTTGATTGCTGTCCCACTACTGATGGCGGCGCCGCGGCAGTACTTACCCGAGCCGATATCGCCAAGAACTTCCGGGATGACTATGTTCTGATAAAGGGTATGGGCGTTTCAGTCTCCCGGATCAATCCATGGAACGGCAAATGCAAGTCAGACGTTGACTTGACCTTCTGGACCGAGACCGACATCGCCTGCCAGCAGGTCAAAGAACAAACCGGCGTCAAGGATTTCTCAAAGGAAGTCCAGTTGGTAGAACTCCATGATTGTTTCACCATCACCGAGCTTATTGCTTACGAATCACTCGGTATTTGCGAAAGAGGCGAGGGTACCGATGCGGTCAATGATGGGCGCTTCCTTCTGGATGGCCAGTTACCGGTTAATCCTGATGGTGGTTTGAAGTCCTTCGGGCACCCCATAGGAGCAAGCGGAATTCGCATGGCCTACGAGTGCTATCGGCAGATCCAGGGAAGGGCAGAGAAACCGGAGAGACAATTGAAGAACGTAAATCTGGCGATGGCCCAGTGTCAGGGCGGGGTTCCTGGAACGTTCCAGGCGAATGTTCAGTTATTCGGCGCCAGAGATTAAATATAACACAAACAAAGAATAAAAAGAGGGAGGCCTTTGAAGGCCTCCCTCTTTTTATTCACTTTAGTTTAGCCCTTACTGGATACAGACCACTTCTTAAGATCGACCGGGCACGGCGGAGAAGTCCACCATCATTAACGCCGTTCCACACAATGATAGTGGACACACGCTTAAGACACTTCGGTATGCCGCGCAATATCAGGGTCTTCTTGTAACAGCCGTTTCGTTTCACTGTAGGCCAGTTCCACCTGGCGGGTTAACTGCCTGTAGTTACCCCATTCAAAATCTTTTACCGCCTCCAGTGACAATATGCGGTCAGCCTTGGTAAGCATCTTTCCCTTAATTATCCGGCTGCGAATCTCATCCATCCTGGCAAGGTTTTCTATAACGTTGCCCGGACATTGTAAGTCAGGCCGGGAAGGAATATCGACTACCACAATCGGGGCATGTTCCCTTGTAAGTATTGATAAGGGAAGTTCGCAGAAAAAAGAACTGCCAACGTATTTATCCCCCGCCAGATTCACAGGAGGAAAAAGGCCGGGAAACGCAAACCCTGCCTTCAAACGATCAACGAGCCTGCCGTTCTCCAGCAGGACCTCCCGGCGTTTGTTTAGATCTATCGCGGAGATGGAGAGTGGCAGTTTTAAGTCAGCATCCTGTACTTCGCCGAAAAGCCTTTCGAGATCAGCGTCGACGATCTCCCAGTCCAATATGCTCAACCGGTTGAAGTTTGACTGACAGAATAATCTCTCTCGGAGAAAATAGGCGAAGCTATCCCTGACACGCCTTGTCCGTCTCCGTGGCAGGCCGGAAAGGCGTTCCATCCCCCAGAGATATTTGTCATTCTCACTGAAAAATCTAACCAGCTCATCGCTAAGCGAGTTTAAGTCCCGTCCCAGAGCAAACTGGGCTCCGATCAATGAGCTTATACCGGAGGCAACAACACGCTTTACAGGGACCTCAAATTCAACAAGGGCCTCGATAGCCCCTATGTTGGAAAGGCCTTTGACTCCCAGGCCGCCTATAACCAGTGTGTTTCCTTCAGACGCCATGTTGGAGTAATCTTTCATGAAGTTCCGGGAGCGCATCAATAGCTCTCTGGTATCCGCCGCTGATAGCCTGTTGGTGAGCTTCGAAGGAAAATATATCGATTTCGGGTATATTCACTGATATTCGGAAGTCGGCGTTCTCTGTTTCCCACCTGGCTATAATCCGCCCTTTCATCATTTCTATAACGCTGAGAATATCGAACCCGGTTTCGATATAAGGTTGTATTTTGCCCACCAGCTCAACCGCGATGATGAAATCGGCTCCCTGCCAGCGCAGCTCCCTGACAGGAACATCGGCCAAAACGCTTCCATCCACAAGAAGATACCCGTCTCGCTCCACCGGCGGGAAGATTCCGGGAATTGATATTGAGGGAAGTATTCCGTCGACCAGCGGGCCCTCGTTGAGAACGATTACCTCTTCACTAAGCAGGTCAACAGCGACCGCGGAAAACGGAATGCTCGTATCATCAAACTGGTAGTCGCTGAATATCAATCGTAAGGCTTTGACATAGTTTTTATGCGGGAGTATGGAACTACGAAGTAGAGAGACATCGCATACGGCATTTGCCAGCCACCTGCGCAAAAAGGGGTTGATCTCGTTCTTTGATGTGAAGAGGTCTAGGTATTTTATATCCGTACTTTCAACGATTCCCTCTACTTTAGTTGAAACAGGTTCGATATCGCCATACAGAGCATAGGCGCCGCCTATTATCGCGCCCATGCTGGAGCCGTTGATGATATCAATTGGAACCCCACCCTCAATAAGGGCACGAATCACTCCTATATGCGCGTAACCCAGAGCTCCCCCGCCCCCCAGTGATAACCCCACTTTCATACTATTCACATATACAATCCACCGGTAGCATTCAGGACGTTTCCGGTTATGTATGCCGCTTCATCCTGCGCCAGCAGGAAAATACATTTGGCGGCCTGTTCCGGCGTGGTCATTCCACCATAGATGGTCATTGTCTCCATGCGTTCAACCATGCCATCTCTGGCCTTGTCGGGAATCCCTGTCTTCTCCCCGAAAGCCTCTTCTGAGGTATCCTTCACGGCGGTAAACCTGGTATCTACACCGCCAAAAGCCACCGCGTTGACAGTAATACCATAGCGCATCCACTCCCTGGCCAGAGTCTTGGTCATACCGATTATACCGGCTTTAGATGCGGCATAGTTCAACTGCCCCGGATTACCGGTGAGGCCTACGACCGAAGAGATGTTGATAATCCTCCCATTATGCTTTTTCTTCATCATATGCCTGGCTGCAGCGCGTATGCAATTGAAACTGCCGGTAAGATTGATATCTATAACCAGATTCCATTGCTCCTCACTCATCCTCCCTGCCAGCGAGTCCCGAGCGATTCCGGCATTGTTGACCAGGATATCCAACCTGCCGAATTTCTCTACGGCCGTATTCATCAATTTTTGTGCCTCTTCCAGCTTGCGTATATCCGCTACACAAGCCTCTGCCGTACCACCCGCGGCCCTGATATCCTTTACCGCCTCGCTGGCCACCTCTTCATCTACGTCATTAATGATTACACTGGCCCCTTCCTGAGTAAAAAGCATGGCTGTTGCTTTACCGATTCCCCTGCCTGAACCCGTGATTACCGCTACTTTACCATCAAGTCGGCCCATATTTCCTCCTTAAGGTACTGTCCCTTAAACAACCGGACTTTTACGTGATACCAAACGTTTTTCATTCTTACACCAGCCTTATGTTAATCCCTCTGGGTTGAAAAGGCCCCTTGCTTCAAAATTATGCACACGTGTCTGGAAGAGTGCATCAGGTAATTACGCGCCTCACATATCCAGTCCGCCGCTGGCGATTATAACCTGCCCCGTGACGTAATTGGAATCATCGGAGGCCAGAAACAGGGCCACCGGCGCGATATCTTTTTCCGGGTCACCCCACCTGCCCAGGGGTATGCGACTGGTAAACGACTCCTTGAGTTGATTGGGCATGATGTCCGTCAGCGGCGTCAGCGCAAACGGGGAAATAGCATTGACTGTTATGTTATATCTGGCGAATTCCCTGGCGTTGGACTTGGTGAGTCCGATTATTCCGGCTTTGGCGGCGCTGTAATTGGCCTGACCAGGATTCCCGCGAATACCAGCACCCGACGTGAAGTGAATTATTTTCCGACATCTGACTGGAGAGCCTTCGACGGATTCCTTCCCGGCTGCCGCGATCATATACTCGACCGCATACTTGGTACAGTAGAAGGTACCATAGAGGCACACATCGACGATCTCGTGGAAGTCCGTCTCTTTCATCTTGAGGATGGACATATCCCGGTAGTTTGCCGCAGCGTTGACCAGAATGTCGATGGTGCCGAATTCCTCGATGGTTCTGGCGATCATCTCACGCACCTGCTCGCTATCCGTCACATCGGTGAACGCTGCCAGAGCCCTGCCGCCCTCTGCTTCAATCTGATTGGCTACAGCCTCTGCCGCGCCCGCGTTGATATCCGATACGACGGTCGCTGCCCCTTCCCTCGAAACGGTTAGCGCCACCGCTCGCCCAATCCCGTATTCCGAGCCAGCGCCTGTTACGATGGCTACCTTGCCTTGCAATCTATCGGCCATTGTTATACAGCAGACCTCCCTTCGACAGAAGTCGTCGGGAGGTCGTCTGATTCATTCCCAGTTCTTCTCTGGCGATTACTGCTTTTTTTCTTCTTTCGGTGGTTGAGCCGGGGCGGGATTGACAATACCATCACCGAGGGTCTTGGGGAAAAGTTCGGAAATTTCATCCACTGTCCATTCTTCGTGTGGAGCGAATATAGTACTCTGCATCACCGGTGCGGGAGAGTACAGGCTGATCTGTCTTCCCCGGCAGAAGAAGGTCTGGCCGTTTATGTCCGCCGCTTCATCGGTACAAAGCCAGGTGATGAATGGCGTGAAAGTCTCCGGGTCCTCCATCAAGTCGCCCACCCGAGCCGTTGTCTGGATATCCTTCTGTTCCCTTTTGTCGCGGCTTTCCAGCACTTCGCTGGTCACGGTCAAGCGGCTGGCTGCTCCTGGGAAGATGGCATTGACGGTCACGCCCTTTCGGCCCAGATCTCGTGCCGCACAGCGAGTCATCCCCAGGATTCCCGTCTTGGCCGTGCCGTAATTGACCTGGCCCGCGTTGCCGAGCGCCACTCGTGATGACATGTTGACAATTCGGCCCCAGTTTTGCTCGCGCATCAATTGGGCGGCGCGGCGGCTGCAATAAAAATAACCATAAATGAAGACTTTTATAATGTCATCGAACTCTTCGTCGGACATCTTCCAGAGCATTCGATCGCGCAGAAAACCGGCGTTATTGATCAGGATATCGATTTTGCCGAAATTCTCAACCGCCGCATCAATTAAAGCCTCGGCCTGTTCCTTGATTGTTATATCCGCCGCTACCGGTACAGCCTTTCTACCCAGAGCTTCAATCTCAGAGACGACTTCCTGACACTTGTCTACGTTTCGGGCGTTAACGATGACATCGGCGCCCTCCTTAGCGAGGTCGATGGCCATGGCCCGCCCGATTCCCATGCTGGAACCGGAAACAACCGCGGCTTTTCCTTTCAGTCTATCTCCCATTATCTTCTCCCTCCAGTTATCTTTAGGGGAAATCTGATCAACCCCCTTTAATTCCCCGGTCTTGGGGAAGTTTGAATCTGGGGGTGCCCCCAGATTCCCCCGAAGTCACCACTTATTCAGAGGTTCCTTAGCTGACTCTGATCACCTCCCACTACCGGGAGAATTTTCAAAGCCGGGGGATATCCCCAGCCCCCAAGAATCATCATCTGTTTAAGGCATTCCTTTAGCTCTCGCGTACCCATCGGAGACGGTCAAAGAGGAACTGCTTTCTCCCCCATAAGGGAGAGGAATTGTTACATTAACTGCCCGCCATCCACGTTGATGGCCTGCCCGGTGATATGGCGCGACAGGTCAGATGCCAGAAAAGCTACTACGTTCGCTACTTCTTCGGGTTCTCCGATACGGCCGAGTATGATCTCCGCTCGGGATTTGTCCCTGGCAGCCTCGTCCATCTGGTCAACCATCCCAGTGTGGATGAGTCCGGGAGTGACACAATTACAGTTTATGTTCTTACTACCCAGCTCGCGCGCGAGCGTTTTGGTGAAGGCGATTATGCCTCCTTTTGCCGCTGTGTAATTTGACTGTCCGAATTTGCCTCTGAGGCCGTTGATCGAACTGACGTTAACTATCTTGCCATATTCTTTCTCACGGAAAACCGGGGCGGCAGCTCGTGCGTAATTGAAATATCCCTTGAGATTCACCTCAATTACCCGGTCCCACTGCTCCTCGGTCATCTTCCAGATGACTCCATCCATATTTATGCCGGCATTACAGACCAGGATATCGAGTGTCCCCAGTTTCTCGACAACCGTATCCACCATATTCTGAGCGTCGGTGAAGCTGGCCACATCAGCCTGTACCGCCAACCCCTTGCGCCCCATGCTCTCGATTTCGCTAACCACCTGATTGGCCGCGTCGGCACTCCTGGAGTAATTGATCGCCACGTCAGCACCGTAGCTGGCAAGCTTGAGAGCTATCGATGCGCCGATTCCCCGGCTTCCGCCGGTTACAACGGCTACTTTATCCTGCAGGATGTTTCCATAGTCTCCCATTTCAACCCTCCTTGTTATGCTTTGAAAAAACAGGTTCTACTATCTATTGCCCCACTATCATTACACTTACCACGTTAGCGGCTGGAACTCCACCCATGTTATGTGTAAGGCCCACCTTTGGGTTCTTGATCTGTCTCACAGGCTCCTGTGCCTTACCCTGAAGTTGCTTGTAGATCTCGTACATCATCCGCAGTCCGGACGCTCCGATAGGGTGGCCGAAACACTTAAGACCACCATCAGGCTGGTTGGGGATCTGGCCATCCAGGTCAAAGAACCCTGCCTCGATATCCTCCCTGGCTCTTCCACGAGGTGAAATCTGCAGGTCTTCATATTCGGTCAATTCCGTAATGGAGAAGCAATCATGCGTCTCCATTACACTGATTTCCTCGCGAGGATTCTTTATGCCCGCTTCTTCATAAGCCTTCTGACCGACCCGGTAAGTAGTCTCAATATGGGCGTTATCCCAGTTATTGTACATCATCTCTTCACCGGAGCTTATGCCGATCTGCAGGGACTTTACGTATATGGGGTCTTCACGGAAGTTTTTCGCCATGTCCGCGCGGCAGACGATGGCGCAGGCCGCGCCGTCGCTCACACCACAGCAATCAAACAAACCCAGAGGCCAGGCTATGATTGGCGCCTTCATCATCTGGTCGATGCTGCCCTCATTACGAAGGTGTGACTTTGGACTGTGTACAGCGTTCTTGTGACTCTTGTATGAGACATACGCGATGGCGTGTTTCCCCTCTTCCGGTGTAAGTCCGTACTGGGCGAAATATTTGGTGGCAACCATTGCGAATCCGCCGGGCGCGGTCCTGTTTGGATTTATTGACCGGCTTTTGGTTCCCAGCAGGGTAAGGATGGCGCTTTGAGGCAGTCCTCCATAGCCGCAATCCTTTAGCTTTTCCACGCCCATAGCCAGCCCGATATCGTAGGCGCCGGAAGCTACGGCGTAGCAGGCCGCCCGGAGCGACTCTGACCCACTGGCACAGGCATTCTCAACGCGGGTTACCGGTATATACGGAAGCTTCAATGTCTGAGAAAGGAGTGCTGCCGTTTTCCCCACGTTTACCTCATCGAAATAGTGGCCCAGCCACGCGGCTTCGATATCTTTCTTCTCTATGGCGGCGTCTTCCAGAGACTCTACAAAGGCGTCAACCATCAGGTCCTCAGCCGCCTTATCCCAGTGCTCACCGAATTTAGTGCATCCCATTCCAATAATGGCGACTTTGTTTCTTATTCCCTCAGCCATATTTCGGCCTCCTTGAGCTGACTGTTGATTATTTCCTTACGGGTAACATCTTCCAGAAATATCCGCTAAGACCACGCCATCTGTCGTGATACTTGCGCCGGAAAGACATTTCCATAGGCATACCCACCTGCAGCTCATCGGCATGACAATCGGTTATATCGAACCAGAACTTGCCACCGCCCTCCCATACAATAACTCCATAGGCTTGAGGTGGGTTGAACGTAAACGAAAGGTTATCTACAGTATAAGTGAACAGCTCCCCCGTTTTGTCGGAAAAGCGGTACCATTCCATCTCGTCTGTTGCGCCGCAGTCGGGATTGACGCAGACCCTCTGGTATGGGTACTGCGGGGTGCCACACATCCGGCACTTTGAGCCACAAAGTGCCATGATCTCCCTGCGCTCTCTCCACAGTCGCGAGACCTGGGTCGGGAATGCGTCCAGCTCCTCACCCCTGATCCCGGTTTCAACGGGGAGCACCTCCCTGAACACCAGGTATTGATTATAATTGGTCATCTCATTTTTAATCGAGAGCATCCCGGCAACCGTTTTGGCTGGCTGGTATTTCGCTATGGCGTCGGTCGCCTGGAAAATCATGGCTTCCGCTCCGTTACCATAACTCAAAACCAGTATCTTATCCCCCGGTTTTGCTTCATCAAGCGCGGCTGCCAGCATTAGCAGAGACTGGGCATTACCACAATCGCCGACACCGTCGAAAAGAGAGGGCTGAACCTGCTCGTCGGAGAGTTTCAGTTTCTTTGCCACTAAACTGGCGGCCCTCGCGTTTATAGAGGGTATGATTACTTTTGCCAGGTCACTGATCTCAATACCACACTTCTTGAGCGCTCCGCTGGCAGCTTCGACCAGATGCGGCTTATAGCCTTCGTCAATTACCCATCTTGCCTCCCAGAAGTGCCCGAACTGATCGACATCTCCCATCCAGTGCCCCATGAAATCGTAGGAGACCGAAAAGGTTCCCAGCAGTTCAGCGATTACCGCGTCCCTGCCGATAAGGAAAGCGGCGGCGGCGTCTCCATAAGTCTGTTCATCCAGACTCCCAGGCTTGCCTACGCGGCAATCAGCGGCGCAGGCCAGAATGCTGTTGGCTGAACCCGCCTGCACCGCGTCAAAGGCGGAAACCATTGCAGCGGTTCCAACCCTGGTTGATCCTGTGAAGTCAGCAGACCTGATTCCGCTGCGAAGATCCAGAGCGGTAGCTACGGTACCAGCGTTCTGCCTTTCAATGGCGGGCAGTGTAATGCTGGCAAGGTACACGCCATCAATGCTATCCCGATCGATTTGATTCAGACAATTGGTTGCCGCGGCAACCGCCATGGTGACGGAATCCTCATCGAAATTACATGATGCCTTTTCGCCTTTGACGTTGGTAGCTGCATCCAGCCACCCCATGGCACTGAAGATAGTCTTCCGGTTTATACGGTTGTATGGAACGTATGGCCCGTATGAAGTGATTCCAACCATTTAACCTCCCCTGGTGAGAGTTGACTTGAACTCCCAAGATGAACTCAAAATGAAAGGGCTCAAATCGAGCCCCATACCGTTACACCAATTACGTACTTCAATCACCAAGAGATAATTATACCTGTTTAGCTGCTCAGGTACAATAGGCCTCAATCTCCCACAGGCAGCGAGTTATTTGTGTGCATGCCTGCGTCAGAATCACTCGCTATTCCCTTTTCCTTAAGAAACAGGTCTGATAACCTATTGGGCAAAGTGGCATTCCCTGATCGATGAAAACCAAAATCACCGTGAGGCGACTATTCATCAGGAAAGCGAGCTTGTTCATATTTGAAACGCTGTTTTCGGGTTTTCCTTCTCGCTTGACTATTAAGATTATGGTAAGGTAGTCTGATTGAAACCTTGGAACTTCTAATAAGAGGCTGCTTCAAAGGATTGGCGGGTGTTAATTGAGTGATCTGAGCGTTGATATCTTATCCGGCCTCACCGTTATCGTTGCCACAACAGCAATTGTGCTGGTTATCACTACCAGCATTCGAGGGGTGGGGAGGCCGGGGGGTAACTACGATCTTGGACTTCTACTGGGCATTTCGTGGGTTATCGGTGGCCTGGCGGCCGCAAACCTCGCGGTTGGCATTATCGGGGGGATTGTTTTGCTGGGCAGTCTCGTTATGAGGCGAAGGCGGAAGAAGTCCCGCGAGTGAGAGCAATTTCAGCTTTATTCATTCGTTCGCGGATTGTATACGAAAATAATGCGACGCCTGTTAAGTAAATAGGGGGACGCTCCTGCTATAGTAACGTCCCCCTAAATAATCAGCCTTTAGCTGATATTAAAGAACCTCTTCAACAAGTAGTCTCAAGGGCATTCGGTATTCTTGTGATTGGAATCCCAGCAGTGCCACTGGCTATCGCCGAATCGTTTGGCGTCTTTGACTCTACCTGTCTGGGTGTTCCTGTTCCATTCTATGTAAGTGTGATTGTCTTTACCCTTGTTGTATATATCCCAGTATGAGCCATAGGGTGTATCGTCGGTGTTCTCCATATAAATATAACCGCCGTTTTCCGGACCGCCGGGGACAATATTGGTGTACTTGATATCTCCAGTTCCATCTTCAATACTCCGGTGCCAGTCGATCCGGAGAAGATCTGTCGGATCAGAAGGTTTGTTTTTAAGAACCCAGAACCCCTCGGTTGCGGGCAGATCCGATTCTCCGTAGAACCAGTGAAAGTCTGAGTAATGCCCATCCTTGGAGATGTACATATCCCATCTGACCCCGTCGGCTATATATTTGCCGTGCAATTCCGCGCTGTGAACAACACCGCCGACCCGTACATCGTAGGACCAGACCCATGAACCATCGGGTTGCTGCAGGGGGATGTTGTGGAAGGATGCCGCAAATGCGGCTACAGGCACGGCGAGCCCGACAACGATTATAGCGCTCCATATTCCGACATTGAAGGCCGCATGGTTCCAATAGGATTGATCGCCCAGCGCCGCTGTACCATGTGAGGATTTCTCTTCATTGGGCCGCTCATATGAAGCCAGTTGGAAACCATACTGAGATGCGTCCGGAAGAGCGGATGTTTCCCCCAGGGACTGAAAAGCACCGAAGTCTATTTTAAGACTGTCAAGTGGGGGTATCTCCGGTGGAACATCGGTGGATGTGGGCGCAGGGGTGGTTGGAGTTGGCTCTTCCGTTACCGGTGGTGTTGATGTTTCCGTGGCGGCAGGCTGTGTTGTCTGGGGAGACGACCTGGTATCCTCCTCTTCACAACCCGCGGTGACTAAGCCTAGCATGCTTATTATGAGAACGAAATGGATTAGAAACCCGTACTTGTTAAACTTCATGCGTTCCCTCCTGCCTCAGGTTAAGGCCAGTCTACACCACTAATCTGATACCGTCAATAAATAGCTGCCCCCTTATAACAGGTTCTATTTTCTCCTGTAATGCATGAATTTATACTGGTCGAGTTCAACGTAGTTCTGCGGCGGTATAAGAAATGTTGTCTGTGTATGCTCTATAATAGCAGGGCCGTCTATCCTGTTTCCGGCTTCCAGCATATCCTGCTCATAGGTACCGAAGGTGATCCACTCACCGTCGAAGAAGGCCTTTCGAGTTCCCTTATGGGCCTCTTTCGGTGGTTCCAGGCCATGGACAGGGTTGGATTGTATCGCCGGCTTTGGTTTATCGACGGCTGCCTCCACGTAGATTTCAGTTATCTGATAACCGGCTTCGGGGAAGCGGGCGCCAGCCGGGTATATATTGGTGTAGTGTTTTTCGAACGCGCCTATGACCGAGTTCAAATCTTCCATACTTTCCACCCTCCCCACATCAACCGGCACCTCCCAGTTTGAGAGCTGACCTATGTAACGGCAGGATATCCCGTGGCGGAACTTCACGGTGTCCCGGGAGAATCCCTCAGCCTCAAGTTCATTGTAACCTCGTTCTTCCAGCGCGGCCCATGTCTGGCTCAGGATTCCTCCCTGCATTAACTTGACCTCGTCAGGCATATCAGGTGTCAGGAAGAATGTCACCGCCTGGTCGTAGCGATGGAAATAGTCAGCGGCGGCCACGCCAAAGGAAGAGAACACCGCGGACCATGGCACCACGACAACCTCGGCGAAATCTATCATCCTGTCAAGGCCCCACAGATGGAGGGGGCCGGCAGCGCCATAGACTAGCAGGGTGAACTCAGCGGGATTAAGACCCTTGGAAAGGAGTACGCCGTTCATATGGTCGGCCACCTTGGCGTGAAGCAGGTCCAGTATCTTCAAGGATACATCATATACATCCTGATCCAGGGGCCGGGCCACCTGTCTTTCCAGCTCAGCTTTGGCCCGTTCCTTGTCCACCTGAATGGTCCCGCCCAGGTAATAATCGGGGTTTACATATCCCAGTGTCAGGTCGATATCGCCTATGGTAACCTTATCGGAGGTATACATGGTGCCCAGATCTGCCTTTACGCTTTCCGGGCCGATGGTTATTCTGCCGTTGACCGGGTCGGCGTGCACCACGTGACTGCACCCGGCACCGAGGCAGTCAATCGCGATCATCGGCATTCTAACTTTGTGGCCGGCGAATTCCGGCGATTTGTTTACGGGGAGAAGTCCTCCGGCGATGAGACCGATATCGCAAGTGGTACAGCCAAGGTCCCAGCATACCATATTGGGCCGTTTCAGGAAGTTGGACATGAATTTGCCGCCCAGCAATCCACCGGTTGGACCCGAGGCTACCGCCTCAGCCAGCTTTGGATATCGCACGGTGGCCGCCGCTCCATATCCCAGCAGGGTCATCAGTTCCCGCTTGTACCCCTCTTGCCTGGCTGCATCCTCCACGGCCAGCAATGCCTTCCTCGCGGTCTCCTGGATATAACATTGCACCAGGAGTGTTTTCAGCCTTTCAGTCTCATTCGGCACGGCACACATCTCCGCCGAAGTGATTACGGGTATCTCCAGGCCACGCCTCTCGATTGCCTCCCTGGCTATCTCGGCAATCCTGTTCTCGTGTGCCGGATTGGCATACGACCCGATGCACATCACCCCAATGATTTCCACCCCATTCTCCAGGAGTTCGTTCACTCCACGGACTGCCTCATCTTCGGCGAGCGGTATGATGATGGTCCCGGGAAAAGAGTGATGCTGCATATAATAGCTGCCGACGTTGACTCGTTCGGTGACTTCCCTGATATTCTTCGACTGGACCAGCCAGGGCGTGTGTTCATGGAGTTGCTGATGAAGAATATCTTCATAAGTCTGCCCGATCCAGGTGAGTCCTCGCTCGATAATGGGCAGGTGAGCGAAACCACGGGTCACCAGCAGACCAACGTTACTTCCTCCCTGAGTTACCAGTATATTGACCATGGATGTGCCCGTGTAGGTGGACGATATGGCTTTTTCATGGATATGGCGGCTTTCCATGCCCCACCGTCCGGCTGCGTCCCTGAGAGCTCCCATGTAACTGATATGTTCTGCCTCTTGATGAGTTATAAACTTGCCCGTGGAGAAATTGCCATCGCTGTCAACGAGGAAGCAGTCCGTCATGGATCCGCCGGCATCCTCGGCTATAATATATCTCGTATCCTCTGCCATCTTTACCTATCCCTCCTTTGCCCATTCGGCTGGTTTGTCGAGAGTCTTATCCTGGAACCAGTCCGGGCTCTCATCCGGCAGGGGCTGGTTAAGCCAATCCCTGTAGAAGCTGTCGAGATCGGGGAGCATCTCGAAGACGGGCGGGTAGCCCGGCGGGACCACCTCGACCCCGAGGAGGGCGTAGCAGCCGGGGCAGTAGAACTCCCTCATCTCCACCAGGTCGGTGTTGTGCCGGGCCTCGGGGATGGTGACCACCTCGCCGATCTCCTCTTTCGTCTTCCTGACGTAGACCTTGCAGCCCAGCTTCCAGTTGACGCGGTAATCGCCGAACTCATGTCCGCAATCGCACCTGGTGACCCTTCCCCCGCCTTCTTTGGCCACGATGTACAGGTGGTCGGAGATGCGCAGGAGGATTCTGTCATCCCACGGGACCTTCTCCTGGAGTACATCGAGGTATTTGAAGAAACGGTCGGAATCCTTGGGGTCGAGGCGGATGACCTTCTTGACCTCATCCCAGTGGAGGGTGCCCTCGACCAGCCTTTTCAGATTTTCCCTGGTGAAACGGTCGTCTCTTTCCATGTTATTCTCCCCCTAAAGCGAGTAGTCCTCCGGCAACTGCCACATGCCGTAGAACTGTCTCTGGAACTTGCCGTATTTGCAACTGTCGGCGAACATGTTGTACATATCCTCGGGCCAGCTCTTTTCCAGAACCACCTGGCGTTCCTGTTTCCACCATTCCCCGGCGTCGACCGATCTCTGCCTGCGCCGTTCCCTCATCTCCTCCCGGAGTTTGTCGCTTTCCCCGGTATCTACCTTGCCGTCCTCTCCCGT
>JAWOBX010000062.1:0-19710 GCA_046484125.1 Dehalococcoidia bacterium | reverse complement strand
GGTGCCGAGGGACGAGTCTAGTTCGGTTGTTCGTTCGCCTCGATTGGCGACTGTGGAATCGGCGGAGTCATCGTCGGCAAGGGGTCCAAGGAGTTGGCGCAAAGCCTAAAAAGGAGGGGGTTGAAAATCAAAACCTTAAAAGGAGGTCTTTCCCAGGTACGAAAAACTCATCCAAAATCATGTTTTCAAATTATCTTGGACAGCAATGATGAAGGATACAAGATATTTTAAGCATTTATATGAACCGATGGTGGATCGAGGGCGTGCAGTTAAATGCCGGGTAGATTACTCTCTACGATCTCGGTGGTTCCGGGTAGCCGTTTAAAAGCAGCAAGGGCTCTAAAAGCACTTTTTTCCTGAATCGACATAGCGGAAGTCTTGCTCCGTTTGGTACCAGATACTAGACGCACAATTATGTACTACGTGACTCATATCTGCGTACTAACACGGATGGCTATACCCATTCGGTTTTGGTAACATTAATGTGACCGCCAACAACAGCCCCAATTAATATCAGCGAAAGTCTGGTTATTAACGGGATGTTACACTGAATCGATCCGGGCAAACCGCCATTAAAGGCCGAACGGTAATAACCGCAATGAGATGGGTTTGATTGAAAAGGGAGGATGACTGTGGCACATATCAAAACCAAAAAGGGAATCATAGGAATCCTGACCGGCGGGGGAGATGTACCGGGGCTGAATCCGGCGATCAGGGCAGTCACCATTCGAGCGATAAGGGAAGGGTATCAGGTTATCGGTATTCGCAGGGGGTGGTCCGGTGCGATTGAACTGATCAGAGATTCCAAAGCGGATAATAGTAATAACTGCCAGATCCTGACCGAAGAACTGGTTAACAAAGCGGGGAGAACAGGCGGTACCTTTCTGCACAGTTCCCGCACCCACCCGGGGCATGTATCCGCTGACAATGTGCCGGAGCACCTGCGAGACAGTTATAATGATGAAGTGAATGACTTAACTCCAGAGGTTCTAAAAAACCTCGATTTTCTGGGGATTGACTACCTGATTCCTATCGGAGGTGACGATACCCTCAGTTATGCTGTTCGCCTTTATCAAGAAGGGGTAAAACTGGTGGCAATCCCAAAAACAATGGATAATGATGTTCCCGGGACGGATTACTGCATTGGTTTCAGCACCTGTGTTACCCGGACAATTCAAATGACGAACAATCTTCGAACCACGGCAGGATCACATGAACGGTTTCTGGTACTGGAAGTCTTTGGACGTTACGCTGGCTTTACAGCAATGCTGCCCACCATGGCGGGGGCCGCAAACCGATGTGTCATCCCCGAATACAAATTCAAAATCGAAACGCTCGCCGAACTTTTAACCGAAGATAGAAGGAATAATCCCAGCAATTACTCGGTCGTCCTGGTCTCAGAAGGAGCCACGTTTGAAGGCGGTGAAATGGTCTATTGTGATACCGCGACGGATGCATATGGCCATGCGAAACTGGGAGGAATCGGAGATCTCGTTTCTGCGGAGCTGAAAGAAATCTCCAGGGAATTCAACCACGGAAAACCGATAAATGTTATTAATCAGAAACTGGGATACCTTGTACGTGGAGGTGATCCGGACGCCATAGATTCGATTGTACCAATGGCATACGGTACTCTGGCATTAGATCTGATTCTGGCAGGAATTCATGGCAGGCTTGTTGTACTTAAGAATGGAAGATATGATAATATGCCTATCGATGTAGTCACTAATTCAAAGAAGGTGGTGAACGTCGTTAAACACTATAATACCGAACGATTACGTCCTTTTTACAGGAGTTTCGAGATGCAGCCCTTATTCATCATGGCAAGTGATTGAAGGAATTGTTTTTGGGGAATAAATTGCCACGCGTGTGAATCTGCAGACTACGAGAAATTGAAGTTTACACACAACTGGTTCATCAAAGGAGGTAGATAGCCATGACCAGAGACGAACTCGAATCGGTCGCCCGTGCTCTCGTTTCCGAAGGTAAAGGGATTCTGGCTGCTGATGAAAGCGACGCTACCATCAAGAAGAGGTTCGCCAGTATCGGCATAGAATCAACTGAGGAAAACCGGCGGGTATACAGGGACCTCCTTTTCACAACTCCAGGTATTGAGCAGTTCATCAGCGGAGTCATCCTCTTTGATGAAACCATTCGGCAACTATCACGCGGTGGTATCCCCTTTCCCGAATTACTCACTCAAAAGGGTATAATACCCGGAATCAAAGTTGACACTGGCGCGAAACCCCTGGCAAATTTCCCAGGCGAAAAGGTAACCGAAGGGCTCGATGGCCTTCGTGAGCGCTTACAGGAATATCGCACGCTCGGAGCCAGGTTCGCCAAATGGAGAGCTGTGATCACCATCGGCGAAGGAATCCCGACAGATGCGTGCATTGATGCGAACGCACACGCACTGGCACGTTATGCCGCTCTATCTCAAGAAGCAGGTCTGGTGCCTATCGTTGAGCCCGAGGTATTAATGGACGGTTCGCATGATATCCAGCAGTGTGAATCGGTGACCGGGGCAACCTTGAAGTGCGTTTTTGAAAAGCTGAATCAGCACCGAGTAACGCTTGAGGGGATACTGCTCAAACCGAATATGGTGATTTCAGGAAAGGAATGCTCCGTCCAGGCAGGCGTGAAGGAAGTCGCTGAAGCAACGTTACGCTGTTTCCGCGATGCTGTCCCGGAATCGGTCCCGGGTATCGTGTTTCTTTCAGGTGGGCAGAGCCCTGAAACGGCTACCGAGCATCTCAATGAGATCAATGCTATCGGGAAACAGCCATGGGAACTGAGCTTTTCATATGGACGGGCACTGCAGGAACCTGTACTTAAAGCGTGGCGGGGGGAAACCGACCGCATTGCTTCAGCTCAAAGCGCGTTCTACTTGCGAGCTAAGTGCAACAGTGCAGCAAGGTACGGCAAATACTTCAAGCAGATGGAATTGACCCCCGCCTGAAGCAGTAAGATCCCGCGGAACGACCGGCATCGTACTCTTAGTAGATAATGAACCAGCCCTTTCGATTACATTTTATGTGATTCAAAACGATGTCTGGACAAATCGATGTGTCTGATGTACCATAGATAGAGTCTAAGGAGGCGAGAGCTTTGGCAAACACTTCATCGGCTAAAAAAAGAGTGCGGCGGAACCTGAGCAGGTACCAGCGAAACAGGGCAATTCGAAGCCAGTACAAGACCTACGTGAACAAGGCTCGGAAAGAGCTCAAGAACAATGACCTGGAGTCGGCTGAGAAAGCGGTCGGAGAAGCTATCAGGGTTCTGGATAAAACAGTGAGAAAGGGGATTCTCCATCGCAATAACGCTGCCCGCAGGAAGTCGAGCCTGGTTAGAGCGCTTGATGCGGCCCGTTCCGGCAACTGAGCTTAAATCAGACGACTGATAATTATGGAACCGCCCTTCTTAACAGGGGCGGTTTTCCTTTTCTCTAGTGTACTGTCCCATAAATAACAAGGCGCTCCCTGATAATAGTTGTATTCAAGGAAAGTCTGATCAACCCCTTTTAATTCCCCGCTCTCGGGAAAATCCGAATCTGGGGGTGACCCCCAGACCAGGCGAAGTCGCCACTTACTGAAGTCTCTCCTCAAATACTCAGCCTCACTCCCCCACCGCCCGATGTTAGAACTCCGGTAACGCACTCGCAATTGCTAGTGCGTTACCGGAGTTCTAACTTTTTAAGTGAAGCAATGAGGTGAAAGTGGCGTTGCTTCAACATTTGTACAGAAGCGTTAAGGACAGTACACTGGATGGGCAAATGAATCCGGCTGAACCTGTGGTGTTCAATATTCCGATAACTTGAACTTAATCCCCTTATCCCGCAGGTAGGATACAAGTAAGCGGGGGTGAACTCCCCATCCCACATTGAGGAACTGATGCTCCTCAATTTCCCTTCCATCCCTGGAAATTTTCGGACTGAATCCGAGGGGGAAATGCATGGTCCTGCTCTGTATAGCCCAGACAACGCCATTGACATCAAAGATCGGGCCGCCGCTCTGCCCTCTAAGTCCGGGCGAGGATGTCTCCAGGAATTCAACTTCATATTTACCGTCTTTGGATTTGCCCGCCCTCACGTTTCTGGTATAGATGCCCTCAAGGGGGAACCTGGGGAGGGGCAGGGCATTGGGAGCCAATTTGAAAGAACCTGTCTTCTCATCAAAGCTGGCCTCGATTTTGTGAAAAGGGTATCCAAGCTTGCACAGGCTGGTGCCCGCGTCGAGCAACTCCGGATCCTTGAAGGTGGGATAGGCCTTTATTTTCTTTGGATCGAACGGCTCAAGTCTTCCTATTATCAGGTCTGCCTCGGGCAATGGATCAAGATCTTTCAGTTGAACCCCATCCCGTCCCCACCAGAAGGAGTGATTGGTAATCCACTTCGGATTGGTTTGCAGCTTTTCCAGCCTGTCACGCTTCTGCCTGGAGCTCAAATTGGGATCCTGTTTTATTTCGCTTGTCCGGGCATGATAATCCCGGAGTTCCTTGACATGCTGCTGATAAGTGAAATGCGAAGCCCATAAGTGCGCCGCGGTTACTACCCAGCCCTCGTCATTTATCACCACGAAGGCACCGCACCCGCAGTCAACGCTTTTGTCAAAATAGCGGGTGGAAATGATGACCGGCTGGGTGAAGCAGCTTGCGATTTTATACGCTTCAGCGAACATGTCAGAAACCGGCATTTACTATAGATTTTGGCCTATTCATCATCGGCGGCACACTCATAGGCCTCACCGCGAACCGTCTCCACAGCATGTGGAAGCGCGGGAGTCAGCACCTCGAGACATTCTCGAACCGCCTTTGGGCTGCCCGGCAGATTGACTATCAGGGTTTTGCCCAGAATGCCGGAAATACCCCGACTAAGCATGCCATGCGGAGTCTTCCTTATGCTTTCGGTCCTAATAGCCTCTGAGATGCCCGGAACAACTCTCTCCACTACAGACGATGTTGCTTCCGGGGTTACGTCCCTGGGGCCAAGCCCTGTACCGCCCGTGGTAAATATGATATCCGGCTTGGCTTCGTCGGCCCATTTAATCAGTTTACCGCCTATAGCGTCTTTGTCATCCGGCACGATTTCGTAACGGGTTACCTGCCCCCCGAGCCCAGAGACAATCTCGCGGATCGCCGCGCCGCTTTCATCCTCGCGCTGGCCCCGGGAGCCTTTATCGCTTACAGTGAGTATTCCAACACTGAACATCTCTCCCCCCTTGACCTGATGCCCGGTGTGCCGGGCAACCCCTTTGCCTGTATATTACCGCTTCATTGCGTCGAGGGCGGCTTCGAAACTACTCCGTTGCTGGTCGCCAGTGGTCATGTCTTTGAGAAGCACCACGTTCTCGGCAACCTCATCTTCCCCGATAATGAGAGTAAGCCCGGCCTGCAGAGAATTGGCCTGTCGCATTTGCGCCTTTAAACTGCGATCTCCTGAACTCATTATCGCCTTCAAGCCTTCCCGGCGAATAAGGGAGACATATTCTATCGCGTTGCTCTTGGCTTCTTCCCCAAGGTATGCTACGAATACAGGGGGAGAGTCGGTTGCTGGAACCTCTATATCCTGATCTTTAAGGTTTAAGATTATCCGCTCAAAGCCTGTGCCAAAACCGACCGCGGGTGTCGGTCGCCCGCCCAGCTCTTCGATAAGGTTGTCGTAACGCCCCCCACCCCCCAACGCGCTCTGCGCCCCGGTAGCCCCCTCCGGCTGAACTTCGAATACCGTTTTGGTGTAGTAGTCCAGTCCACGGACGAGCCGGTGGTCCAGTTCGAAATCCAGACCCAGCAGCGAGAGGTATTTCTTCACTGACCGGAAATGTTCCTCGCACTCGCTACAGAGGTGATCAAAGCTTCGAGGTGCTTGCTCCGTAAATGGAATACAGGTTTCATTTTTGCAGTCGAGCAATCTCAGCGGATTCCTGTGCATCCGCCGTTTACAGTCCGAGCACAGTTGTTCCTTTTTATCACTATAATACCCTTTGAGTACATCAAGATACCCGGCCCGGCAGTCAGGGCAACCTATGCTGTTCAACCTCAGGGTCAATTTACGTAATCCGAGCCCCCGATAAAGGCTCGATGCCATTTCTATGATCTCAGCATCCAGGGCCGGGTCGGATTCACCTATGGCTTCCGCGCCGAATTGCCAGTGTTGCCGGAAGCGTCCCGCCTGAGGCCTTTCATAACGAAATATCTGTGATATATAGTAGAGCTTTACCGGCTGGATCATATTGTGCATTCCGTGCTCAAGATAGGCACGGCATATTGGCGCGGTACCCTCGGGACGCAGAGTGATTGAATCTCCACCACGGTCCTTGAATGTGTACATCTCTTTTTCAACAATATCTGTCTCTTCTCCAATACTGCGTACGAAAAGCCCCGCGTCTTCGAAAACGGGCGTGTCGATGCGGGAATAGCCATATCGACTTGAAATCAGAGCCGCTTTTTCTTTGATGAACTTCCAGAAACGCTGCTGCTCTGGCAATATATCGTAGGTGCCTCTGGGCGCACGATAAGACATTTATTATCTCCTGATAGCTTGGGTATAGAATACCTCAATGGAGACGCCAGTGTAAAGGCGGATTCGAGTGGTATCCGAAAACAGCGTTTCAAGGGTGTATGATGCAAACGGAATAAAAAGAGGGAGGCCGACGGCCTCCCTCTTTTTATTCCTGTAAGCTCATTTGGTCATTCAGCTTTAATTCGGTTTGCCACCTTCGGGTTTTCCGTCCGGAGGCCCGTTTTCGCCTGCGGGGATTTCTTCGGACCCATTAGCCGCAGGTGAAGCAGTGGCCGTGGGTGTGCCTGTAACACCAGGCGCAGGAGTCTGTGTGGGCTCAGCATTACTATCCTCATATGATATGTCCAGTTTGATTACAGGTTTGAATATGACCTTGCCGCTCCCGGTGAAGATAACCGATTCGTCAGCCACGAAGTCAAACGAAAGAACGGTAGTTCCTCCGGCTAAAACATCGAATGGCCGTACAAACTTCAGCTTGCCGCTGGGAATCTCGGCCTCCACAACCTGCGGCTCATTCGATTCCCCATCCAGATAATGAATCTCCACCTTACTCACCGCCATTCGTATCTGAGTGTACTTACCCGTCTCCATCTCATCGGTAGCCAGCAGCATATCCAGTCCATCCTGATACTGTAACAACTCGAATGGATTGCTTCCCGAGACAGTCAAAGGCATCCATCCCGCATCGCCTTCATTTTCATTCGTCTGGACACCACTGCCGTTTTGCACCGGCGGAGTCGCTGTGTTTGTGGGAGAAACAGTTGGTTCACTTACAGGTGTTACAGTCGGCTGGGCAGAAGGAGAAGCGGATACAGTGGGAGTCGGTGTCTCATCCGGACCCTCTTCCCTTTCCCTCTCAGCCGCAGCTCTGTGGACCTCGACGCTATCGACGCTGATCCATATTTCGGTTATCTCATAACCCGCAGGAGCGTCATGTACACGCACCTCTATAGTACCTGTTGAGCGGTCTGCCTCTCCGAACGGTCCCGTTAAGGATTCCGTGCATCCGACCATCAATACAGTTGCCAGCAACAACATGGCAACCGCCATAAGCGCTTTCCTCATAGCTCGACCCCCTTTTCTCTTTCTGTGCTGGGAAACGTCAAAGAATCTCAAAATGTCAGGTCCGGTTTTTAAAAATCATGTTGGCTGACATTTAAACCAGTAAAACCGTTACAAATGTCAGGTTGACGAACGTCTTCAACAGGTGATGAATTCGGAAATCTGGGGGTATCCCCCAGTGATTAGGAGACAACGGAGGTTAAGCAGAGCTTTCCAGATTCATTACGGCCTCACTGGCCATGGATGATATACTAGGGCAGACTATAAATATTTGTGAAAGTCAAATGCCCGAAAAAGAACCCGATCGCTCACGGTTGGAAGAGGCCTTACTTACATTATATGAGGAATCATACGACAGGGTAGCCAGGTATTTGTTCGCCCGTATAGGAGACCAACAGGAAGCAGAGGATCTGGCTTCCGAAGCGTTCTTAAGAGCTCTGGAAAACCTGGACTCCTATAAGGATCGCGGGTTGCCTATGGCGGCATGGGTCTTCAAGATTGCTCATAATCTATATGTTGACTACATACGCAAAAGTAAAAAGGGATACCTTGTTGACCTTGATGACGTAACCATATCGGCTTCAACCAATGTGGAGGAGAGCGCCGAACAAAATGACCGGAATGAAAAGCTTTCGGAAGCACTTGAGCACCTCACACCCGGCCAGCGTGAGGTCATTGTGCTGCGATTCTTCTCAGGGTTGAAATCGAGGGAATGCGCGGAGATACTCGGCAAGAAACACAGTGCAATCAGGGAAATGCAGAGCGCGGCGATGAGAACACTCCGTCAGGTACTGGATAGAGAACACGATAATGAGCAGTGACTTCGACCGGATATTTGATGAATGCCTTGACCGCCTGAGTCGCGGCGAGAAGCTGGAGGATTGTCTGAGATCCTATCCCGAGATGGCAGGGGATCTGGAGCCTCTGCTGGCGATTTTTGCCGAGTACTCTTCACAGAACGCCAGCGTACCAGGCGGGAGTTCCAGGGATAAAGGGAGAGAACGTCTTCTTCAGCGTCGAGCCGAGCTCCAGCGGAAAGGGAGAGCACCGGCAGGCTCCGGCCTGGCCCGGCTTCTCGGCCGAAGTAACGTATTGGTTCCCCTGGCCTCGGCTTTAGCAATAATTATTATCGGCCTGACTCTGGGATTGCTTATCCCCTGGGCATCTGATTCAACCGAAGGGCCATCGTCGCGGCCTCCGGTGGCAGCAAAAGCCGGTATCCTCGAGATAAGAGTTAC
The DNA here is from genome assembly GCA_046484125.1 of Dehalococcoidia bacterium. Taxonomy (GTDB): domain Bacteria; phylum Chloroflexota; class Dehalococcoidia; order SZUA-161; family SpSt-899; genus JBGLNL01. The sequence continues at coordinate 10,893 of JAWOBX010000062.1, read as the reverse complement.
TGACGCGCCCTCTTACGAAATATCAGCGGTCAACGTAACGATATCTGACATTGAGGTCCATCGCAGCGCTGACGGAACCGCAGCGGATGATGAGGAATGGGACCTGGTAATCGAAGGGGGTCGAAGTTTCGAGCTGCTGGAACTCAGAGGCGTAGAGGATATCCTGGGCAGCCGGGAGCTCGAAACAGGTCATTACACCCAGATCAGAATGAATGTGGAAGAGGTCACCGTCACCCTCGATGGTGCAGTCCGTAGCGCCTCGTTGCCAAGCGGGAAGCTTAAACTGATAGGGTCATTTGACATTCAAGAGGGCACGACGACCGTATTGACGCTGGACTTCGACGCTGAAAAATCGGTGGTCGTTACCGGTAATCAGAGAGTTATCTTCAAACCCACCGTCAAGCTGATTGTCAGACACATGAACAGCGATTGACCTGGAGGCATACCGGCATCCTCTCAACAGCAATCCCCACCCCCACCACCGATGGATCAGCGTAATACGCCCGCCCGGTTCAACGGACCAGTCCGCAAATCCTGTATATTCGCTCGATATCCAGGCTGTCACGGACCAGCGTGGCCAGTTTATCGTACTGCTCTTCTTTCGAAGGGATCCGCCTGTAAGCGGTTTTAAGTCGCCACTGAGGCTTGATATTGCCCAGTACAGCCCGGCGAAAGTGCTCGCTGTCAAACAATCCGTGCATATAGGTGCCGAAGACCCGGCCATCATGTTCGAAGGCCCCGTCAGGATGACTTCCCTCATTCCCGGACCTGCTGACGATCTCAAATGCCGCGTCAGCATCCCCCAGATCCGTCCGGCCCATATGAATCTCGTACCCGGTCAGTTTCTCTCCGGCAAGTCCGGCGAACAGTCCGGCATCGCCATTAACCTGAGCCTCGACCTGATGCGTGGTCTTGGCGCCCTCGAATAAGGTATTTATGTCGAGGAGGCCCAGTCCCTCGACATCGGCTACCTCGGACTCCACCCCTGCCGGATCCTCGATCCTCTTACCAAGCATCTGAAAGCCTCCACATATTCCGATTACCGGAGTTCCGTTTCGCGCCCTCTCAACTATCGCCTCCGCCAATCCCGTCTCTTTTATATGCAAAAGATCAGATACGGTACTCTTACTGCCCGGTATGATTATCAGATCCGGACTGTCGAGCTCCCAGGCGGACCTGATATAGCGCAAACGGACCCCGGCTTCCTGCTGCAACGGTTCAAAATCGGTTGAGTTGGAGATGCGCGGCAGGTGGACCACGGCTATATCCAGCTCATGAGCCTCTTTTTCGCTTTCAATCCGCCTTATTGAGTCCTCTTCGTTGACTAGAATATCGTGATAGTAAGGCACTACTCCGAGAACCGGTTTGCCCGTATATTCCTCCATGAAATCCAGCCCCGGCCTCAGAATGGAAACATCTCCACGGAACTTGTTAATAATGAAGCCGGCTATCAGCTTTCGCTCCTCCTCTTCAAGGAGCATCACCGTACCAGCAAGAGAAGCGAACACGCCGCCCTTATCGATATCGCCCACAAGCAATACAGGGGCTTCGGCCATCCTGGCGATACTCATGTTCGCTATTTCAAACCGCCGCAGATTGATCTCGGCGGGACTGCCGGCTCCCTCGATTATCACCGCGTCATACCGGGCTCGGAGCCTTTCGAGCGCTTCCTCAACTACAGGGTAGAGCTCCGGAGTATATTCGTAGTAATCGTGAGCGCTTACCGTCTTCCATGGTTTCCCCATGACGACAACCTGTGATCTGGCATCCGCTTCAGGTTTAATCAACACCGGATTCATATCCACGTGCGGTAACAGTCCGGCGGCTTCCGCCTGGACCACCTGGGCCCTGCCCATTTCATGCCCTTCTTCCGTTACGTAGGAATTTAAGGCCATATTCTGCGACTTGAACGGGGCGATATTCCATCCATCCTGACGCATAACACGACACAGGGCGGCAACAATAATGCTCTTCCCGACAGAAGAGCCGGTACCCTGAACCATCAACGTCCTGGCACTCACGCTATCGGCATCCTTTACCCGTATTAGATGATATCCGGTCAAATCCCGTTCTCAATAAGGGGCCTCTTATTTTACCTTGACAGGGATGCCGGCAATCATAAAGTACACTTCGTCCGCATATCCGGCCAGAATCTGGTTTGCCCTGCCCAGAATGTCCCGGTATACCCTGCCGGCCCGGTTTTCCGGTACAATCCCCAGACCGACCTCATTGGATACTATGATATAAGCGGCACCCGATTTACTCATCAGCCTCAACAGCGATTCTACTTCCTGTAAAACCCTGGGTTCCAGCTCGGCGATATCCAGTTCATCGTCCTCAAGACTGTCCCGCTGATCACCATGCATCAGATTGGAGACCAGTAAAGTGACACAATCGATAATGACTACTTCGGCATCACCTATGATCTTTTCCATATGCACGGAGATGTCATAAGGGCACTCCAGCGTCCTCCACGACTCAGGCCTCTCTCTCCGGTGCTTGTCGATCCGTAAACGCATATCATCATCGAGAATCTCGGCGGTGGCCACAAAAAGAACTTTCTCGCTCAGTTTTGCCGCCAGGTCCTGAGCGAACAGGCTTTTCCCGCTCCTGGCACCACCTGAGATGAAAACGCATCGTCCCTCCAAGTCCTCGCTCCTTTCACGTCGAATAACTTCAGCCAGTCCCCGTCTCAATTACCACTTGCCCCAGGTTTCTCCTTCAATATATTAACTGAAAACACCGCGTAAATGAAACTTTCCTCTAGAAAAGGCCTGCTACAAAAACGTCTCATCCCCAGGAATGTACCGTCATGCACAGCGCCGGTTGCAACGACCAAAACTCACCCCGATGTCTGTTTGCGCCGCCCGGGTTACTGGTCTATAATTGAGATACAACTGAATCAGCGTAAATCCGCTGGAGGTGCCAAGGCTGAGACCCGGCGATTGCCGGGAACTCTTTGAACCTGACCTCGATAATGCGAGCGTAGGAAAGCGGTATTCTAAAAGGCCAAGAACCGGTTCCCTCTGCTCTTGGTCTTTTTTGTTATGGAGTAAGGAAAATGACTCAACTTCAGGCGGCTGTGAACGGTAAGATTACACCTCAGATGGAATACGTCGCGGAGAGAGAGGGGGTAGACCCCGAGGTTCTGCGCCAGAGTGTGGCCGAGGGCCTTGTGATCATCCCCGCCAACATCAACCACGAAGGTCTGAAGCCCTGCGGAATCGGCAAGGGACTGCTGACAAAAGTCAATACCAACCTCGGGACATCGCCCGACATGTGTGACATGGAGATGGAGCTGAGAAAGCTGAGAACCGCTCTCAATGCCGGGACAGACACGGTGATGGATTTAAGCACCGGTGGCGATGTTTCTTCCATTCGCCGCAGCATCCTTGAGAACTGCCCCGTGCCTCTGGGAACAGTGCCGATATATGAAGCGGGGATCGCGGCCATTGAAACCCGCGACGCCATCGTTAAAATGACCGATGACGATATGTTTGACTCGATTGAGAAACACGCGCGGGACGGAGTGGATTTCCTTACAGTACACTGCGGCATCAACAGGAACGCCATCGAAAGGCTGAAGGCCAGCACCCGTCTCACCGATGTCGTCTCACGTGGTGGCTCCTTCCTAATAGGCTGGATTATCCACAACGAACGAGAAAACCCTCTGTACGAGCAATATGACCGGCTGCTTGATATCGCCATAAAGTACGATGTGACTCTCAGCCTTGGTGACGGGCTGCGTCCCGGCAGCCTTTCGGATGCCTCGGACCGGGCGCAATTCGAGGAACTGCTGACCCTGGGAGAACTGGTGGAAAGAGCCCGCCGTGCAGGCGTTCAGGTTATGGTAGAGGGACCCGGCCATATGCCGCTTGACCAGATAGCGGCCAACGTTCAGATCCAGAAAACCACGTGCAAAGGCGCCCCTTTCTATGTGCTCGGCCCGATCGTTACCGATGTGGCCGCCGGATATGATCATATCACCTCGGCCATCGGTGGAGCCGTGGCGGCAGCCGCCGGGGTCGATTTTCTTTGCTACGTAACTCCATCCGAACACCTCTCTCTGCCCAATCCGGACGAAGTCAGGGAAGGCGTGATAGCCTCCCGGATAGCCGCGCACGCTGGCGATATCGTCAAGGGAATCAAGAGCGCGTGGAACTGGGACGTGGAGATGTCCAGGGCCAGAAAAAACCTTGACTGGGAAAGTCAGATCAAACTGGCTCTTGACCCGGAGAAGGCGGAGCGTATTTACAGGCGGCAATCCACTGGAGGAACAGGGTGCACAATGTGCGGAAGCTACTGCGCTATGGAGATGGTGAACAAATATCTGGGCACTACCATGAGGCAATGTTAGCAGAGAGGAGAGTATGAACAATGGCGATTTTTCATCCGGTAAGTGAGAAGGATGTTACGCGGGCGATAGTCCGCAGCTTCAGCAGGCAATTCGACGAATATGTTGAAAGCGACGTAATTATCGTCGGTGGCGGTCCCAGCGGACTGGTAGCCGCCAGGAAGCTGGCTGAGAGCGGACTCAAAGTGCTCATAGTGGAGAGAAACAACTATCTGGGGGGAGGCTTCTGGGTCGGGGGCTATTTTATGAATAAATTCACCTTCCGGGCTCCATCCCAGGAAGTTCTGGATGAGCTCGGGGTTCCGTATGAAAAAGCTCAGGAAGGATTGTTCGTCGCCGATGCTCCGCACGCTTGTGCCGCCATGATCGCCGCCGCGTGTAAAGCCGGTGCCAAAATCCTCAACCTGACCATGCTGGAAGATATCGTTCTACATGAAGAAAACCGAATGGCGGGAATAGTCATCAACTGGAGTCCGATTTCACACTGGCCGGCCGAAATGCAGGCGCTGGATCCGGTACCGCTTGAGTCCAAAGTGGTCATAGACGCGACGGGGCATGAAGCTTCAGTGGTCAGAAAGCTGGAGCAGCGTGGATTGATACAAATTGTCGGCGAGGGCGCGCTCTGGATTGAAAAATCCGAAGATGTTATAGTAGAGCAAACCGGGGAAGTCTATCCCGGGCTTGTGGTAATGGGCATGGCAGTTGGCGGCGTATTTGGATTGCCTCGCATGGGTCCGACTTTCGGGGCAATGTTTCTTTCCGGCAGACGCGGGGCGGAGATCGTCCTGTCAATGCTTGGCAAGTGAATCAACTAACCTCTGGAAAGAGGGGCTTACAGGTATAAGATTCGCCCGGTTTGAAAAGCCGGTGGTGCAAAGCCCTGGAATTCACAGGGACTTCCTCAGGGCTTCTTAAATAAAGAGGTGGAAAATGGGAATACAGAGAAGGGTATCCTCGATTCCTCTCATTCTGGGTGTAGCTCTCCTGTTAGCTGCTTCAGCCTGTTGCGGCGGTTCCGGTAGCAACCGTGAAATGAATGAATTCTCCGTCACAACCGACCGCGCATGGCAACGTCACCCCTCTATCAGTGAAACAATACTGGTATGGGCTGACGACCGAAACGGGGACTGGGCTATATATGGCTACGACCTGACCAGTTCTACGGAATTCCCGATCTGTTCCTCACCCGGACTGGCAAAGGACCCGGTGATCAGCGGTAACATGGTGGTCTGGGCGGATAACCGTAATGATAACTGGGATATTTACGGATACAATATCGATACCCGTGATGAATTCCCCATTTGCGACAATCCGGCCGACCAGACCATGCCCACTGTAGATGGAACTACAGTAGTCTGGGTGGACCAACGCAATGACAACCGCGATATTTACGGATTCGACCTGCAAACGAAAACGGAATTTGTAATATGCGATGAGCTGGCGGACCAGACCGCTCCCGACGTCAGCCGGAGTAATATCATCTGGGCGGACCGGCGAAACGGTAACTGGGATATCTATGGATACAATCGCCTTTCTAAAACCGGTTTCCAGATCAGCGAAGACCCCAGCGACCAGCATAGCCCGGCAATATACAGCAGTACAGTTATCTGGGTCGATGAACGCAACGATAATTCGGATATTTATGGTTACGACCTGGAAATCGGCCAGGAATTCCCGATCTGCACCAGGAAATCGGAACAAAACGATCCTGATATCGACGGAAACATAGTGGTCTGGCGTGATGGCCGGAACGATAATTTAAATATCTATGGCTACGAGATCGGCCCTAAAAACGAATTCGAGATATGTAAAAACACCTCCGAGCAAATGCTCCCGGCTGTAAGCGGGGATACTATAATCTGGATGGATAAACGAAACGGCAACTGGGATATTTACGGAGCCCGGATGCTGAAAGAAGATTAAAGTGAGAGCCGAGATAATATCCGTAGGCACCGAGATAATCCTCGGAGAAATCACCGATACCAACGCCGCTTTTCTGGCAGGTCAATTGCCTTCACTGGGTATAAATTTATACTGGGTTACCCAGGTAGGTGATAACCAGGCCAGACTGATTGACATACTCCAGCGAGCGTGGGAACGCTCTGATCTCATTCTTGTCACAGGTGGACTCGGGCCAACCGAGGACGATATCACCCGTGAATCCATCTCCCAGATGCTGGGCGAGGAAATGGAGACCGATCCGGAACTTGAGAAATGGCTCAGAGACCTGTTCGCCAGGGTTGGGCAGGAGATGCCTGATTGTAATATCAAACAGGCCAAATTGATCCCTTCCGCCCGCCCAATACCCAATCCACGTGGCAGCGCACCCGGCTGGTGGGTAACTCGCGGAGATAAAATGATCATAGCAATGCCCGGCCCACCGGCAGAGATGCAGCGGATGTGGCGGAAGGAGGTCAAGGAGAACCTGCGCCACAAGCTGGGAGAGGCGGTAATATATTCCAGAGTAATCAAGATTTTCGGGTTGGGGGAGGCAAACGTGGATGAGCAACTGGGCTCCCTGCTTTCCTCAAATAATCCGACAATCGGGGTTTACGCGAAACAGACAGGTATCGAGCTTCGACTTACGGCGAAAGCCGGGAGCGAGCAGGAGGCTGCCGGGATGATCACCCCGGTGGAAGCGAAGATACGTTCCATGTTCGGGGACAAGGTCTGGGGTACCGACGATGAAGTATTGGAAAAAGTCGTAGGGGATTTACTGCGATACAGAGAACTGACTCTCGCTACCATGGAATCGTGCACCGGCGGAATGCTGGCCAATATCCTGACGAATATTCCCGGCAGCTCCGATTATTTCAGGGGCGGCCTGATATCATATACCAACGATGTGAAGATCGCCCTTGGCGTGGACCCCCGGTTGCTTTCCCGCCATGGGGCGGTTAGCGCCGAAGTCGCCGAGTCGATGGCCCATGCGGCTATGGAGAAATTGAACTCGGATATCGGTGTCGGAATCACAGGCGTCGCCGGGCCCGACGAACTGGAGGGCAAGCCGATAGGCACCATATACACTGGATTTACATACAGAGATCAAAAATGGTCGACGTACACCATTTTCCCTCAGCACCGTGTAAGGATAAAACGATACGCGGTTATGGGAGCGCTTAATGAATTAAGAAGAGTGTTACTGGAAACCGATTTCCCTGCCTGACGGCGAGAATCATCAATCGTTGGCTGGTGTTCGGGAGCACTTCATTATTTGCCTCGTTTATTCGGTTCTCTCATAATACCAGCCTGTCTCCATGCCCCATAATCGATGACGTCCGCCTGGCTGGTGGATATCACCGCCATCATAAGCCGCGTCACCGTGATAGAGACTGCAAAACCCGCCGGGGAGTATCTTAATCCGAGGGAGGAATACTTCCAGCGATCTCCCCTCGAAAGAAGCAACCAGACCTTCTAATGTCTTATATTTTGATAAGTCAGCAAGCGTAACATAAGTGGGAGGCACCATCTGCATTTCTCCGGTGCCCTGAGCCTTAATGGCCTCTCCCGGTTTAATCCAGCGATATCCAAGTGTTTCCTCACCATCCACCCGCACATTTTGATCATCTATGGCAGCGGCGAAAAACCATGTTTTATATCGTCTCGACTGTCGTTCCGGTGTTGTCCAGCGGGAGATCAGGAACAAATTCTGAACCCTGATCAAAATGCCCGCTTCTTCATGGGCCTCACGGACAGCCGCGCGGCGTGCCGCAGCGAGGATATCATTATTCTCATTATCGTAGTCTATATCCTCAACCTTCCCTCCCGGGAAAGCCCATATCCCACCATGAAAAGAAAGCGTCGGATTGCGATGTATCAACAAAACCTCGTACCCGTCGCCCGCCTCCCGAAGAGGTATGACCGTCGCTGCCGGTTCAGGAATAACGCAAAAATCTGCCTGCTCAACTTCGAACATGTATCGCGACTCTTTAAAACACCGCTCAGGTTATCCCCATCCTACTCGAGCAAGGACTGACAGTCAAGTGGTTGTGAGATCAAGCAAAGACAGCGGTTTATTGGGATGCACACGGCACCCCCTCTCGCGACACTGTTTCCTCTCCCCGGATTGAGAATTTGTTCTGGTGTACTGTCCCTTAGATAACCAGACTTTCGCTGATAGTAATTGTACGCGAATACTGGAGCCTTATCCCCACCACCGCCCGACGCTGGCCCACCGGTAACGCACTCGCGGTTGCGAGTGCGTTACCGGTGGGCCAGCTTTTTTTAGTGAAGCAATGCGGTGAAAAAAGCATTGCTTCAACATTTGTATAGAAGCGTTAGGGACAGTACACTAGTGAGGCCGGAGATTACTTCCTGATTGAGGAAAACGGAGGACAGCGGAGTGGTCACTCACCGGCAGGGTAAATGTCTATGTATCTGGAACGCTGTCCGGGAGCCCGCTCAACCGTTGCACCGCTTCACTGAAATCTGGTATCATTCATTTGCAACCACGGGTTACCACGCATAGCCTTTTGGAGGATACGCCCGCACATGGCAAGAAAGTCAGGGAAGGCCAAGGCCAACAAGATCGTAGTTGACGCGATGGGTGGCGACTATGCTCCCCGCGAAGTGGTAAAGGGAGCGATCGAGGCCGCCAGAGACCTTGGCATAGAGACTATACTGGTCGGTCCACAGGAAACTGTGGAAAAGGAAATCCAGCAATATGACACCAGCGGACTGAACATCAACATTCAGCCGGCTTCCGAGGTCATCACAATGAACGATGACCCTGTGCGTGCTATCAGGCGAAAGCCGGATTCCTCTATTGTGGCAGGAATGAATCTGGTAAAAGAAGGAAAAGGAGCGGCATTCGTCTCAGGAGGAAGCACCGGAGCCGTTACGGCAGCGGCTCTGTTAATACTGGGCAGGAAGAAGCACATTTCCAGACCCGCGCTGGGAGTCACCTTTCAATCCCTGAACGGACCGGTTCTCCTGCTGGACGTGGGGGCAAACGCAGACTGTAAGCCGCAAAATCTTCTTCAGTTTGCCCAGATGGGCTGTATTTATATGCAGAAGATAGTTGGACTGAGCGAACCGCGGATCGGGTTACTCTCTACAGGTGAGGAGGAAACGAAAGGCAACAAGCTGGCGCGTTCCACATACCTGCTACTGGCCAAAAGCCAGTTGAACTTCGTGGGCAACGTAGAGGGACAGGATATCCCGGCCGGGCGGGCCGATATTATCGTTACCGACGGGTTCACCGGCAATGTTGTCATCAAGCTTGGGGAGGGGTTGGGACAGGTATTAATGCAGCTCTCAGCGAGTACCGGTAACGGAGGATCCCTGATCAAGGAGGCCAGTTCCCGGGTTTTGAATCATACAGCCGGCGCCCTTCTGCTGGGAGTGGCTGGAAACGTGATCATAACCCACGGCAAAAGCGACGCAAACTCAATAACTCACTCCATCTATCTGGCGGAACAAATGGTGGAACAGGGAGTTACGGAGGCTATTGGAAGTTAAACGGCAGATGGAAACGCAGCTTTAAGCTTACAACCTCTAATGGATACTTGCTAGCAGGAGGAGATAATGACCAAGCCAGTTGAAGTGAATGACCAGAATTTCAGTGAGGTCGTGGAAAAGGCGGCGAAACCTGTTCTGGTGGATTTTTGGGCACCATGGTGCGGACCGTGCCGCGCTGTAGCTCCCACGATAGAGGAACTGGCTGTTGAGTACGAAGGAAAGGTTGACTTCGTCAAGGTAAACGTCGACGACAATCCAGGGGTCGCATCCGCGTACAGCATTCAGAGTATTCCTACCCTGCTTTTTTTCAAGGGCGGTAAACCCATGACGCAAATAGTTGGAATGAGGCCAAAAGAAGAATTGAAAAAAAATCTTGATAATATCCTTTCCTGAACATGAGCGCTCAAACGCACTATCAGTTGATCATTATCGGTGGGGGTCCGGCGGGACTGACTGCTGGCATTTATGCCACAAGGGCCCGTCTTAAGTCACTCCTACTGGAAAGGGCGCTCCCCGGCGGCCAGATAGTCAATTCCGAATGGGTCGAGAACTATCCCGGTTTCCCTGAAGGCGTTTCAGGATTCGCGTTGGGCGAACTCTTTCACCAGCAGGCGAGCAAGCACGGGCTCGAGATAAAGATGGAGGAAGTTACCGGTGTGGAGGTCACCGATGAGGCGAAAGTGATCAGAACCTCCAATAGCACTTACACGGCAGACGCGGTTATAATCACAGGCGGAACCGAGTATGCCAGGTTGGGAATACCGGGGGAGGAGGAGCTTCTGGGGAGGGGCCTTTCATTCTGCGCCACCTGTGATGGACCATTCTTCCGTGAACGGGAGGTCGCGGTGGTTGGCGGCGGTAACGTGGCCATCAGCGATGCTCTGTTTCTTACAAAATTCGCCTCGAAGGTATATGTGATCCACCGCCGCGATCAACTTCGCGCCGACAGGATCCTGCAGGAGCGGGCCTTTGACAGTGAGAAGATAGAGTTCATATGGGATACCGTAGTCGAAGCCATCAACGGTGAAAACAGCGTAGGAAGTCTGCAACTGCGAAATGTTAAAACCGGAGAAAAATCA
>JAWOBX010000037.1:0-3295 GCA_046484125.1 Dehalococcoidia bacterium | reverse complement strand
CAGGTAAAAATGAGACGAATTATTTTGCTCGGACTGGTTTTGCTGATGGCGGTCAGTATAGTTACCGCCGGAATGGTGGCCGGTGATTCAGCGCGAGCGGAGGGTTCAGTTATCTATGTCAACGCCTCGGCCACCGGCGCGGGTGACGGTTCATCCTGGGAAGATGCCTATACAGATCTGCAGGATGCACTCAGCGCGGCCTCCTCCGGCGACGAGATCTGGGTGGCGGCGGGAACATATGTGCCGGGGACTGAAAGGTGGCAGTCTTTCTCCATGAAAAACGGTGTGGGCATTTATGGCGGTTTCCCCGCCTCGGGGAATCCTGGATGGGAGGACCGGGACTGGGTGGAAAACGAGACTATATTGAGTGGCGATATAGGTGTGCCGGGAGACGCTTCCGATAACAGCTATAATGTTTTCTATCATTCAAAACAGACCGGGCTGAATAATTCGGCGATTTTAAACGGGTTCATCATTACAGGGGGTGCGGGGGATGGTGGGGCATTACATAATCATAATTCATCCCCAACAATCACTAATTGTGTCTTCAGCGACAATTGTTCGCCCTGGGGGGATGGTGGGGCAATATACAACAACGATTCCTCTCCCACCTTGGTCAATTGCGTTTTTCACAGCAATTCAGCTGGCGGAGATGGAGGAGCAATATACAACAAGAAATCCTCGCCTGTCATCACCAACTGTGTCTTCCATAACAATTCGGCCGGTGGCACCGGCGGGGCTCTGTTCGATTTCAACGTTCCATCCGAGGTGACCAACTGTATTCTGCGGGGGAATTCACCCGGAGAGATCGGCAACAAGAATGCAACGTCTTTGGTAACTTACAGCGATATTCAGGGTGGTTATGAAGGAGCGGGGAACATCGATGAGGAACCGAGGTTCGTTGATGCAGGGAGTGGTGATTTCCGCCTGCAGCCACTTTCACCTTGCGTCGACGCGGGAGATAACGCCGCATCCGCGCTGCCTGAGAGCGATTTCTTTAGAAACGCCCGTATCAGAGGCAGCACGGTTGATATGGGCGTGCACGAGGCGCCAATCACTGTAGTCATCTCTGTAGAGCTTGAGGCTCCGCGCGATGCCCCTGCCGGATGGGAGATTCCCGTTAGCATAGATTTCTATGATTCGGGGGCGTCATGGGAAGCCGGCAGTGGAGAACCGCCGGCAGGAGATGTCAGGCATTCGTTCAGCGGCACCACCGAATACAATAGCGAGACTCAGAGGGTGGAGTACAGGTGCACAGGAGTCACCGAAGGTACGTATGATATCCTGGTGAAGGGCGAGACAACTCTGGCCAATATCAGGGATGACGTAACGGTGGCGGGTTCATTTACGGTGGATATGGGAACATTACTTGAAGGTGACTGCAATGGAAACGGTTACCATGTAAACGCCCGTGACTGGGCAGTATTCCAGCCAGCCTGGCTTTCGAGTGAGGGTGATCCCAAATACGATCCCAGAGCTGATCTCAACCGTGACGGGCACGTCAACGCCCATGACTGGAGCCTGTTCCAGCCGAAGTGGCTTTCCAAAGGTCCGCGAGAGATTTCATAAAAAAACAATGATATAAAAAGAGGGGGCTGGTTCTGGCCCCCTCTTTTTATATCATTTAACTCGGTGATTACCTTGATCTAGTATATTGTCCCGTAAATAACCGGTATTTCGCTGGTTATATCACCTATATGGAATCCACTCTTTGATTACCTGCTTTATAAGTGAAGAAATGAGTCAAGGAACCACTTACTAAAAGAGTCTCCTCAAATACTCAGCCTTATTCCCACCACCCGATAGAAGCGTTAGGGAGAGTACACCAGTTCTTACTTCCGCTTGTATCGAATGAACAGGTTCGTGTCGAACTCAATATAGTTCTGCGGCGGGATCACCAGTGTGGTCATCGGGTGCTCGATAATGGCCGGTCCATCGACGCGGTTGCCGGCTTTGAGCAGGTCCATCTCCCATATATCGAATTCAGACCACTCCCCGTCCATATAAGCCTGCCTCCTCCCCTTGGAGGCCTCCGCCGGGGGAACCTCACCGGCCAGTTCGTAAGACGGTATAACCGGCTTCTGTTTACGCGCGACAGCCTCGGCGTATATCTCCGTTATCTGGTACCCCGCCTCGGGATAGCGGGCCCCGGAGGGATAGATACTGGTATAGTGTTTTTCGAACGCCCCGATGATATTATTCACTTCCTCGATTGTGTCAGCCCGGCCAACCTCAACGGGGACTTGCCATTCCGACATTTGACCTATATAACGGCAGGATATGCCGTGCCGGAAGGTGACCGAGTCACGGCTGATTCCCTCCGCTTCGAGCTCGGCATAGCCCTTTTCCTCCAGTTCCTGCCAGGTCATGCTGAGGATCCCGCCCTGCATGAGCTTTATATCATCGGTCATATCAGGGGTGAGGAAGAAGGTAACCGCCTTATCGTAGCGATGGAAGTACTCGGCGGCGGCGACGCCGAAGGCGGAGAAAGCGGCGGCCCAGGGCAGCATGATCATCTGGCCGACCGGGATGTTCCGTTCCAGTCCCCAGGCGTGAAGCGGACCGCTGCCTCCGTAAACGAGCAGGGTAAATTCAGCGGGGTTGAGTCCCCTGGAGAGCAGCATCCGGCTGATGTGGTCGGACATCTGGGAGTGAAGGAGGTCCAGCACCTTGCTGGATATCTCATAGACATCCTGTTCCAGCGGCTCGGCCAGCCGTTCCTGCAGTGTCTCGAGGGCCTTCTCCTTGTTGAGCTTTGCCTTGCCACCGAGGAAGTAATCCTCGTTGAGGTAACCGAGTATCAGGTCGATATCCCCAATGGTGATATCAGGATACTGGTAACAGGTTCCGACAGCGCTGCCGGCGCTCTCCGGACCCAGTACAATTCTCTTGGTGGCTTCATCAACGTGTATAACCGTGCCGGTACCCGCTCCGATGGAGTCTATATTGACCATGGGCAGGCGCAGCCTGTGCCCGGCGAAATCAGGGGATTTGTTTACCGGCAGGAGTCCGCCGGCGATGAGGCCCGCGTCGAATGTGGTTCCGCCCAGATCGGCGCAGACAATCCCCGGAGAATCGAGGAAGTCAGAGACGAATCTGCCTCCCAGCAGTCCCCCCACCGGCCCGGAAATGATAGCTTCGCATAGCTTTGGATACCGAACATTGGAGGACCCACATCGTGGACCACTTTGATCTCATAGGCATCCGGCGGTGCCCCAGCGCGGCTAGCCTCGAGATAGGGATCGGGAGGGGTCCTTTCCTTCCAATCCCAGGTCAGAATACCCGGGCTCAGCTT
>JAWOBX010000058.1:0-20066 GCA_046484125.1 Dehalococcoidia bacterium | reverse complement strand
TATATTTCTCTAAAATGATTTTTATAATATCTATATAAAGTTTATATAGTTACCCATACTGTAAATATAATGGTGATAGCTTTTATGGTATGTTACCAATATCTGTCCAATAATACAATAGGAAGATTTTTTGTAACGATTACATCAAGTTATAATGTAATAGATATTGTACAAGCTCATTTATTAGAAATTTATGCTAGAAATTTATATCCGGATATTCCTCAATTATCAAAAGAAAGTTCGGAATTTGATATAGAAACCGCGGTTTCATATCTATATCGAAAAAAAATATCTATTCCTAATAACTATTTCATTACAAATGCTTATACATTCTTCCAAGCCCTAGTTTCAAATGAGATGAAGTCTCCATTGAATTTGAATAATATAGAAAATATTTCTATTAATTCATTGTTTAAATATGATATTATAGAAGTATCACCATGTAGAGGTTGTCAGATGCATATGACTGTAAATTATTGTGGTTTACTTGAACACCAAGGTACTTATGGTTGTTTAAAACCACAACTAAAAAAAACATCTTTAGTATTTGATCCAAAGTTAGGACTGACAAAATCTCAATAATAGATCTTATATTTATATGTAAAAATTTATTAAAGTATTAGATTAATATTAATCTAATATCGAAAAAGAAACAAAAATGATTTTTTATTTATTTTGTCTATAAAAGACAGTTTACATATCTGTAAAAGCTTCCATTATACCTTTAAAATGGAATCTAAAAGTCCGATTGAAGTTATTCAGACACCTTCTAATGATATTCCAGAAACAAGTTCAGAAGAATATCAGGAAATGTTCAATGAAGCAAGAACCAAGAAGTCATTGATTGCTGAATTTCTTAACATACCTGACAATGACCCAGAAATGTTCTCAGCGAGGAGGCGGTACCTTTCCTCGCTGTTTTTCAGTTTGTTTTCCGCTTCCTTGCGATCGGTTATGTCGGCTGACATTCCGTAGATGGTAGCCTGTCCTCGAGAATAGAGCGGTCTGTGTAATATCTGGACCCACTTAACCTCTCCCGATTTAGGTATTATTCTGAGTTCAGCCGATGTGGTGTATCCCTGGAGGTTGAGTTTATACCCTTTGATCGCGGCGTGTCTGTCTTCAGGATGAATGAGTTGAAAAACCCGTTCATCTTCCCATGAGAGAATCTCTTTCTGCGGGTATTCTGTGATATGGGAAAATCCATTATTAGCGAAGGCGACCTTTCCCCTGCTCAGGATGTAGACACTCACCGGGAATCGTTCAGCCATGGGGTCATGATCGGTAGCAATCTCTTCCCGAGTGTCTCTTGAGGTCACGATCCCGTTGCCGTTGAGAAACTTAGCGGCGTTTCGCGAGCCGGCTTCCGGTGGGCGTTCCACACGTTGACTTCGCGCGTAATTATCGTTGGTCAATGGTTTAAGCCTTTTATCGGGCCGGAGTTAGTTGAAGAATCTGGCGATAATTATATCACGGGAACAGAGGCAGGTCTAATTTTGTTCGTAGATAAATGTGTCAGCCTTTACACTTGGCGGTTCTTACTCATCGACAGGCTTTATAATAACCTTAATCGCGTCAGAGGCGTTCAACTGTGTCTCGAAGGCGTTTTTCACTTCTTCCAGAGAAAAGGTGTGAGTTATCATTTCCGCCGTATTTATCTTACCTGACCGAGTTAAATCCACAGCCTTATCCCACCTCTGTCCGCCTGAGCCTCGAACGGTCGCGTTCCTGAACTGGAATAACAGTTTCGTCTGCTCCGGGTCAAGCACCAGTTCCTTCTCATATATACCAACCTGAATGATCCTTCCGAAGGGTTTTATCATCCTGATTGCCTGGGCGAAGGCGGCGGGGTTGCCGGAGCATTCAAAAATGATGCCTGCCATCGCCATCGAGGAGGCCAGCATAATCTCAACAGGATCGTTCTCTGCCGGGTCGATTACGATATCCGCACCGAGCCTCGAGGCCGTCTCTCGACGCAATCTTGAAGGTTCACTCACGATAACCGGTCCCGCGCCGGCCGCTTTCGCGGCCTGCACTATTCCAAGTCCTATCGTACCGCCACCGAGGATGACTGCTGGTTTTCCGGATTTCAAGCCTGCTTCCTCCACCGCGTAGCAGGAGACAGCCATCGGTTCAATAACGGCAGCTTCTTCCCACGAAGCATTCTCCGGTATGTTAAAGACGAGTTTTCCTGCCATCGGGTTGGGTACCACCACATACTCAGCCATGGCTCCGGGCAATCCCTCCCCCGGTACCAGAGGATTGGGGCAAAATCCGGCGTTGTTCCGGCACCAGTGACACTCGCCGCAGTCACGAAGCCCCGTGCCTATAATACGCTCTCCCCGTTTTAGATCAATGACTGATGAGCCGATATCAACGATCTCGCCACTGAATTCATGCCCGGGTATTATGCCTTGCCCCGGTGAAGAACCGCCACCGGTCTTATATGTATGAATATCGGTGCCGCAGATACCGCAGGCGTGTACCTTCACCAGTATCTCATCGGCGCTGATAACCGGGTCTTCCACTATATCGGTTCTGACATCGCCGGGGCCATATATTATTGCGGCTTTCATTTAGTCACCTCTCGCAGGGAAGTATACAGTGACATAAGGTTCAATATCAAGAGCAGGGGGCAACCCGGAAACGGAGATTTATTCGGATGCGTCCGCTCGTTGTCTCGGAACCCTCCTCTCAATTCATGGCTTGACTTGCAATTACGTCGGGTGGTGGTGGGGGAATGAAGCAGGTATACCATAATTAGGGAGACTCTGATTAAGTGGTGACTTCCGGGTACTGGGGGTGCCCCACCGGATTTAAGATTTCCCCGAAAGGCCTTTCGAAGACATGGACTCAATGAACAAGCGGTTGTTTCGGGGATTGAACCGGCCTTTGCCGGGATAATGAGATTGCGCACTTTTGGAGCGGAAATATGAATCTTATGATAACTTTGCGGGCAAATATGTTTCAATAGGGTAAAAGAAAGCGGCTTTTAATTGTGCCAATAGCATTTAAAGTGTATAATTCACTTGAAATGGGCACTCCTCAAGCAAAACTTCCCGTTCTGCCGCCTGTAGAACAGCTTGGGTTTGTGGTTAGTGATATGAAAACCGCTGTAGAACACTTCAGGTCGATCCTGGGTTGCGGTCCGTTCACCGTATATGAGCACGAATTGAAAGGAGTGTTATTCAAAGGTGAGCCCAGCGATTGCCGGTTGAGGATGGCAACGGCATATTCTGGTGATATTGAGATCGAGTTAATAGAGGTGCTTGAGGGAGAAACTCCGCATACGGAGTTCCTGAGGGAAAACGGGGAGGGGCTTCAGCATGTGCGCTTCAGGGTGGGGAACCTCGAAGAAATGCTGGGCAGATTCGCGGATGCGGGTATTGTTCCGGTATGGCAGCACAACTTTCCAGAGTACGGTGTATCATTCGCGTACCTCAATACCGATAGCGTTGGCGGAGTCATGTTTGAGCTAATAGAGATCAAAGGAGGAAGCCAGTGACAGCAGGTGCGGGTTCAACAGTTAAAAAAGGTACGTGTCCGGTATGCGGTAACGCCTGCCTGGTTGATGTCCATATCTCAAATGGCAAAATTGAAAAGGTTGAACGGGATAGAGAGAGCCCGATGGGGCATCTGTGTGAGAGGGGAGTGAACACGATAGACTATCACTACCATAAGGAAAGGCTCAACTACCCCATGAAGAGGGTTGGGGCGCGGGGAGAGGCAAAATGGGAGAGGATTACCTGGGATCAGGCGATGGACGAGATAGCCGAAAGGCTTGAGGGGATACGGGAGAAGTACGGTCCTGAAGCGGTGCTTGTTCTGGGGGGATCTCCTCACGGCCCCGGCGATCCGGCGTCATGGAAGTGGTGCAATCTATGGGGGACGCCAAACTTCTTCCACCTGGGAAAGAACTGCGGCGAGGCGGAGTTTCCCATCGAGTGCGCTATGTATGGTTACGATACAATAGCCGGCTGGGCGACATTTATTGATCCGAAGAAAACCGACACCGTCATAATGTGGGGAAGCAATCTTTCGGAGTCAATACCGAGGTTGTGGACAGCCTATAAGTACGGTATGAACGGGGGATTGAAGCTCGTGGTGGTGGATCCCAGACCGACCAGTTGTGCTCAGAAAGCGGATATATGGGTCAGGCTCAGACCGGCGACTGATGGGGCGCTGGCGCTGGGAATGCTGAACGTAATCATCAACGAGGGCATATACGACCGGGAATTTGTGGAGAAATGGTGCCTTGGTTTTGAGGAGCTGAGATCACTGGTAGACAGGTATCCACCGGAAAAGGTTTCGGAGATAACCGGTGTTCCGAAGGAGCAGATCGTAGAGGTGGCCAGGCTCTATGCCTCTAGCAAGGCCGCGGTGATTACCTGGGGAGTTGCCACTTGTCATATGGGGAGTGGGGCGGGACTCAGCGCGGTGCTGGGCAAGTGCTGGTTGAAGGCCATTACGGGAAATCTGGACAGGGAAGGGGGTAACCGGTTCAGCGATCCACCGGATTTCACAGCTTTTCTTGACGAACTGAACTGGGATAGCCAGATAAACCATCCGTTGAGAACCAGGGATAATGTGAGCGCGCATATATGGCCTCTTACCTCGGTAAAAGGATTGAGCCTGTACCGGGAGGGGATGAAGAGGGTTTATCCGAAGGGGTGGGGGGCGGCACAGTATTTTATCTATCCTGCCCCTTACATGGTGTGGGAGGCTATCCTCAACGGTGACCCTTACCCGATCAAGGCTGTCTTCGATCAGGGAACCAATACCCTTTGTTCTATCGGAAACTCAAGACACGCTTACGAGGCAATGAAGAGTGACAATCTGGATCTGCACGTTTCCATGGATCATTTCCTGACTCCAACTGGAGCCCTGGCGGACTATGTCCTGCCTGCCACTGACGCGCTGGAGAGACCGCACTTGAGTAATCTCTGGGGGATGGGCAACTCCTGGTATGGGCGCGAAGCCGCAGTTGAGAGACAGCAAGAAAGAATGGATGATTACGACCTGTGGAAGGATCTGGGCAACAGGCTGGGGCAACAAGGCCACTGGCCGGATACACTTGAGGCCTGGCTGGATAAGCTCCTCGAACCCTCTGATATGACTCTCAGGGAATTCGCTGAAACGCCGGGTTACGATCCACCCGCCGTACACAAGCGATACGAAGAGAAAGGGTTCGCTACTTTTTCCGGGAAAGTGGAGCTGGTTCCCGGCATTCTTACCAGGCTGGAATACAATCCCATGGAAGGCTACTGTGAACCGCCATGGAGTCCGGTTACAAATCCTGAAATGGCGGGTGAATATCCGTTCATACTGATAAGCGGCTCGAGAGTCAGGCCTTTTCACCATTCTTCACACAGGCAGATAGAGGGATGCCGCGGCAGGTACCCGGACCCGCTGGTTCAAATTAATGATCTCACTGCCAGGGAACTGGGCATTGAGGAAGGTGACTATGTTTATATTGAGACTCCGCTGGGCAGGGTGAGGCAGAAGGTACAGTTACTGAAGGATTTGCATCCTCAGGTGGTACACGCCGATGGATACTGGTGGTTTCCGGAAAAGCCGGAGATGGAGCCAGATCTTTTTGGTGTGTGGGAATCGAATATCAACGCCGTGCTGCCTGACGATCCATCAGTGTGCGATTTTGCCGGGAATAACTACTTCAGGGGTCTTCTGTGCAAGATCTATAAAGCGGATTGACAGGGGAAAATCATGTTATGGATGTTTTAGAGGCAATACGTTATAGAAAGAGCATAAGGGGATACCGGCCGGATCCGGTGCCCAGAGAGTTGCTGGAAAAGGTTATGGAACTGGCTATAAGGTCCCCGTCGGCTGAAAACGGCCAGCCCTGGGAGATAACGGTCGTTACCGGTGAGCCTCTTGAGAATATCAAAAATGAGAACACGGAGAAGCTAAAAGCCAAAGATCCTTTCAGTCCGGAGGTATCAATGCATCTCCATAAGGGAATCTACAAGCAAAGGCATATGGCTCTGGCGGCTGAACTGTATGGACTGATGGGTATCTCTCGCGAGGACAGGGAAAAAAGGGCGGCGTGGGTTCAGAGGGGATTTCGCTTCTACGATGCTCCCGCGGCAATAATTCTTTCGGCGGATGACTCGCTTGATGAATCGCCAACTCAGTTCGACCTTGGGTGTCTGACTCAGACGATCTGTCTATCGGCTCTGGGCTATGGACTGGGAACATGCATAGCCGGCCAGGGCGTTCTATATCCTGAGGTTGCCAGAAAGCATACCGGAATACCGGCAAGCAGTCGCATAGTTATGTCCATAGCGATCGGTTATCCCGACCCCGATTTTCCCGCAAACAAACTAGACAGTTCGCGTGAACCTCTGGAGAACACAACGGCGTGGCTCGGATTCGACTGAATCCGATGAAATACCGTTCATAAATCAGCGAATAAGGTGGTTGCCCCAGGGGAAATACAAGCTGGATGAAAATACCAACTAAATAAATGAACGCTCGTATAAGCAGTCTGAGAAACTATATAGTTGAGAACAATCTGGATGCTGTGCTGATATCCGGTTCGGTGAACAGGCGTTATCTATCAGGATTTACCGGCTCGGCTGGATTCCTTTTCATATCCCGCAGCGAAGCGGTACTGGCTACCGATTTTCGCTACACAGAACAGGCAAACAGTGAGGCCCCTGATTTTGAGGTCATCAGGATTGACGGTGGTTTTTCTGGCTGGATGCCGGGATTGATCTCCGAAAGAGGGGTAAAACGGCTCGGCTTTGAAAATGAGGACCTCAGCCTGGCAGTATATAGAAGGATGGTCACTGCCTGCCGAAATCTGGCCCCGAGATTGAGGCCGGAGCTGAAAGGCATATCAGGAGCGGTGGAGTCCATAAGGGAGACTAAAGATTCCGAAGAGATATCGAAAATGGAAGAAGCGGCAAAACTGGCCGATGCCGCTGTAACGCGTGCCTGGGAATCGATCAGGCCGGGGAAAACGGAGAGGGAACTGGCATGGGAGCTGGAAAAATACATGCGCGAGCGTGGCAGCGAAAGCCTTCCTTTTGAGATAATCGTTGCCTCGGGGCCGAATTCTGCCATGCCTCACGCAAGGCCGACGGACCGCAATATTGGTGAATGTGAACCCATCGTAATCGATTTGGGAGCCAAAATCGATGGATATTCAAGTGACCTTACACGGACTCTGTACCTTGGCAGACCGGATGAGACTTTCAAAAAAGTTTATGGGACCGTACTCAGAGCGCAAAGTGTAGCGATGGAAAGTATCAAATCAGGTATGAGAGGAAGCGAAGTCGATTCGAAGGCCAGAGAGGTGATTACAGAGGCTGGATATGGAGAAAATTTTGGACATGGCCTGGGACACGGTGTCGGACTGGAAAGCCATGAGCGGCCCGGTCTGGGCCCGAATTCGGTTGATATACTGAAACCGGGAATGGTTTTTACCATTGAACCTGGTATTTATATACCGGGGTGGGGCGGCGTACGAATAGAAGATATGATATTATGGGGAGGGGAAGAACCTCGCTTCATTACAAGGGCCCAAAAGAAGCGATTCGTGGAGGATTGATGATAGATGTAACCGATGCTAGAAAAGGCGCAACTTTTGAAATGGATGGTAATCTCTATACGGTGGTAGATTATCAGCATATCAAGGTGGGTAGAGGGTCAGCGCAAGTGCGACTCAAGATGCGGGATATCAGGGCGGGCCACACTACCGAAAAGACATTTCAGTCAGGGGAACGGCTCAAAAATGTCCAGGTGCTTCAGAGAACAGCTCAATTCCTGTACAAGGATGATGAATTCTGCTACTTCATGGATAAAGAGACATTCGATCAAACCCCGATGAGCATAGAACAATTGCATGACAAGTTGCCCTATATGAAAGAGGAAATGAATGTTCAGCTCTCGACATATGAGGATGAAGCCATTGGGATTGAGTTGCCGCTGGCGGTTGAGCTGGAGATAGTGGAGACAGGCCCCAGTTTCAAGGGAGATACAGCTCAGGGGGGGACAAAACCAGCAGAGCTGGAAACCGGCCTGACAGTCCAGGTTCCAATGTTCCTTAATACAGGGGATGTTATCAAGGTGGATACGCGAACAGGGACATACATCGAAAGAGCGTAACAAAAATCAGTGCCCTCAGGAAAATACACTGTCGAAAGAAAGATTACATGCCGCGAAGAATATGGCCTGAGATTGCTGAAGTTGCGCGTATCTGACTGGCAAGATGAAAACCGATCTTCATGTACATACCTGCTATTCCCCGGATTCTAAATCAACACTTGAGCAGATTATCGAACGTTGCCAGATTCTGGGTATTGGATGCATAGCGGTAACTGATCACGATACGATAGAAGGCGCCCTCAAAATGGAGCGGCTCGCCCCTTTTCCCGTGATTATCGGTGAGGAGGTCATGAGTACCGGGGGGGAAATCATAGGATACTTCCTGAGAGAAGAAATACCGCGAGGCCTCACCCCGCTCGAAGTGATAAACCGTATTGGAGAACAGGGTGGACTTGTATGCCTGCCACACCCGTTCGATGGCCTCGGCAGAAAACCGCTTGATTCACCGGACAGGGAAGCGCTTATCTCCAAAATTGACATAATCGAGGTTTTTAACGCGCGCTCGCTCAGGAATAATTTCTCCAATAAGGCGCTTGCTTACGCGGTACGTCATAACCTCCCTCAAAGTGCCGGGAGTGACGCTCATTCACCTCAAGAGGTGGGTAATGCCTACGTTGATATGCAGCCGTTTAACGGGCCGGAGGAATTCCTGCAAGCGCTGAGGCATGGAAAGATATTCGGCAAACGCAACAGCTTCAAGCTCAGGGTAACGACGGCGCTGGATACAATGCCAAAGAGATTGAGGGGGCGTTTCCGTGTATAACATCGGATGGTTTTCCAGCGGGCGCGGCGTTGGTTCAAGGGATTTGCTCTCAACCATGTATCGAAATATCCAGAGCGGCAATGTAAAAGCACATATTGCCTTCGTTTTCTGTAATCGTGAATGGGGGCAGACCGAGGAAACCGATAAATTCCTTCATCTGGTTGAGGGTTATGGAATCCCTCTTATCTGCTGCTCTTCGCGGAAATACAGGGATAAACTGGCTCAGGAGGACAGGGCTGACTGGAGAATCAAATACGACAGGGAAGTCATGAAATCGCTCGATCAATTCAGCGTGGATCTTGTGGTGCTGGCAGGATACATGCTGATTGTCGGTCCCGAAATGTGCGGCAAGTATACCATGATTAATCTTCATCCGGCCGCGCCAGGCGGACCAAAAGGAACGTGGCGCGAGGTGATCTGGCAATTAATTGAGGAGCGTGCTGATACAACCGGTGTGATGATGCACCTGGTGACTCCGGAGCTGGATGAGGGTCCCCCGGTGACGTATTGCAGATTCAGTATTCGTGGGGAGCCGTTCGACAGGTACTGGAAAAGAATCGATCGTGAATCGCTCGATGTTATAAAGGCCCGAGAGGGGGAAGATTTCCAGCTATTCAAACTGATTCGCCAGCACGGAATGAAGCGTGAGCTCCCGCTGATAGTAGCTACGGTGAAAGCCTTCAGTGAGGGACGGGTAAGGGTTGAGAACGGAGAGGTTGTAGACGCTGATGGCTATCCAATAGACGGATACGATCTCTCTGAAGAGATAGATGGCTCCTTGAGATGATGAGTCGGGCGTGACCCGAAAAGGCCACGCCCGACTATTACTCTATGGGGAACCCTTGATCAGTATTTCATCAATCAGGCCGTACTCCACAGCCCCTTTAGCGTTGAGGTAGAAATCCCTGTCAGTGTCGGCGGCGATGATATCGATTGGTTTTCCGGTATGCTCTGATAGAATCTCGTTAAGGCGCTCTCGTAAACGAAGGATTTCTTTGGCGTGGATTTCGATATCAGTCGCCTGTCCCTGTGTTCCGCCGAGCGGCTGGTGCATGTGTATAGTGGCATTAGGCAATGCGTAACGCTTACCTTTGGCCCCGGCCGAAAGAAGGATTGTCCCCATGCTTGCGGTCATACCGACGCATATGGTGGATACGTCGCATCTGATTAGCTGCATGGTATCATAGATTGCCATTCCTGCGTTTACTATACCACCGGGGCTCTGAATATAGAGGCTGATATCCTTATCCGGGTCCTCACGTTCGAGATAGAGGAGCTGGGCCACTATCAGGTTCGATACCTGATCATTGATACTGGTACCCAGAAAGACGATTCGCTCTTTAAGAAGCAGTGAATATATGTCAAAAGCGCGCTCACCCCTAGCTCCCGTTTCTATTACCATCGGTATGATGCTCTCAGGCCTCATTGCCATCTGTTTCCTCCTCAGTAGTTTCTTGGGAAATATCCTCGTTTTCCTCTTTCTCCTCGCCGGTATCCTCTTCATCCGACTGTTTGGCGGCGTTTGATGTGGCTATTTCGATGAGGCGGTCCATGGTTTTCTGAGTAAGAAGCCTTCCCTTCATGGATTCACGGGCATCGGGTGAATCGAACATGGCTCTTACCTGGTCACCTTCATCGCCTGCTTCTTGAACAACCCTTTCGATCTCAGCGTCGATATCCGCTTCTTCAACGGTTATGTTCTCCGCCTCGTGAACTTTGTTCACGACCAGTGATTGTGTTACCCTTTTTTCCGCCGCAGGCCGTAGTTCGTTTCGAAATTCCTCTTCGGTGAGTCCCCGATATCGAAGGAAATCCTCCAGTTGCATACCGCCGAAGCGCCTCATTTGCTCGCTGGCTATGTGATCGATCTCCTGCTCGGTGAATATTGAAGGGAATTCTACCTTTGATATAGCGGTAACCGAATCAACTACCTCGTTCTCCAGTTTGGTTCGGGCATCGCGTTCCGCGGCCGCTCTCATATTCTGTTCCAGCCGTTCCCTGAGCTGCTCGACCGTCTCAATATCCTGACCCAGGCCTTTTACAAATTCATCATCCAGTTCGGGCATTATCTCTATCTTGATCTCGGAGACAGTGACTTTAAATCGGCACTCCTTCCCTGCCAGCTCTTCATTGGCATGGTCCTCCGGGAAGGAGAGAGTGAATTCCTTCTCATCACCGGCGCTCATACCGACTATCTGTTCAACAAACCCCGGCACAGGTACATCAGCGCCCGCTGTCAGCCTGAACGAATCCCCGTTGCGATCAAGGATCGTTTCATCACCGACCGTCGCGTTGATATCTATGGTTACTATATCGTCAAACTGCGCCTCACGCTCAACCGGCTCCTGTGTGGAATGCATGCGGCGCAGGTTTTCAATCCCCTGCTCGATATTTTCCTCGGTTATCTCCACGTGCTCCGCAGTAGCGCTTATGGAATGATAGTCACCCAGTTCAACTTCAGGAGGTACCGGAATCACGGCCTTGAATATGGGTGGTTCGTTTTGGACCATCTCCAGTTCCGGCCTCCCGATTGCGTTAATCTCTTCCCGGGCAACCGCTTCCTGGTAGAGGTCGGGTAATATATGGTCAAGTGCCTCCGCCTCCAACTGGTCTTTGCCTAAATGGCGCTCCAGCAGCGCTCTTGGCGCTTTCCCCTTACGAAATCCCGGTATGTTCACCCTGTTTACGAGGCGGCGGTAGGCGCCATCCATGGCTTCTTCCATCTCCTCCGGTTCCACCTCTATGGTAAGTGTTACCTGGCAGTTCTCAGTCCGCTCCGACGTTGCTTTCAAAGTATACCTCCCTTGACTACAAGTATATATTATATCAGTGAATCACCGTATGGTAAAAGTATAGGTTTGGCCCAATAACAGCGGTTAATCCGGGTGAACGCCGTTAACCCCGGAACCCGTAGTCGCCACTTGATCAGAAGTCACTTAAGTTCATTTTCGAAGCGAGGTTGAAAAATGAATGGCTGACGAGGGGCAGTCGCGAATGCACTCGCCACACTCTATACAGTCGCTTGAGGTACCTATATCTTCAACTTCGGAAATGGCGGTGGGACAGTTTTCAAGACATTGCCCGCAATCGGTACACAGGTGCTTATCAATCCTTACCTTGAGAAAAGCCATGGGGTTGAAGAATCCGAAGATTGCCCCCAGCGGACATAAGTAACGGCACCAGAATCTCCCCGCCAGCACGAAGAGAAAGATCGCTACCGCCAGCGTCGCGATATGAACATAGAAAAAGGTCCCGAAATCAAGTTCTGATGAGACAAAGCGATGTGGCAACGCGGCGAACAGACTGCCCGCAGGACAGAGTTTGCAGAAGAATGTCTCCGCTGTCAGCCACGCGGCGACCAGGATAGCTGCGAGTGATAGGTATTTAGTCAGCGGCAGGCGTGGCAGTTTAACTAGGTCACCGCGTTGACGAATCCTTGAGACGAGGTCCTGTACGGTCCCGAACGGGCATACCCATCCACACCAGGTGCGGCCGAGGGTCAGGCTGAAAACACCGAGGGTACCGGCCGCATAGAACGGGAAAAGACCTGCCGCCGTGAAACTCTGGAGCGCTCCTATGGGACAGGCAAACGCCGCCCAGGGGCAACCGTAGCAGAAAAACGCGGGACATAGGGCCCCGGTCTTGAAGGACTGGGTGAAACCCAGATTGAGAATCACGATGGCCAGCAACTGGACGGACAATCTGAGCTTGCCCAGTGAGATCATCCAGTCAACCCCAGGCAGTTTACGCAGATGAATCGCACAGTACCTTGAACCAGATCATATTCCTCGCTGGCTGAATCAACGATCAGGGCGATAAAAATCCCCAGCAGGATGAGGCGATAAATCGGAGTGAGCCTGTCCAGAATCTCCATATGAGAAGTCCTGGTCGTTATGTCTGTTCCTCATTCCAGGCATTGAGCGCCTGTTCCAGTCCCAGAATGAATCTTTCCGGTGGGAAATATCCGGTAATTCTACCCATTTCAGTGCCGTCTGGTGTGGTAAAGACAGTGGTCGGAACAGACCATATGCCGTAATTGGCGTGAAGTCCGGTTCTGGCGGAATTGCTCTTGACGTTGATGAAATTCTCACACATAAATCCGGCCACTTCTTTGTTGGCAAAAGTGTTCTCGTCCAGTGAGCGGCAGGCGGGACACAAATCCGTGAAAAAGTTGATGGCTATGGGTTTGTCGTTCGCTTTTGCCTGCTCCATAGCCTCATCCCAGTCACTTAGCCATTGAAGGTAACCGACCTCACCCGTGGCGGTAACCGTACCGCATTGATTGATACATTTCAACAGGTAGGTGCCGTCGCCCTTGTCCGTTATCGTTTGCGATTGACATTCCTCCCCGCACGCGCAACCGCCTCCCGCGGTGAATACTGCCTTCTCCAGCTGAGCCTGGCCGAAGTCCGTACAGAGATTGATATCCGGTGCAACGACTACCGGCCTGGGAGAACATCCGGGAATGATATCGCTTTCTACCTCGCCGTCCTCATCGCCGCATGATAAATTAACTGTGCAAAGAGCCAGTGAACTGAGCAGAATGAGGCTGACAAGTTTAATCCATTTGTTTTTCATCGGGCAATCAGCACCTTTGTTATCTTACCTGAAGTTTTGCGCAGAGGTGTAAAGCATTCCATTACATGCTGAATTATAATCATGCCATGAGGTGCCTGTCAAAACCAGATTCAATTGAGAGCACATAGTGTATAATTTTTATCAAGACGCCGTTAAAGCCGTAAAGAGTGTCAATCGGTTGTTTTAAGCGTTTTGATAAGAATCTGGCTTGGAAAAACCTGTGTTACAATACAAAATGGTGATTAGAATTATAGATTATGGGGCGGGTAATCTGCGCAGTGTCGCCAAAGCCGTGGCCAGGCTGGGCTATCAGGCTGAGACAACCAGTATACCGTCGGATGTGCTCGAAGCCGATGCGGTCATACTGCCGGGCGTAGGTGCGGCGGGGGATACTATGGCCAGCCTCGGAAAGCTGGATTTGATTGAGCCTGTAAGGCAGCTTGTCAGGGAGAACAGGCCGTTCCTGGGAATATGCCTCGGGCTGCAGGTACTGTTGACCAGAAGCGAGGAGAGTGGAGGGGCGGACTGTATGGGACTGATTGACGGAGTGGTCAGATCACTGCCACAGGGACAAAAAGTTCCTCAAATGGGATGGAACCAGGTACGGCAGAGGATTGCACACCCGCTTTTCGACGGAATACCGGATGGGTCTGATTTCTATTTCGTGCACAGTTACTATGTTGATCCAGAGGATTATACCATTGCGGCTGGTGAAACGGAGTATGGGATAACGTTCTGCAGCATGATAATAAAGGGAAATCTGGTCGCCACACAGTTTCACCCTGAGAAGAGCGGTCAAATGGGACTTAAGCTGCTTGGCAATTTTCTGAAGTTCAGTGTCGGGCATTGAGTACAGGGTTACTGAATATGGCCATGGCATCAACAGCGGCGGGGGAAACGTCACTCAGTCGCGGCTCATTCGCACAATGGCCGCTGAATAATGAAAAGATAACCTGGAGAAACAGGCGGAATAAGTGAATGCTTAATAAGCGCATTATCCCCTGCCTTGACGTAACCGGGGGCAGGGTGGTGAAAGGGGTCAGCTTTGTAAATCTGCAGGATGCCGGGGATCCTGTGGAAATGGCTGCCTTCTACGACGGGGAGGGGGCTGATGAGCTGGTATTTCTTGACATAACAGCGTCATCCGACGCCCGTCGAATAATGATAGACGTAGTCGAGCGCGTATCCAATGAGGTTTTCATCCCCTTCACCGTGGGAGGGGGGCTCAGAAGTGTTGATGACATGCGTCGAATACTGGAGGCAGGAGCCGATAAGGTATCCCTTAATACGGCGGCGGTACTAAATCCGAAGTTGATTTCAGAGGCGGCCGCAAGGTTCGGTAATCAGTGTATTGTAATAGCGATAGACGCCAGGCGGATAGAAGAAAAGGTTGATGAAAGGGAAAAAAGTTCGCTCAATCTTGATGAGCTCTCACGCTGGGAAGTATTTACTTACGGTGGTCGACAGCCCACTGGTATAGACGCAAAGAAGTGGGCAAGAGAAGTGGTTCGACTTGGTGCCGGAGAGATACTGCTCACGAGCATGGATTGTGACGGCCATCAGGATGGTTATGACCTTGAACTGACCCGGGCAATTTCGGAGGCGGTAAATGTCCCGGTGATCGCCAGCGGCGGTGCCGGTGCATACGAGCACTTCCACCAGGCTTTTCTGGAGGGCAAGGCTGATGCGGTTCTGGCGGCAAGTCTCTTTCACTATGGAACTTATTCCATTCAACAGGTCAAACAATACCTGGCGGGACAGGGGATCATGGTTCGTATACCAGTTAACCTTGATGGAAATGAGGGGGACTGAGTGAGCCAGAAAGAGGGTAAGATCTACATAATCGATGTCACCAACCGTGATGGGGCACAGACGGCCAAACTCAGCCTCTCCAAACTGGAAAAAACGATGATCAATCTCTATCTAAACGGGATGGGGATTTATCAGTCTGAAGCGGGATTCACAACCACGCATCATGAATCCCGATATCTACAGGCGAATTCGAGACTGGTGGAAATGGGGGTGTTAAGTCCCATAAGAATCTCAGGCTGGGCGCGAGCTACTGCAAGGGATGTTGAGGACTCCTTTGCACTGGCCCCCTCGATCAGGCATCTCAACCTGTCTGCCCCGGTATCGGACCAGATGATTGAAGGGAAGCTCAAAGGAAAGTCCAGAGACGGTGTAATATCCATGATGGTGGAAGGGGTGCGCGCGGCTCGTTCCACGGGTGCTGAGTCCATCGGAGTCAACGCCGAGGATGCCTCGCGGGCGGATCAAGGGTATTTACTGGATTTTACCCTGGCGGCAAGAGAACATGGGGCTGACCGGTTGAGGTACTGCGATACACTTGGGTATGAAAATCCTTTTACTATCTATGAGGCAACCAGGAATTTAGCTGAGAAGTCAGCCATGCCTATAGAGATTCACTGTCACGGAGACCTGGGGATGGCTGTGGCCAATTCCCTTGCCGGCGCCAGAGGTGTGATTGACGGCGGACAGGATGCTTACATCAATACGACCATAAACGGAATCGGTGAACGCGCTGGTAACGCCGATCTGGTGTCGGTGGTCCTTGCAGTGACTAAGTCGAGGGATTTCTCCAGTCAATACCGGATGGGCAGCCAGATCGATCTTTCCATGGCCTGGAAAGTGGCTCGGTTCGTCAGTTATGCCTTCGATGTCCCGATTCCGGCCAATCAGCCGGGTGTAGGTACAAATGCTTTTACTCATGCCTCGGGTATTCACGCTGATGCCGTGCTGAAAGACCCTACCAACTACGAATTATACGACCTGACTGAGATCGGTAGAGGCGATCCGGAGGTGAGGTCGACGGGGCGCGAAATTTGCACCGGTGAATATGGCGGTATCAACAGCCTCAGGCACCTTCTTGGCCGAATCATGGGCGATGATATGCCGGATTGCGAACAGGCGGGATATCTTGAGACCATCATGGAGTTGATAGCCTATGCCAATGTCGAGGCACAGAAGCCTTTGACGGATGACGAGATCAACTTCATCGCCGAATACCCGGAGGTAGCGTTGCAGTTGCTTACACTCAAACCGCCGGAAATATCCGGTTAACCTGTTAAACCAGAATGCAGAAAATTCGTTTCGATCGGTTTAGCCGGGAAAATTGTTGATCAATTCTATACTCCCCCCTGCTTCAGTTGAAGGCGAGCAATTATGAACGAAGAGATTATGATCGGTCTTGCCAGCATTATCATACTGGGGATCGGCGCACAATGGATATCCTGGCGCTTTCAGCTGCCCTCCATTCTCCTTCTTATTATCATGGGGATAATTGCCGGGCCCGTAACCGGTCTTGTCGAACCCGATAAGGATTTCGGTGAACTCCTTCTCCCAATAATCTCCCTTTCGGTGGGAATCATCCTTTTCGAAGGGGGGCTGAACCTCAGGATCGTGGAATTACGCAAAGTGGGCAGGGTCATACCCCTTCTGGTAACAGTCGGCGCGCTGATTACGTGGCTGGTGACTTCGTTATCCTCATACTACCTTCTTGACCTGGGATTCGATGTGTCGGTCCTGCTGGGCGCTATACTGATCGTCAGCGGACCTACCGTGGTGCTGCCCCTTCTGCGCCAGTTACGCCCCATCGGATCTGTCGGGCCGATTCTCAAATGGGAAGGCACAGTCATTGATCCCATCGGAGCGATGCTGGCAGTCCTTGTATTCGAAGGAATCCTCACTGGCAGACTGGAGGAGGCGTCCTGGCACATAGCAATCGGTATCGGTCGAACGCTCTTCATCGGTGGATTAGCGGGATGGCTTGGGGCCATGCTTCTCTTGCTCTGCCTTCGCCGTTACTGGATCCCCGATTTTTTACAGAGCACAGTGACCCTCGCAACGGTCATCGCGGTCTACGCGGTTTCGGGTATTTTTCAGGATGAGTCAGGCCTGCTCGCGACAACAGTAATGGGAATAGTGCTCGGCAATCAGAAGACAATCTCGGTGAGACATATAGCGGAATTCAAGGAAAACCTGGGCATTCTCCTGATATCCGGCTTGTTCATCTTACTGACAGCCAGGCTGCAGACAAGCGACTGGGATTCCCTCACCTGGGGGAGTCTGGCTCTTCTTGCCATTTTAATTTTCGCGGCCCGCCCCCTGACGGTGCTTTTTTCGACAATTCGTTCCGGGCTGAACTGGCGGGAAAAGCTTTTTATTACCTGGATGGCACCCAGAGGGATTGTGGCCGCAGCCATCGCCTCGGTTTTCGCGCTCCGCCTCGTGGATGAGGGTTACGCTGACGCACGGCTGATGGTTCCTCATACATTCATGGTGATCATCGGCACGGTGGCGTTCTATGGACTTACCGTTTTCCCTCTATCACATCGCCTCAAAATCGCCAATCCGAACCCTCAAGGATTTTTGATAGTGGGAGCTCATCCCTGGGCTCGTGAGATCGCCTCCGCCTTACAGGCGAAAAATTTCCAGGTGCTAATGATCGATACACAATGGGCTCATCTGTCAGAAGCAAGGAGGGCCGGACTTCCCACATTCTACGCCAGTGCTCTTTCTCAGTATACTCTTGACTCAATCAATCTCAGCGGTATCGGCCGTCTACTGGCACTGACGCCAAATACCGGTGACAATTCACTTGCCGCGTTACATTTCGCTCCATTCCTGGGAAGATCAAACGTTTTTCAGTTGCCTCTGGGTGAGGAGAGCGGTGCCCGAAAAGAGGAGGTTTCGCAACACCTGAGGGGACGGCTGCTGTTTGGCTCAAACTTAACATACTCATATATCACCGAGAGGTTTAAGAATGGAGCCATTGTCAAAACCACCCAGTTGACCGAGAGGTTTGATTATAAGGCTTTCAAATCATACTACGGTGATAACGCGATTCCCATGTTTATCATCAATGAAAACGGCAGCATAGTAGTTATAACCGCACGGGAGAAGGTTACTCCGCAAGCCGGACACACTCTCATAAGTCTTGTCGATCCGATAGATGAATCCGAGGATGTACAATCCACCGGTTGAAGCGATCCTGATGCAGAAGAGCGGGCAGTCAATCACATCTTTCAGGTTCATTGAGCTCTCGACGAACCTGCTATGGATTGTGCTACAATTAAGTCCAGCAGCAGTGAACCGGCATTGCGGGGATAAGCGGTTATGGATTCAGCCGTAAAACCGCGCTATCGAGCAGGCTGTCACTGTGGGGAAAGTAACTCTATATCGAGGAGATTTTAAACATGTCCGGAGAGATAATCACCCGAGCGCGTAAGGAAAACAGGTCTGTTCTCAATGAGATAGAGTCCAAGCAGATCATTTCGGAGGCCGGGATACCGGTTATCGAATCGGTTCTCGCCACGACAAAGGCTGAAGCCGTTAAGATAAGCAGGCAAACAGGGTTCCCCGTCGCCCTCAAGGTTATATCGCCCGATGTTGTTCACAAAAGCGATTCAGGTGGTGTGATGCTGAATCTGCAAAATACAACACAGGTCGGGAAAGCGTATTCCGCCATAATGAAATCCGTCAACAGTTCCAGTCCGGGCGCCAGGATAGAGGGAGTATCAGTTCAGAAGATGGCCAGACCCGGTGTTGAGGTGATAATGGGAATCTCGCGGGATCCCCAGTTTGGCCCTGTGCTGATGTTTGGACTGGGAGGAGTTTTCGTCGAAGTCCTTGAAGATGTCTCCTTCCGGATAGTTCCACTGCAGCAAAGGGACGCGCGACAGATGATACGGGAAATCAAGGGGTTTCCACTGCTTAATGGTTATAGAGGGCAGGAACCGGTGGATATATCATTCCTGGAGAGCATACTGTTAAGGCTTTCCGGTTTCGTTGAGAAGACGCCTCATCTGAGCGAACTGGATCTGAATCCGGTATTCGCATATAGTGATGGCGCAGTGGTTGCCGATGCCCGGATAGTACTCGGGCCCGGCGACTGAGGCCCCTCGCTTATAACTTTTTTCTGGGCCTGCCACGCGAACTGCGCCTGAACCTCTCGATCTCTTCAACGGCTACAATCCACTCCTGGCCGAATTTGATTCCGTAGACCTTGCGGTTGTTGAGCAACCGTCTCATATGGTCCGGTGTAACCCCGGCTTTCCCGGCAGCCTCTCTCACTGTTAGCAGCTCCATAAAATCACCTGATCAAGCACCAGAGTCTCACCGTTGATATTAAATATACTATCGTAAGATAAATATTGCAAATTTGTATGCAGTTAAATAATATTCATATCAATATTTGATTATTTACAGTATTATTTGACTATTCAAATGAAATGTGGTAAAAGAGAACAAAACTTTCTTGTGGGGCATATCGCGGTCGTGTGGAGTCCCGATAATGGGATATTATCACTAGCATCCCATAGGAATTGATAATTTTGACAAAATGGACGACTCCCGGCTACTCTTTTTTTAGCAAACAAAAGGAGGAGCCAATGAAGTCGTCCAAAAGGAATGTAACAGTCTTGAAGCAAATTTGCAACCTGATACCCAGTCATGTTGTCCCAAATTGCGCCTTGCGCATGACATCTTCAAGGGCACGATGGCTCAGATTAAAATACGAGTCGTGAAATGGCTCGAGAAAAGATACGCCTCCGATCACCACGCCCCCAGGCGTGAG
>JAWOBX010000018.1:0-18905 GCA_046484125.1 Dehalococcoidia bacterium | reverse complement strand
TGGAACTTGCCGTATTTGCAACTGTCGGCGAACATGTTGTACATATCCTCGGGCCAGCTCTTTTCCAGAACCACCTGGCGTTCCTGTTTCCACCATTCCCCGGCGTCGACCGATCTCTGCCTGCGCCGTTCCCTCATCTCCTCCCGGAGTTTGTCGCTTTCCCCGGTATCTACCTTGCCGTCCTCTCCCGTAACAGCGCCATAGACGGTTCGCGCGCATTCCGGGGTGATCCAGCCGTTATTGATATCCTCCTGAATGAGATCATATGACCTCTCCAGCACGTCACCCCATCCGCCTCTCGAACCGGCGGCAGTAGCATACAGATCGCCATCCTGACAGGGAATGGTGGGGGTGGATCCGTTGTAGACTTCAACGCTGCCGGCTTTGAGTTTGCCTTCATCGAGCCATTGCTGTATTTCGCGGAAATCGGTGGGGTAGGGATGTCCCTGCTCCAGTAGTTCGCGAAGATTGGTATCGTGCGCCAGCAACACCACGTTATTTGATGTTGGATAGCCTCCACACCTGCCCGTTCCTGTTGCTCCAAGTCCGTGCGTGTCACCGAAAGTGGCTATTTGAACAAAGGTACCCGGCTCGTTGACCATTTGCAGTATCCCGATTCCGAGTCCGCCCCTGAATCTCCCGTGCCCGCAGTAATCGGTGATCAGTTTGCGTCCTATGTTAACCTGAGTTGGCATGAGGAATTCGGTTACTTCCAGTTCTCCCATATCCGATGCGGGATTGGGGGAGCATACTGCCGCCGGTAGTCCGTCATGGAAAGGCGTAGCCCCTTCCGCCTGACAGGTCAACAGGGCCATATCCCCGCCGGCCCACTGGAAGCCGTCCCGTAAGATGCCCGATAACCCATAGCCTATGCCGGACGCATCCTGGGGAAAGGTTTCCTCGAGAAAGCCTCTGGCGAAAAAAGCATAACTCAGGGTGTTGAGGAACATATAAATATAGCCAGCCACAATGCCGAGTCCCATGACTGTGGCGGCCCACGGGTTCTGGGGATTAAACATGGAACCGCGCGGTATATTCCAGTCCGTCATATACAGGAGCGATGAATTAATGGTCTCCGTATAAGCGAACATGGGCCAGCATCCCAGTGAGGTGAGCATCCGAACGGCCGGCTCGTAGGCATTGCAGTGGAAATCGCCCTCACTGGAAAGACCTTCCAGGTCGGTCAGCAGCGTACCGTCCGGCCGAATATTCATCTCGGCGGGCATATGAATCATCCAGTTCCTGTTTGAAGCGGGCCACAATCTGCCCAGTGTTCCTTTATAACCTACCCAGTCAAAGTGAAGATAGTTATATTTGCCCGGTACTGTCATGGCCGTTATCCGGTCCACCAGCACCTTTCTTTCACGTTCAATGATCTCTCTTAATGCTTTTCGATAATAATCAATGCCAAATTCATCGATAATCTCTCGAACCCTGTCATGCAGGACCACGATTCCGGCGGCTCTCATTTTGTCATCCAGGACGTTGAAGAGCTCCGTCCTCGTGCGTCGCTTCCAGTGCAATTCCCACCATTTCTGCTGCTTGAAGTTGATGCCGGTCTTGGTTGGTGGTACCGTGAATCCGTCGGTGAAGACGCTGGTGGATATGGTGCCGAGTCCGCCGGGCTGGATTCCCCCAACGTCGACTATGTGATTAAGCCCTACCGTCCAGCTAACCAGTTCGCCGTCATAGAAAACGGGCAGCCAGGTGTAGTTATCGGCGTTATGTGGCGGGCCGTACAGGGCATCGTTACAGTGGAATATATCGCCTTCATTAATACCCGGATCGTCTTCAAATCCCAGGTCGGCTATACTCTTGATGATGAAGGGCATGCACTGTATATGCCCGGCCAGGCCATAGGAAGCTGAGATGACATCGCCCTCCGGATTGGCCAGCATGAACAACAGCTCACCCTGAACCATTGACATTGGATTGGCGGATATCAACTTGGCGGTTTCCCGGGCGTTTATACACGCGGCCACCAGACGCATCTGGAATCGCATAAATTTCGCCGGGTCATCCTCCACCAGTTCAAGCTTTTCCAGGCCGTAAGCATGGCCTGTCTCTCTGGCCAGCCTTTCCCTCTCATCCACCATCTCTTTGAGTGTTTTACCTTGATAACAGATGCCCATTTAGCCTCCTTTGGTTTGTTCATCCATCTTAACGGAGATTATTCTAATGGTCAGGTCAGCATTCCTCCCCGATTGATAGACAGCCGATTTGCCCGAGACGGCCTGCAAATTCAAACCGTTTTTTAAGGGTTCCCTTACTGTTTTCCGGTTCTCGGGAGTTTCGGCGGACCGGAGACCTGCAATTCTTTAACAAGCGCTGTAATAGGACACGGCTGCAACATCTCCAGAGCGATTTCCAGTGCATAATGCAGGTCCTTGGCACCTACATAATAGGTTGGCGGTGGCGGGTCCATTGACACAATCGAGTTCATCCAGTCCCAGTTCTGCAATATATAACTGCTTCCCGAACCATCGGCCATATATTTGACCAGGTCATCTTCCCGCGCGCCACATTTCATTCCCCAGGCAACAGCCTCGTAAGCCATCCTGGAGTTAACCACGGCACACATATTGTTTGCCAGCTTGAAGATCTGGCCGGTTCCGATCGGTCCGCAGTAAGTGATTTTCCCCATCACCTCCAGTATCTGGCGATATTTTTCCAATGCTTCTTCATCACCACCCACGCTGATGCCCAGGGTTCCCTTTTCGGCTCCCATCCTTCCGCCCACTACCGGTGCGTCGATGACGTCCACACCTCTGGCCTTACCATCCTCATAAACCCTCTGGCAGAACCGGGGCCGGAACGTCCCCATAAGGAGAACACCGGAGCCACTTTTCATGCCCTCCAGCAGGCCGTTCTCGCCGTAGATAACCTCTTCCGCCTGGTTATCATTCTGAACCATTAAGACTACCGCGTCTGAGGCTTCGCCGACTTCTCGAGCTGTTTGCACCTCTGTGGCTCCCATCCTTTTCATCTCTTCTACGGGCTCGCGCCGGCGGTGCCCGAGTATCGTGGTGGGATACTTCTCCACCACCTTTTTGGCCATTGGCAAACCGATGTCGCCCATGCCGATAAATCCAGCTTTATAAGCCATTTCCGGCAGACCTCCTTGTACGGTTAATGCACCCTTTTCGCTGTCATCTTGCCCGGGTGTACCTCCGACGCAATTTAAACCTCATTTAAGCGTAGCAACAGGAAATCCACGGCAATCACGAAGTGGCACATACCCGAATCCTCGCCATCAGCTTATGGCGCCATTCAACATGGCTCACATATTACTATGCGAGCATCAGCGTTTCTTTGCTTTTTTCAAATAATGGATCGCGGGAGTTTCTCTGGATTGTTTGGGAAGACTATAACATCCGGATTTTTCCTTGTCAAGCTCAACGGCCTAAAGTACGGTATTATTTATGCCAATCAATGAGGCTGATGTTACATCCATTATATTGACAAAATTCCGGTTACTCGCTATCATATACCGGTACTAAAGTATCAATTATGCGGTACTTTCAGTCAGTTTTCTTATGGAGGTAGATATGCACAATCGGCAGACCGAGCCATACGGATTAGTCTGGGATGCCTGTTTGCTGATAAAGGATAAAAAAGTTCAGTGGATAAGCAGCGCCGGCAGTGCCAGAATCGGTTACAGCGATGAAGAACTGATCGGTCGTGAGGTGACTACTCTGCTTCCACCGGATAAGATGGGGGAATTTTCCCGGGCGTATGAGGACTTGCTGGAGAGCCGAAGGAAGTCAGTCCGATTACGCACGACATTGATGGCCACTGATGGAGAAGCAATTCCGGTCGAGTTTTCAATGTGGCGCACCGAGTTTAACGGCCGGGTATCTGTTGCGCTTATAATAATGGAGCTTGACGAAAGTGAGGGCACTCAAAAAGCCCTGCGTGAATCCGATGAAAAATTTCGGGTTATGCTCGAATCCATAGCTGAGGGAATTGCGGTAATCGACCTTGATTCTCGCATACTGGATATGAACGGCGTAATGCTTCGCCTTTATGGATATGATCGCAAAGAGGAGGTAACGGGCCGTAGCGCGTTTGAGTTCATCCCCGAGGAGTACCGCGACATCGCTCTGGAACACCAGGAAAGAAACCTTCAGGAGGGACGAAATGACAGTCTGGAGATCGCGCTGGTTAACAAAGATGGTGTGAGGTATGAAGCGGAGATCAGCGCGGCTCCACTCAGAGATAAAGCCGGTCAGCCGGTCGGGTTCATCGCCGTTACCAAGGATATTACCGAGAGGAAGCTTGCTCAGCGAGAGATACAGCATCGACTTTTATTTGAAGAGCTTATAGCGAACATATCGACGCGTTTTATCAATTATCCACTTGAAGAGATCGACCGGGGCATAGAAAACGCGTTGCGGGAGGTTACCGAATTCAACGATGTGGACCGCGGCTATGTATGCCTTATCTCGGATGATGAAGGGATAATAGAGAAGACCTACGAGTGGTGTGCTGAGGGTGTGGAATCGAGCATGGTCACTATGCAGGGTATGAGCAGGGAAACGGCTCCGTGGTGGGTAGGCAAACTCAAGCAGCTTGAAAATATACAGGTTTCACCCGTATCTCAGCTTCCCGAAGAGGCTTATAATGGGGGGGCGGCCCCGATGCTGGATGGGGTTCGGTCCAGCCTGACTGTTCCCATGCATCATGGGGAATCCCTCGTGGGATTTCTCTCATTCCACTCCATTCATACTGAGAAACGCTGGTCCGAAGAGGATATCGCCCTTCTTAAAATAGTAGGCGAGACTTTTATCAACGCGCTGGCGCGTAAGAAAGTGGAGGAAGCGCTTCGGAGGGCGGAGGAACTCAATCGCACTCTGGTCGATACTGCGAGCAAAGCCGGGGAGGGGCTGGCGGTATTTCAGGATAAAGAGGGCGACGGACCCGTGTGTGTTTTTGCCAATGATGAGTTCGCGCGAATAGCGGGCTATTCACCCGGCGAACTAATGGGAAAGGCGGTGCCTGATAACATACCGACTGTAATACTGGAGTCTCCTCATGATGGGGAAACAATTGACCGGGGTGGCTTAGATTCACATCCTCGCTTTGAAATAGAGTTCACCGGAGAGGAAGGGCGCACAATCCCGGTTGACGTTGGGGTCGTCACTACTAACTATCTGGGTCAACCGGCTACAGTGGTCTATTTGAGGGATATCACCGATCTGAAGAGACAGCAAGAGGAGAATCAGGAGCTTCAGGAAACACTGAAGTTATATTCGAATCAAGTGATTAAAGCCAGTAAAGAGCTGGTATACGCTATCAGGGGGGTTAATACAGCCGGTCCCGCCAAATCCGGGAGCGGAACCCGGCGAGTCCCGGGGGGAGGCGGGCGGATTCCATACCGGAGAGATAGTGATGATGTTGAATTATTGACGGGCCGGGAGGTTCAAGTACTTCAACTGGCAGGCCGGGGACTCAGCAACAAAGAAATAGCCGAAGACATGGGAATAACAGTAAGAACCGTAAAGGGACATCTAATTAACATATTCGCCAAGATGAAGGTCAAATCGCGTACGGAAGCCGTCTCCTGTGCCCTGAGGGAAGGGTGGATCACTATGGAAGATATCGGATACATAAGGGACTAGTGTACTATCCCTGACACTTCTATACCAATGTTCCGCAATGCTACTTTCACCACATTGCTTCACTAAAAAAGCTGACTACTCCGGTAACGCACTCGTAACCGCGAGTGCGTTACCGGAGTAGTCAGCGTCGGGTGGCGGGGATAAGTCTGAGTATTCGCGTACAGTTAATCTCAACGAATATCTGGTTCTTTAGGGGGCGTTACACTGGTGTCATGTCAATCATAAATCGACGCAGTTCGCTATTACCCCTCCCCGATTAAACGATTTCTGATAGGCTGGGCGACTTACCCCCAACCTATCAAATCTCTCTTGATTCCCCCTGGATTGGGGGTCAGGTGGTTGACCAACGATTGAAAGATAAACCTTATAAAAAAAGCCGCCCGCCATGATGGCGTGAGTGAAGCGATGATTTGACACCATAGCATTGCGAGACAATATGTGCCGAAAGATAAGGACAAAATACGGACTGGTACCTCGGGCTCCGTCTGCTAACCAACGGAGTATGTTCCTGTTCCAACAGCGATCAAAGCGCCTTCGTC
The DNA here is from genome assembly GCA_046484125.1 of Dehalococcoidia bacterium. GTDB lineage: Bacteria > Chloroflexota > Dehalococcoidia > SZUA-161 > SpSt-899 > JBGLNL01. Next base: position 12,745 of record JAWOBX010000018.1, on the reverse strand, counting down.
ATTGCGCAATTCCATTCGGGTAACTGCCACCTTATTACCCTTCCTCAAAATCCAGCCCTCAGCAGTGAATTCCTTACCGACTCCCGGTCTAAGATAGTCAACCCGCAGGTCTATTGTGGCGTTTTTGCTCAATTTCTTGATCTGTGTCTCAAAGGGTTGCCCTTTGAGCTGTTTGTAGCTGCTGAGAAAAACGGCTGCGCCTCCGGCGTTATCCAGAACAGCGGATATAAAACCGCCATGCAGTGTGCGGTAAACAGCGTTCCCTACGAAATCATCCCGGTTTTCGAATTTAATTACCGCCTTATCAAGGCTTGGTGACTCATCCGTCAGGTTCATAAATGAGTCAAAGGTAGGCCTTTCATTGACCAGTTCATCAAAATAAGCTAATAGCCGGCTCAGTTCAGGGTCTTCCTCATATATACTCAAAAGTACTTTCCTTCTCTTCCCGCGACTTCAAATTCCGAATGATATTGTGCGGTGTGGCACGGCCATTTGTCAACTGCCGGAGCTGCACCGGATATGGGCACACCAAAAAAAGCCCCCCGATTCTTCTCGGGGGGCTTTTTTTGGGTTCCTGATTTGATATGTACCTTATCCAGCTTCGGGAAAGCTCCGGTCAACCCGTGCTATCCCCCAATCCCGGGGGAATTCTAAGACCGGTGCTATCTCCCTATCCCCTTAGTCACCACTTGTTGAACAGGTTCCCTGGTTAAGGGGTAAATACACAGGGCTGCCATTCGGTCTGAGCTCGCAAAATCTCTTCTTCAGCGGCGCTGGCCTCATATATACCCAGGCTGTTCCAGCTTTGCCGCTCAGTCTCCGAGTAATCCCAGACATTGCCGTCGAAACTCTGTGAGAAACCAACGGCATAATCGTAAATCGCCTGTGAATTGAAGTCCTCGGCGCCGAATTCATTAACGGCTCCGGCAATGATAGTAAGCATGCCATACGACTGTGTGAGACCCCCTCTATAGGCTCCGCCTGACCATTTCAAAGGCCCGATCTCACTCTCAGAGTGATATCTTTCCAGGATTTGCTTAGCTAGATTGACCACCTCATCATCTTCGTTCCACCACCGGTACGGGAAGGCAAAGGTCATGCCATCGAAGCCTTCCCAGCCAACACCGTCAATCAACAGGCCCAGGTAGGCCATATGAGCATCCGTGCCTAAAAAGGTGGTGCTGTGGCCGGCATCCAGGTACTGGCCTATGAAGTTGGGTATGGAGAACCCCGTTGAAGGTGGCACTATGTAGTCACAGTCCTTCAACCCTTCCACTTCGGTTGAAAAATCGACAGTAGCAAAGTCAACCAAGTAACCTTTAACCCATTCAAACTTGTCGGGATGCGCACCGATATATGCCTTAAGACCCTCCTGCATGGCCTCCTGGTAAGGCCCACTACCAACCGCCCCGATCTTGGCCGGCCTGTCAGCCGGGAAGTCCGGATCATTGTTGGCCAGGTAATCAAGCAGGGTCATGGTGAACACCTCAGCCGAGACGTTGGAGCAGAAAACCCATCCAGGCGGAGTATACATTTCCTCGGATGCGGTCAGTGAGAACATGAACTGCTCATCCCCGTCTACATGAGACTTCAATGTCAACGGGGACGATGGTACTCCGGTGAATATTATATCTGCTCCTTTATCGAGCAGCCATTCATAGCCTGGTTTATCTTTGGATGGATCGTACTGTGTATCGTATTCGATTACCTTGACCTCTGCGCCGGTGATAAGGTTTTCATCATTGAAATATTTGACCATATCTTTCAGCGCCTGATCCACCGGGGCCAGCGCTTGTGAAGCCGGTCCCGTCTTATCGGTTAGAATTCCAATGGTTACCGTGATCTTCTTGACCGGTGTCTCTTTAGTTGCAGTCGCATCATCGTCATCATCACCACATGCTGTCATCAATGGCAGCGCGACCAGCATAATCACTAATAAAAGCATCCACCATTTACCGTATAGTTTCATCGGGTACTTCCTCCTTTATTTATGTTAATCCAACAGAACAGAATAATTGCTCTGTTCGGAAACCTTAACAATCCAGGAACTCCCGTGGCGACCCGTGTTTATCACCCCCTTTTTAGATATTTTGAGGAAAGTTTACCCCTGTTCCCCGACACTGTCAAGTATTGCCTCCAGCCCTGAAACAGCGATTGATTCGGATGCATATCAGCATCGCTGTTTTCCCCTCCAGGTTTAATAAGGTTTTTCCCCGGTCAGGGAAAAACCGATTGTTCCAAATTTCACAAGACACCCGCAGGGTGAATTCCTTTGTATTTTAAAACGCTGTTTTCGAATCCAGCCTGAAATCCTCTTTTGATCTGCATGAGCACAGGCATTCTTTGTAGTGAAGCAAATATTCCATGACCAGAGGAAAACTCAATATATGGTGATTACTTCCAGCCGGGGGGCGCATCAGGGAATACCAGAACTGGTTCGTTGCGTATTGTTGCTTTAAGGGTGGTATAAATTAAGGATCCTCTTGAGTATGAGGTGACTTCGGGGGGGCTTGGGGTGCCCCCCGGATTTATGAGTCCCCCATGATTGGGGGTTCAGGGGGTTGATCAGAGTTCACTTGAGGAACCTCTTCAGCAAGAGGTGACTTCGGGGGGCTGGGGGTGTCCCCCAGTTTTATGAGTCCCCCCATGATTGGGGGTTCAGGGGGTTGATCAGAGTTCACTTAATTTAATGGAGACGTCTTGACAAGTCTTGTATAATATATTCTACCAGCAAGTTAACTGTTTTTAATATTAGGGAATCTCTTGCATGATTGCCTTCCAGGAGGAAAACAGATATGGCTCAGCAGATCAGAGGGAAAACGTACTACAGAACCTCTGAGGCTTGTAGGCTGGCAGGAATCAGCAAAGCTACTTTCTTTCGGTGGATTAAAGAGGGTACTCTTGATGACACGTCACGCAAGGACCGGAATGGATGGCGGCTGTTCACTCAGGGCGATGTCAACAAGATGAAAGCTGAAGCAACCAGAACCAATGGAAAATAGAGTCCGCTATACATTAACTACAGTAAAGACAGGTTCTAAAAATTTACGTTACATTGAAGGGAATTAAATGGCATTGGAAAGAAACTCAGGTTTGTGTGATTTCACCAGCTTTAAAATTTCGAGAGTCCGGGTAAGCCAGGCTATTGATCAGAGGTTCATTTAAGTAATATAAGTAATAAATGAAGAAAGGGGATGCATGCCATGGAGCAACGAAAAACAAGGCCTTTCTTAAAGAGTCTACAGGGAAAGATTCTCTGGCAGATGCTGGTAATCAGCATTTTGCCGATCGCTCTGGTTGGAGGGCTGATGTACAACAGTATGTCTTCAGCCGAGAACAACGTGAACACCAGCCTCAATGAAAGCCGGGTCGCCCTGGAAAATGAGACGATCGGAAAGACCAAGGCTATCCAGGCCTGGAACCTCTCCGTCGAAGTGGAAGCATGGATTGCCGAGCGGATAAGAGAGGTTAAGGGTTGGGCTCAAAAAGGGGATATCGTTGAGGCAGCCAGGACCGGCCAGGACGCGGGCGGGCATGCCATGGATTATATCTATAATAATGTGAATACATCAGTATTTTTTGGTGACGGCTATCTCATAGATGGTTCGGCTCAGATAATATTTCAGCTAAGTGGAGACCGTGAAAAGAGCCAGGGCTCCAGCCTGGTATGGCAGGAGGCATGGTCAAAGGGGCTCTACGTATCGGAGCCCCAAATAAGAGCCGGCATCGGATCTCAATATTATCTCATCGATGTGGCTGTTCGAGTTAACGACCTGACGGAGGAGAAACCGCTGGGTGTGCTTGTCGGCTCGGTAAGGTTGAATCCGGGGACCTGGGCTACAGACTACGGTGATAAGGTCCCGGGTAACCGTTTGCTCATACTGGATTCAAGCTATCAAATTATCACCGATTCTGAAAATCCGGTAAGATACCTTGAAGCTGATCCGAAATGGAATACAGTAGAACAACAAATAATAACCCGGTTACCTGATGGCAAAAGCGCTGTCGAACCTTCTTACCTGTTAGCCGGGGGGTATGTCACGGGCTACGCTCGTGCTACTAATGCCGATACCAACATTATCATCCCGCAGTTTAACGGGTTGGGCTGGACGGTGATAGTTGAGCAGTCATCCGAGGAAGCACTCGCACCACTGGACAGTCTTGAGAATGTTAAAGGGGACCTGAACGATTCCACAAATGCGATGCTTTTTACGCTGATCGCAGTCGTGGTCGGGCTGATCATCCTCGTACCCCTTGTCTCCATTATACTGAGTCGAGGGATTACCAATCCGGTCGCACAGTTGAGAGATGTGGCTGAGAAAATCAGCATGGGTGACATGAGCGTCAGTATTGATGTAAAATCGGAAGATGAAATCGGTGACCTGGCTGATAGTTTCGAGCGAATGGTTATGGCAGTGCGCTTCTTATCACAAGAAGAGGAATAGTATTGGCCATGGCGTTGTATGAACAGGTGGTGGATCTGGCCCGGGTATACCTTGGCCCGGCCGGGAAGAAGTTCGTTGACAGGCAGATAAAGGCCCATCTGGAGATGGACGGGGCTCAGCTTACACTTGCCGATATCGATGAGCTTGCCACATGGTGTTATACCTCAAGCAAGATACTGATGAACGAGGGTAAGGCAAGGGAATTCAGTGAGCGCGTAAAATCGCTCGGCAATGGCTCATCCAACGCCTGAAGGATATTAAAATACCGGCGGATAAAGGATAAAAGAGGGAGGAACCAATTCCTCCCTCTTTTATATCAGGGTAGATCTGTCGACCTGCCACTTGCTAACGAAAACAGTATTTCGAACAGAAAGACATTCAACACCCGGGGAAGCGCTCACCTGACGGTTTATCCCTGTCACGAGTGAGAAAACCGCAACCCTTGCCCCGGCAGATTCATGTCATAAAAGAGATCACAGCTTCTGGGGAAGGATGCCGGTGTGCCTCACGATCAATCACTGTTATTATAGTGCTACGGTCGACCCTTCATCATCGTAAGCGTTGCCAGAGGTCAGCAGGAGATACCGAACGGGTTCTCCGACCCGACTGAAGTCCCTTAATATCGGAGTACCGTAAGGACCTCAGATTCCGATGGTATCCGGGGTTCCCTGTTACCCTCCTGTAAGTAGAGGAACTTCTAAACAGGCTGTGACTTCAGAGGCTTGAGGATTTATCTCGAGGGGTTCATCAATTTGAACACTTTGTTGCCCGAGGATTATGAATGACGGATGTTGATCACAGCTTTCCTGAACGGACGCTCTGCCAACCCTGATACTGCATCGTGTTACCCGGCTTCCGAATGGCTCTCGTGGACTATCAGATAATCTTCATTGCCCATATCCGGTTCGATTTTTTTACCACCGCACTTTAACGCGACGACCTTGTACCAGTCGTGATAACTGTAAATTCCGTGAAACGCCAACCCTCCAAGGATTCCATAAGTAATATGCGCACTCATAAGGTGGTATCCATATGCCGAGCTGAACCCTATCAATCCCAGCGAAACGAGCCAGTGGTGGCAATGTACTTTCCACTTCCCCAGCGGTATGATTATCGACCGTATTCTGCCCCGTTCCCCTTCCGATTTGCCGCCACCGAACTTGCCCGCAGCGATTCCCAGAATCCAACTGCCGACAAAGGCATACCCGATTACCACGGTTAACACTGCCAGAGAAACTATATGTAGAATGTTTGTTTTCATCGGTGTTGAGTTTTCCTTCTAAACTGTGAGACTGTTGGAATGTACGAATACACCTGTGAAATTGTAAAATGTAACTGACTATAGGATACCGGTTTGCGATTGAGTTGTCAATTATTGTTGATTACCCGAAAACAGCGGTTCTAATACAGGGGTATTCCTCCTCGGGATGAGCAACCACCTCGCGATTCTTCGTTTAAATTGATGAGGAAATACACCCTCCTGCCAGAACTCTTTTTCCCGCGGGAGAGACGGCATATAGAGCATGCCGTGTGAATTCATACAATCTCATATTGGGTAACAACACCGTTGAAGTGAGTCATAGATATCATCTACAATGTTATTATCATCAGTCCGGCTTTCAACAAACACCTGAGCAGGATACTTGTATTGAAAGAAGATACGCTTCAGCGATTAGGAACATGGTTTGATAACTATGTCGCCGGTTTTAAATCCACAGATAGCACTCTCAATCAGGCCATTAACCTGAAAGAGGAGCATACCCGGAGAGTCTGCCGGGAGATACTCCATATTGCCAGGAGCCTCGAGCTGAATGACGAGATCGTTCAGCTCGCTGAGACTGCAGCGCTGTTTCACGACATCGGCCGCTTCGAGCAATACAGGCGGTATCGAACTTTTTCCGACATGGCCTCCGTCAATCATGCCGAGCTGGGTATTACGGTACTCAAGGAAAAACGGGTGCTTCACATCCTTAGTAAATCCGACCAGAACATAATCCTGCGGGCCATAAACTATCACAACAGGATGAAACTGCCGGATAGCGAGAACGAGAGATGCCTGCTGCTCGGCAAATTGCTTAGAGATGCCGACAAGCTCGACATCTGGAATGTGATGCTGTCCAGCTACGAGAGGGATAACGGCGAAAGAGACGAGGCTCTCGAGCTTGGACTTCCCGATACGCCGGGGTTCTCAGAACAAATATATGTTGATTTACGTTCAGGCGCAATCGCCGAGATGCAAAACGTGGTTAACCGCAATGACCTTAAACTGCTCCAGCTGGGATGGGTATACGATATCAACTTCAAACCGAGCTTTATTAGAATACGAGAAAGGAAATACCTGGAGAGATTTCGCGGCGTGCTTCCCGCATCAAGGGAAATTGACGATTTAATAAACCTGATTGATAAGCACCTGCTTGCGCAGACAGAAACCCGATAATCCAGCAATGAAAATCGAGCCTCTCATCATCGGAGACCTAACCATCGACATCCCTGTTCTGCTCGCGCCGATGGCGGGATATACCACGCCTCCTTTCAGGCGTATCTGCCGTAAACTGGGCAGCGGACTCTGTTTTACCGAGATGGTACCGGTGGAAGGGATTAAACGCCGCCTGCCACAGACGATGGTCTACCTGGAATCCACCCCGCAGGAAAGACCCCTCGGAGCGCATATATATGGCACTGACCCCGAGGTATTCGCTCAGGCAGCGCGCGTCATCGGGTCGCTGGGTCGATTCGATTTGATCGATATCAATTGCGGCTGTCCGGCCCGCAAAATAGCAGGGAAGGGTGCCGGAGTGGCCCTTATGAAAGAACCCGAAAAAATCCGGTCTATCGTACGTTCGACCGTTGAGGCATCCTCATTACCTGTTACCGTCAAGACCAGGATCGGTATCTCCCGAGATTCCGGCGATATACGTGAGGTAGCACGGGCAATTGAGGATGGGGGAGCCAGTGCCATCACCATTCATGCCAGACTCGCCAGCCAGCGACATAGCGGTCCGGTGAACTATGAAGCGCTTCGACAAATCAAGGCGGAACGCTCAATCCCGATTATAGGCAATGGAGGGATAAGGAACGCACAATACGCCGAGGAGATGCTTTCCCGGACGGGAGTGGATGGATTGATGATCGGGCAGGGCGCGATCGGTAACCCATGGATATTCCGAGAAATTAGATGTTCCCTTACCGGTGAGTGGTATACCCCCCCGTCAGCCAGCGAGCTAATGGAAGTAATAGCCGAACATCTCAGAGGACTCCATGACCTTATGCAAATAAAAAATTCTCTTCGTAAGCGCCCGAACTCACAGCCGGAGAGACTGACCTGCGAGGCTTTCCGCGGCCACCTCCGCAGGTACTTGAGGGGTATGAAAGGCACCAAGAGACTCCAGGGCAGTCTAATGCGCCATGAATCCATTGAAGATTTGATATTTGCTGTAAACGAGATCCTCGCTGGTGAGGAATCAGGTGAATGAAATCATAAACGATGTTCTGGCAAAAACCTCAAATCAACGCTCTCGATCCCCCAATCCTGGTTCCGTTCTGATATAACTCGTCGCTCATTTTAAACGTGTTCCTGAATAGAATTGTACAGAGCCTCCAATGAGAATACGAATAATTCGCCGTTTCCGAATATTAAGACTTTACTTGACTATAGTTGCCTCTTACGCTTAAACTGTTATGTAGCAGCATGAGAGTAAAATGGGGTTGATCATATCATTCCTGAGAGGATTGACCTCAAGTTCTGACCGCAGCAAGGTGTGTTCGTAAAAGCATGCTAACACTACAACGATTTTACAATGCCGGCACTCGATTTATTACAAATATGGAAACATTCAACCATCCTATGAGTAAACACTTCCCGGTTTTTATATTCCGGATTTCCATTGACAGCCGGGCGATATAATGGTATAAGAGAAGGACATTATAAATTGTTGTTGACTCTTTACATTGCGGTAAACTTTCCAGTAGGTGGAGACGTCTTGACAAGTCTTGTATAATATTATACACTAGTACCTCAAAACAAAATATTGGTTAGCAACTTTTAATATATACTATACCCGAATTAAAAAATAACAGCAGGTGAGCTTCGGAGGTGATACCATAGCTAAGAACATATTGATAGTAGATGATGAAGCCGGTTATACCAGAGCAGTCAAATATGCCCTTGAAAAAGAGGGGTATAACGTAATTACTGCGTCCAACGGCTTACAGGGCCTTATGACAGCTCAAAAGGAACAGATTGACCTGCTGATCCTGGATGTCATGTTACCCGGCCTTGATGGTTATGAGGTATGTAATCGTTTGCGGTCCGACCCCTCAACTTCCAATATGCCGATAATTATGCTATCAGCCAAAGGACAGGATGCTGACAGAACAACAGGCCTGCAGGTAGGAGCAAGTGAATATATAAGTAAACCCGTGGATAATACCACCCTGCTGAGCAAGATATCGTCCTGGTTGAGCAAAAGCTGAGGGCACTGCCGGTTATCCTTAAATAAGATGCCTGCCGGTACAGGAGAGTGAAAGCGTCCACTTATTCTATTATAAAGTGATGAGAAGAGGCTAACATAATGGCGGAATCAGAGAGAAAAAGAACCATACCGGAAGACCAGCTCGTTGAAGCCAACTGGCTGGGTGCCGATCAACTGGGGCAGGTTGAAGCGCAGCAAAGGAGAAGGCGGGGCAAAGATGAGGTGGCCGAGTCTCAAAGGGCAAACGCCTCAAAAAGCCTCGGAGACATTCTCCTCGAGGCGGATCTTCTAAGCGCGGAGGAACTGGGAGAGGCACTGGAGATCCAGCTCAAACAGGGGAAAAAGCTCAACGACGTTCTTGCCGAACAGGAGATGGTAACCCCGGAACAACTGGCAACAGCTCTCAGCATCCAGTTGAATATGCCTCTCATCGACTTAAAGAGGCATACGGTACAGCCCAACGCCCTCAAGCTGGTTCCTGAAGATATAGCCCGGAAATACATGGCGATTCCCCTGGATATCATAGATGATGTGTTACTGGTGGTGATGGCTGATCCCACGGATATATATGCCATCGAGGATATACAGGCCAGAGCCAAAACCAGCATAGAACCCATGCTGGGGGTCCCCTCGCAGATCGAGCATTCCATCAATTACCACTACTCCGGCAGCGCCAGCGCCGCGATTGAAAAGCAGATCAGCAAGTTTGCCTCTTATGATTATGAGCTGGCTGAATCGGAAGGACCGATAGACCTGGAGAGAATAGCCCGCTCGCCGGTAGCTCAGACCTTCGATCTGCTGGTTTCACAGGCTATCAGTCAAAGAGCATCGGATATCCATGTGGAACCGCAGGAAAACAGGGTCAGAATCCGCTACCGAATAGATGGAATACTCCACGATACCGCGTCACTGCCTCCGAGCGCTCTCTCCGCCCTCTCAACGCGGATAAAGGTCATGGCGGGGATGGATATCGCCGAGCAGCGGCGTCCGCAGGATGGGCAGTTCTCGGTGAAATCCAGTTACGGAACAGTGGATATAAGGGTTGCCAGCGCGGGCACCGCTCACGGTGAGAGATTAACGCTCCGCCTGCTTGAAAAAGAACGGACGCTTATTCCAATGGAAGAGCTGGGCTTTTCCAGGGAAGATATGAACAAATACAAGGACATGCTTCGAAGCGCGTATGGAATGATTATGGCCAGCGGTCCGACCGGCTCGGGAAAGACGACCACACTATACGCGTCGATAGCCCAGCTTGACAGAGTTTCCTACAACATAATGACCATAGAAGACCCCATCGAATATGATTTTGACAATATCTCCCAGCTTCAGGTTAACCTGAAAGCCGGGATAACATTCCCGATCGGTCTCCGTATGTTTGTCAGGCATGACCCCGATATCATCCTGGTAGGGGAAGTTCGAGATGGTGACACGGCCAACATAGCGGCCCAATCCGCCCTGACCGGTCACCTTGTCCTCTCTTCCATCCACGCTAATGATACCATAGCCACCATATTTCGAATGATAGACCTCGGGGTTGAGCCATACCTGATAGCCGCTACACTCGTAGGTAGCGTCGCTCAAAGAATGGTGAGGCGCATCTGCCCCAACTGTGCTGCTGAATATCAGCCATCAGAAGAGGAACGTGAGGCTTATGAATCGGAAATGGGGGCGGATGGAACCAGGTTTTATAAAGGAAAAGGGTGCAATTTCTGTAACAATACCGGTTTCCTGGGCCGAATAGGAGTATACGAGGTACAGCTCGTTAGCGACACACTGAGGCAAATGCTGGTTGACGGGGCCAGCGCGGGCGAAATGAAGGCGCAGGCTGTATCGGAAGGGCTCCGGACAATGCGCTATAACGGGATGCTGAAAGTGAAACACGGTATCACCACACCCGCTGAAGTGATCCGTACGGTGTTTTCCGTCGGACAGAGGTAATTACACAAATGGAGTAGACAGCCATGCCATACAAATATACGGCATATGATGAAAACGACAATATCGTAAAGGGTAAAATCGAGGCCGCTGATGAGTCCCAGGCGGAACAGGCCCTGGCGAATGTGGGCTACACTCCTATTACTGTCAAGTGGACCCGCCCCCTCCCAAGCCTCGAAGAGGCCTTCCCCTCCCTTTACGGCATCAAAACCGACGACGTGATCAACTTCTCCAGGCAGCTCGCCACCCTGCTTGAAGCCGGTTTGACCCTGCCGCAGGGACTGAAACTGCTTGAAATGCAGGTGGAAAGCAAATCTTTTCGAAAGGTGGTTACCGGGATCAGGTCGGAACTCGAGGGCGGGAGTTCTTTCTCGCAGGCTCTGGCCAAATACCCCAACGCTTTCACCGATATATATGTTCATACGGCCGCCGCCGGCGAACAAAGCGGCGATCTCGCCATGGCCATGAGACAGGCGGTAGATTACATAGAGAGAGGCCAGGCGGCAATCAAGAAGGCGAAGCGCGCCATGGTGTATCCCTCCTTCATAATCGGGGTAGGCATCGTGGTGGTCATATTGCTGGTATCATTTGTGCTGCCGGAACTGATGGGTATGTTCGATAAGATGGACGCCGAGTTGCCGCTGCCAACTAAAATATTAATGGCCGTATCAGACGCCTTCTCGGAGAACGTCATGATAATAATACCGGCCCTTATTGGCGTGGCGATAGGGGGCGTGGCGTATTTCAAGACGAAATCAGGGACGGAACTCAAGGACAGGATCGTTCTCAGGCTGCCGCTTCTGGGCAATATCGTTCTCCTTAGTAATATGGCCCTCTTCACCCGAACCGCCTCATCTTTGCTCAAGGCCGGAGTATCGCTGCCCCGTATTATGGATATCGTCGCCCAGACAGCCACCAATGGCGTCATCCGTGATTCGCTTAAGGAAGTTCACGAGGCGCTGGTTCAGGGACAGGGCCTCTCCAAACCCATGGCTTTGAATACGCAGATCTTCCCGCCACTTTTAACGCAGATGATAACGGTTGGAGAGCAGACCGGTACGCTGGACCAAAGCATGGAGAACGTAGCCAACTTCTACGATGCTGAAGTCAATAACAAGGTCGACGGATTGACCGCGATAATTGAACCGGTCGCTGTGGCGGGTATCGCCATAGTCGTAGGGTTCATCGCCATATCAGTGATTACGCCCATGTATGAGGTAATGGGAACGGTTGGAGACTAAAACTCCGTAGCCGGGCAGGCGGGGGAGTATATGAAAACTGGTTTAGCTCATATTTCAAGGTATACCGGGAAAGGGAACGCCTCCCAGGGTGGAGCGGGACTGGCAGAAGTGCTGATCGCCCTGGTACTGGTTGGTTTCGCCATTACCGCACTGCTCGCGTCGTTCAATACTGGCTCCAGAGCGGTTATCATGACCGACGAGAAAACGACAGCGCGTAACCTGGCGGAGAACCAGATCGACCTGATAAAGAGCGACCCTTATAATCCGGCCACATGCACCTATATTTATCCACCAGTTGATCCTGCTACAAATCGTCCTGAAAGGGGCTCTCCTGACGACTTCACCCCATATACCATGGCGGGAAGCCCTCCCGGCACCCTGCCCCCTGACTATGAGATCGAAGTGGTGGTGGAAATTATACCGGAAGAAACCATGCCGGAAGACGGCACCTTCCTGGGAGCATACGAGCTTCAGATGGCGCACCTGAATCGCCAGCTCAACCCCGACGTCGAGACGACGTTCATCATGACCGCGACGCGCTGGTCGTACGTCTCCTCGACGCGCGTCATCGAACCAGGTCAGACGGTCCGGAAACTCGTATTTCGTGATTGTGAGAAACGATATTATGCTGAACGACCTGAGAGATGTGGAT
>JAWOBX010000129.1:0-55317 GCA_046484125.1 Dehalococcoidia bacterium | reverse complement strand
CCGGGAGGTTGAGTGGGAAGCGGAAGATGCCAGTCATGCCCGGGCTCTCATATCCATAAGCGGGCATGCGTCGAATATAAGGCTGACGGTCAGCGACTCCGGTCGACTTGACTCGATAAGCGTCCAGCGCTGGGGCAATCCCGGAGGTGTCGAATTTCACCTCGCTGATTTTGGTGGGGTTGTTGAGCGGGAGGCTGCTTTCTCGGGCTATACCATTCCCAGTCGCTTGCGGGTCGGATGGTATTTCGGCACCGATAAATTTGAGGGGGAAGGCGAGTTTTTCCGGGTGACCATCCATGAGGCAACATTTCGATAGCTGGTAAGTGACGGTTATTCTGGCATGACCGATAACTCCCGGAGATGACTTTGACCGTCCCATCAGATAATATACATATAACACACAGTGATAGAAACAACTCTGGAATAGGGGGGAATCGGAATATGGCCGTACCAACTCAAGAGCAGCTCAAGCAGTGGGCGGAAAACTATATCTCCCTGTGGAACGCGGGTGACAAGGAGGGGTGGGCCCGCAACTGGCGGAGCGTTGCCCCCGGTGAGTTCAGGATGGTCGATCCGGTGGGTACGCCCGAGAAGGTGGGATTTGAGGAATGTGCTCTAAAGTCGTTTGACCTTTTTCAGCCTAACGTCAAATTTAAGATCGCAGAAGGGGCCTTTTTCATCTGTGGGAACGAGGTTGCGTGGCTGCTGGAGAATCACATCACCACCGGCGGTGAGGAAATGGTCGGCTTGAGCATCGAGACATACCGGTTTGAGCCTGATGGTTCAGTGGTGATTCGAACTTATTACAAAGTCCCGGAAAGGACGGACGATGAGCTTGGCAGCATGTTCAAAGAATATCTGCCCGAGGGTGAGAGCTAGTGTAACGTCCCTTAAATAACCAGACTTTCGCTGATAGTAATTGTATGCAAATACTGGAGCCTTATCCCCATCACCGCCCGACGCTGGCCCACCGGTAAAGCACTCGAAAACGCGAGCGCTTTACCGGTGGGCCAGCTTTTTTAGTGAAGCAATGCGGTGAAAAAAGCATTGCGGAACATTTGTATAGAAGCGTTAGGGACGGTACACTAGAACCAGTATTCAATAGTTCGGCGCCTGACAAAAAGCCGATAGCGAAGAGTTGGAACAGGTCTGTTACCGCTCGGCGCACTATGGTATAATCCCAGCTAAATCGGGTCCGGTAGCGGAATCCCGTTTGAAAGAGTGAAAATGCGTATGGAGAAGCGATCAACCCTTGATGAACTCTTCCGCTCCCAGCGGCTGGGTGTGCTGGCGACGGAGGGTAGTGGTACTCCTTATACCAGCCTTGTTGCCTTTGCTGCAACGGAGGACCTGAGGCACATGCTCTTTGTCACCGATCGTCATACCAATAAGTACCGCAATATCAATCATAATCCTTCCGTAGCCATCCTTATCGACAGCCGTTCCAATCGAGTGTCGGATTTCTCCGATGCGGTGGCGGTAACGGCCATTGGCAGAGCGGTCGAATGTCCTGAAGAGGAACGTGAGAAGCTGGCCGCAGTTTACACGGACAAACATCCCAACCTGACTGACTTCATCACGTCATCGGACTCAGCCCTGATTCGTATTGAAGTAAGCCATTATCTCATAGCCTCTTTCAAAGAGACGATCCAGGTGGAGCCCGACTGAAAAGGCGGGACGGAGCGGTCATACCAATGAGAATCGGTTATCCCTGCATTAATCTTTCTCTTGATTGCAGGGGCGACCGTACATTCAGGCTGAAGTCTTATTCAGAAGAGAGGTTGATCGCCACAGTACGCAACAACCTGGAATGCCTTCTTGAGATGTTGCGCTATAATAGTGCCAGGAATATCCTGTTCTTCCGGATAACCTCTGACCTTGTTCCCTTCGCTTCTCACCCGGTCAATCAGTTCAACTGGCCGGAACATTTCAAGGACGAATTCAAAGAGATCGGTTCCTACGTTTTCGATAAGGGTATGCGAATCTCCATGCATCCGGACCAGTTCATCGTAATAAACTCGCCGGACACCGGAGTTTGGGAGAGAAGTCTGGCTGAGCTAGTCTATCACGCTATTGTGCTGGATGCCATGGAACTGGACATTTCGGCCAAGATTCAGATTCATGTCGGTGGAGTGTACGGAGATAAATACGGGGCTATATCCACTTTCATTGAGAGGTACCAAGGCCTGCCTGTTAGCGTAAGGCGACGGCTGGTGATTGAGAATGACGACCGTCTCTACACGCTAAGCGATTGCCTGCAAATCGGCAGCGAATGCGGCATCCCGGTGCTGTTCGATACATTTCATCACCAGGTCAATAGCTCCGGTGAGGGGCTTAAACAGGCACTGGAGGCGGCTGGCGGGACCTGGCAGCCTGGAGACGGATTGCCGATGGTGGATTATAGCTCACAGTTGCCGGGAATGAGATCAGGCCAGCATGCACAATCCCTGGATGAAGAAGACTTTCGGCGCTTTCTGACTGAAAGCAAGCCTCATGATTTTGACGTGATGCTGGAGATAAAGGATAAGGAGATAAGTTGCATTCGCGCTATTACGCTGGCTCGTTCCGACCGGCGTTTTGTCGGTGAAATTCGGCTTCTTAATGGCTTGCAGTAAAAAAGACAGGGATTCGGGCACACGGATGCACTTCGAAATCAGTCGTTGTCTTTGGGCGTGACAGAAAACAACTCCCGGAGAGCTCTCCTGGCGGCATGATACCCACACATTCCGTGCACACCCGCTCCCGGCGGCATGGAGGATGAGCAGATGTAAATCCCTTCAGCGGGTGTTATGTATGGTTTCCACTGACCCAGCGGCCTGAGAAAGAGGTTCTGGAGGCTTTGAACCCCTCCCGCTATATCCCCTCCCACATAGTTGGGATTGTAATCCTCAAGCTCTGCTGTATTCATCACGCTGCGTGCCAGGATGACATCCCTGAATCCCGGCGCGAAACGCTCGACCTGTGCTTCAATCCGCTCCGTCATATCGGTAGTTGACCCGTTAGGTACGTGGCAGTAAGCCCATGCTGTCTGTTTGCCCCCGGGTGCCCGCGTCGGATCGAACAGGCTTTGCTGGGCCAGGATGACCAGCGGTCGCTCGGCGTGCTTACCCAGCCAAACTTCGTTCTCTGCACCGGCTATCTCGGTGGAAGACCCTCCGACATGCACCGTACCGGCGTTACAGCATTCAGGGGATCTCCATGGAATCGGGCCGTCAAGTGCCCAATCTATCTTGAATACTCCGGGCCCATGCCGGTGTCCCTGCAGTCGGCGTCTATATGGACCGGCAAATTTATTTCCGGTTATCGCGTCAACCTGCCGTGGTGTTAAGTCGAAAAACACCGCCCGAGATGTTGGGATTTCATTGAAGGATTTAATATCTGTAGATGTGCGTATCTCTCCGCCAAGGCTGGCCAGGCACTTGGCCAGCGCCTCGGCCAGGTTTTGCGAACCGCCCTTTACAGAGGGCCAGCCAAGGGCGTGTCCCGTTATACCCAGCATGAGCCCGAATCCCCCGCTTCCTGAATGATCTGTCGGCAGAATGGAGTGCGCCGCCAGACCGGTAAAAAGCGCGCGAGCCCTTTCTCCTTTAAAGCGGTTTCGATTGAAATAATCCAAGGAGTGCACTCCGTGGATACCGAACCGGAGCAGGGCAAGAGGGTGGCTGGGAAAATGCAATGGCTGGAGCAGTTCATAGAGTAATTCGTCCGATTTTTCTACCAGTGGTTTCATCAATCTGCGGTAATTCACTCCGTCGGGTTCGAGCCAGTCTGCCGTGGTTTGTACCGAGCGCTCGAGGGTCATGGCTTTGCCTTCGTCAGTGGGGTGGGCGAGGGGTATGGGGGGGTGAATCCATTCGAGCCCGTAGCGGGAAAGATCTAGGGATCTGAAAAACGGCGAGGCGAGTGCGAGAGGGTGCACCGCCGAGCATATATCGTGGATAAAGCCGGGCAGCGTCAGTTCGGCCGACCGCATACCTCCACCGATATTTTCGCCGGACTCAAGCACAAGCACAGAATGGCCGGAACGGGCCATTGTAATGGCAGCAGCCAGTCCGTTCGGTCCAGAACCTACCACGGTAGCATCGTAGCTATCCGGCATAAGCTTTTTTGCGCCTGCGGTCGCGCATCGGTTTTCCAGCCAGCCTCACGGGCATATAAAGCAGAGTTCTGATCTGGGCATTATGCCAGATATTACCTGACTGGGACCACTGCATTCGGGGATCTACGAGCAATTGTTCTACGCTGATATTGGCTGGCACGCCAAGATAACCTGCCAGTGAGGTCAACACGTGAGACCATATTTTAACCTGCACTTTGGAACCGGCTGCTCTGAAGCCGGCTTCGTAAATCGGGTCATTGGCCCGGGCCAGCCCCAGGATCTGAGCGGTGATTACACCTTGATTTTCGAAGGCGCTGAAAGTCACCCATCCTGATTCCGGATGCCCCTGCGGCGTTATGAAAGTGAAAGACTGTTCATCGGCGTAAAGAACCATAACCCCGGTTGAGAGCGGTCCGCCTGGAGTTGATGAATCGATTGCTACGATCTCGCCCGGCTGAATTCCTGAAGGACCCGGGTAGAAGCTATTGAAATCTGGCTGGAAGCTGGGAAAGTTTTGTTTGAGCGCCGAGATTACATCTTCAGGGGAGGTTCCGGGTTTTTCCAATCTCAGTTGATAGGTCTTCTGCCAGAGCTGCCCGAATCCGTCAACCGGTCCCACCACGCGGCGGTTTTTTACATTAAGATTAATGGCTTCTGGAGGCATTGGCGGTACCTGCAGCCTGGAGACGGGATTTGCCCATGAGTTTGTGTCCTTTGGCTCGGCAAGGACCACATCCCCGGCTCCCGGACTTCCAACCGGTGCCCCCACCTCCCCCAGCGCCCGCTCCGGGCTGTCATAAACGGTTATGGCCGAATCCAGGTCGGCAACCCGGAGAACCTGTCTATAGTGATCGCTTACGTTAAAGGCCAGTAGCTTTTGTCCCCTCGCCCGGCTGCGAGCATGCAGTTTAACCAGCATGCTCGCCCCCAGTCCGTTCATCTTTTCCAGACTGGTGAAATCCAGAACTATATAACCCCCCTTTTCGGAGGATTCGGGCGCACAGGCCGCAAAGATCGCTCCCTCATCCGCGTCTGTCAGAATGGCTGGCAACTGCACCATGCACGAGTTATTTTCCAGCTTAACTATGTCCATAATAAACCTCCACTAAAATTCCGATCTGCTGACTGTTCCGCCGAACACCTGCCACGCAAGGGCGGACTTGGCGGTAAGACTCAGCAATATGTACACGGATTCGCCGTAGAGGTAATCCTTCCACTTACCCACTTTCTTGTACTGAAGGACCATGTTTATCGCGAAGCTGAAGAAAAGCACAAAAAGCGAGCCCATGATGAAATAGACGAAGGTCGGCATCTCACCGGTATCGGCTGAGCCCAGAAAATATATGCCTATAGCTATCCAGGGTACTATCCCGGCGAAGCAGCCGAAATAGTAAGCGGTCCAGTTGGTCTTCGTAGTGGTCTGGTTATGGAGTTCCATCATCAGGCCAAACAGGTTCATGACCGCTGTAAGTGAGAAAAGACCGATGAGGGCCACGATATCAAATATTCCACTGAGCATCGCAATCAGGACTATCATCAGGGACGCGCTGAAAGCGTATTCATACCATCGGGCGTAGTTGATGCCGCGCTTCAAGTTGTTCACGTACCATCCAAATGCCCATGGTGATGCCACGGTAAGGTGAGCGATGGCGGACATGAATAGAAATCCGGCTACCAGCGGACCCATCTCTATGGTGACGATATCCTCCGTGACGGCCTTGAGCTTCTCGGTCTCCGGCATATAGTGCAGGAAGGAGTTCCGTATCGGCAACGCGAAATCACTGCTCAGGATAATCATCAAAGCGCCCTGGATAAGATGGATTATCCCCATGATGAGGTTGTATTTCCTGAGTTTGAGAAATCTCTTTTCGTACTCCATATCTTGACCTCCTTATTAATTTAGTATTATGAAACCGGGCCACTACCGATTAGGGGTAAAATCTTATCGATAGTGAAGAAAACAACATGCCGGGTCAGCCTCTCGCCAAACATGGAATAGTCACATCTGCGGCATATCTCGGATATAAGAGCTTCGTCGGCCTCCTCACCCTTCATGGTCAGGAACAGACGCATGCCCGAGTATCCACTGCCTGACTCAATGAATAAATATGCGGCGTGGGGATTCGTCTTGAGGTTCTCGTATGTCAGCCTTTCCGCCATGATAAACGCCGCAGTATTTTCGTCCATAAAATGCGGGCGTGCATATATGGCGGCGTCCACCTTCCCGGTCGAATCTGCCGTAGCCAGCACTCCATAACCGCTGGCATTTTCGAAGTATTCACCAAGATCCATGTTATGCCTCCTTTTTTAAAGTATGGGGTTTGCGTGGGAACCAGGGTATCAGTGCACTGGTGCGTTTCTGATACTCCACAAAAGCAGGGTTTTCCGCCATCTTCTTCTCAAGCAACGGAATGCCCGATACTTTGACTATCAAAAGTGTAATGGTCAGCGGGCCAACTATACCTGTCCAGCCCCAGGGCACTGAAAGTGCTATGAAGAAAATACCCCACCACTGGGTGACCTCACCGAAATAATTGGGATGGCGCGAGTAATGCCAGAGGCCTCGATCCATAATTTTGCCTCTGTTTGCCGGACTGTTTACAAAGCGGTCAAGCTGATAATCGCCCACAGACTCGAACATGAACCCCATGGCCCAGATCACCGCACCCAGAAAATCGAGCCACGTTAACTCATCTCCACCCCTGGTGTTGATTATGACGACCGGATAAACGATAAACAGCAGCATCAGCCCCTGTAGCATGAATACCTGAAGATAGCTCCGTATCAGGAAGTGGCGACCCCATTGCTGGCGCCATTGTTGATACCGGTAGTCCTCTCCCTTCCCCCAGTTACGGATGAATATACGTACGGCAAGTCTCAGGCCCCATATGAGCACCAGTGACGTAACCAGTATTTGCCTGGCTATAAAATCCCCTGTAATAATAAGGGTTACCAGAGCTACGGTAATAAAACCAATTCCCCAGGCGCTGTCGGCTATGCTGTTATCACGGAAGCGGACTGCCAGGACGAACATGAGAGTCATGTACAACCAGACGGCTACCGCAGATATCCAGATACCGGTGTATATCTCCATTACTAAATCTCCCCTCCCCTCAAAAGATTCCTCATCATGGCATTGTAAAATTTGATCATCTCGATAATCGATTGGTTTTGTATTGCTACACGGAATTGGCTCTTACTCTGAAAAATTAATATCGGTGACTGACCCCTTTTCTGTTAACCTTGAAAAAGGCTGGCCAGATAAGCGCATCAAGTACTGCTGTCTGGATGCAAAAGAACGCCGCGCCCGTAACCGCTGCCCAGTATGCAGCCCCGGGTTCTCGCGGCTCAAGCATTGAAATCAATGCCAGAAGCGCCAGCGAAGCAATCCCCACCAGAGCCAGTATCAAGCGTATCTGAATCCAGGTTGCCTTACTTGGCTGCTGAAGCATTTTATAGGTAAATGGCATCCACATCGCCGAGGGCAATAGTATAAGAATATACACAGGATAGAAAACCCCGAATCCCAGATTGTTACCGATCTCAATTTCATCCGGATCGGCTCTTATCACGATGAAATAAGAAAACGCCAGGTAGCCCACTGCTGCGAGCAGCATCGAAACTGTGTAAAGAGGTTTGATCCTCTCAGGAACACCGCCCCATATGTCGTTTCTTTTGCCGGGATGCCGTTTGATTTCCCGGAAATAGCTCCCGAGAACGGCGGCACCACCGGCTATATTGATTGCCAGCAAGATCCACTGCTCGTTATTCATAACCTTGACCGCACCTTTACCTCTTATCTCAATTTTGGATTGATAATTGCTGCATATAATGGCGGGCTAATTGATGACCGGATGCCAATTCGGATCTTTCCTTACCAGATCCTCCGCTGAATCGCTGGCTTCGTATATGCCCAGATAATTCCAGGATGTCCTTTTCGTGTCGTCAAAATTCCAGTTTTCGCACTGGTCATAACTCATGGAAAAGGAGGAGGCTGTATCATATAGCACCTGCGAATCGAAACTGCCAGTCTCTCCCATTTGTGCTGCTTCGCCGATGATCATGAGAACACCATACCACTCCGTTATACCACCTATATATGATGAACCGCTTTTTCTGGTTTGCTCGGCTGATTTCGGATGGTTATCATATAGGAGCTGGTTAGCCAGTTTCGAAAGTTCCGCATCCTCGTTCCACCAGCGGTTTGGCAGGGCGAACAGAGAGCCGTCGAGGCTTTCCCAGCCGGCCGCTTGAGCCGTCAGGCCAAGTACTGACGACTGGGACTCAAAACAGAGGTATTTGGCCTCTCCTCCGGCATCTCTGTACTCTCGGGCGAATGTCACAAGGCCTACCCCTGGGGGTATTACATAATCACAATCCATCAGGGCATCAATCTCGGTTCCCCAGGTCATGGCGAAATCGGTCAGAAAGCCCCCCTCCCACTGGAACTGCTCGGGGTGAGTATTACAATATTCCTCAGCGCCCCTTTGCAGTTCCTCCCATAATGGACCGGTCCAACCTGCACCACCGATCTTTGCGGGCCCTTTGGCCTCCCAGTCCCAATCGTTCTCAGCCACCCAGGCCATCATTGTCTTGGCGTAGGCTGATATTGGTATGTTCATGCAAAATACCCATCCCGGTGGCGTGGTCGCCTGGTCGCTGGCAAAAAGGGAGAAAACCACCATGTGGTCCTTATCAGCAAGTGGCTTGAGGGTTACAGCGGTGTTGGGCAAATTGGCGAATATCACGTCTGCTCCTCTTTCCTTCAGCCATTTGTACCCGGTTATGTCCCTGGAGGGGTCATACTGTCCATCATAATAAACCGCCTCGAACCGCACACCGGGAATAACCTCGTTCTCATTAAAATGCTTGACCAGATCGTTGAGCGCCATATCAACTACACCCATAACCTGTGAGGCCCTCCCCGTTTTATCAGAGATAACGCCGATTTTGACTGTGGTTGGCTCCACGGGTTTTGTTTCGCCGGCCTGCTCCGGCTCGACCGGTGTTTCATCGTTTGAACACGAGACACCAGCCCCCGCCAGTAGGGCCACAATCACGACGATGGTAATGAGCAGTGATTTTTTTATCATCTTACCTCCTTTCGTACTCTCATTAACCAATCCAGGATTGCTTCAGCAATTATGCTCAATATTGAAGTGCGCCCGCTCTGCAGACCACAACATTACAGGCGAACGACGGACACCCCTACTGAACCCGGACCAACGTGGGAGCCTATCACTGGTCCTATACTGGCTGAGTAAATTACCTGCTCGGGATAATTTCCCTTTAATTGCTTAATGAGCTCATCTGCATCAGACGGAATATTGGTATACATGGTCGCCAGCTCCCTGGGTACCCCAAATTCATTGACCAGATTACAGAGCAGATCAATACCCCTGGACTTTGACCTCGCTCTCTGGATGGGTACTATGGCACCGTGCTGTATTGCTATTATCGGTTTTATCTTGAGAAGGCTTCCTATGAATGCCCTGGCTTTACCGATTCGACCACCTTTTTGCAGGTAGGCAATGGTTTCGAAAAGACCAAGAACGAGCGTATTGGGAATCGCCTCGGAAAGCAATGACTTGATATCTTCAACCGTGGCTCCATCCGCCGCAGCCCCTGCTGCCATTATGGTCAGCAGACCCAGTCCCATAGAAGCGGATTCTGAATCCACAATCTCTACAGGTATACCTGAATTCTGACGGCCAAGTCTCGCCGACTCTATGGTGGCGCTGAAATTCTCTGAGACGTGGATAGATATTACAGGATCACCTTCTCCTGCAAGCTTTTGATAAACAGAGGTGAAATAACCCGGCGACTTGGTTGATGTGGTGGGAAAAACATCACTTTCCTGGAGCTTCTGGTAAAAATCCTCATTGGTGATATCCACCCCGTTTTCATAGACCATTTTGCCGAAATGCACGCTTAAGGGCACTACGGTTATGCCAAGTTCATGGCAAATACCTTCCGGTATATCGGCTGTGCTATCAGTGACTATTTTAACGGTCATATTGCTCTCACGTGAGACGTATCCGGTAACTGCGGTTCCGAATCCGAAATAAGGCCGTTAAAGTGTAATAATGTTATCTGCGGCGTGGGCTGATGCATGTCGATTCTGTGTTTTGGTGAACGCCTTTCAGGGAAATGATGGATTTGCATACTGGTCTTCTGGCAAACCAATGCACTGATGAATCTCAAGTATTTGTCAGTGGCAAACACAGCTTCGATGGCCATTACAATATCCGAATGCCCCTGGCTTAAAGTTGTGATAAAATACACAATCATCATTTGGTCCGGTTCGACTATAACAGTATTATGGAAATAGCTCTTGGATTGATTATCAGTTACCTGCTTGGTTCGGTACCGAGTGCATATATTATAACTCGCTGGCGCAAGGGTGCGGATATAAGGCAGGTTGGAAGCCGCAACATGGGGGCCATGAATGTAATGTATTCCGTCGGCATTCTGGCCGGCCTGGCAGCACTCACACTGGATTTTTCCAAGGGAATCGGCGCCATATTTATCGTTCGCTGGCTTGGTGCTCCCCAATATGCTGAAATGCTTGGTGGAGCTATTGCCGTATTTGGTCATATGTTCCCTGTTTTCCTCAAATTCCATGGCGGAAAGGGTGGTGCCACCTGTATCGGTGTTTTCTTTGCGCTTATGCCTCACGGTATATACATTTTCTATGGTATCTTTGGCCTCCTGGTGTTGCTTACCCGGTATCTGACCCTTGCCTACAGTGTAGCGCTTATATGTTTTCCATTTGTGGCCTGGCTCATCTATAATTCCGCTGAGATGGTTATTTTCTCGGCGGCCATGCTTGTATTGCTTGGGCTAAGGTATGTTCCGAGAATGATTGAGATGCGATCGACTGCCGGAAGCTGGCGACGTGTGGCTTTCCGATCTAACCTCAGGGAAAGATTCTGATTTACTCGTCTATTCTCGTTAACCGCGCCATTCGCTCTCGCCAGTGGCGTATCGCTCAATTTGAGCGATACGCCACTGGCACACAACCCGTCACCCCCGCTGGATTTCTGAGGCAAAGGAGCGGTTAAACCTGCCCGATGTTACCTAGTCTCCAATATTGACGCCCATAGTCGCGTCGTCCATGCAGTTCTTGAGATCCTCTTCGGATACCTCCTTGGGATCCTTCAGATCGTTGACATGGCACACGAACATGTTCCCCGCGTTGTCCTTTACCCACACCCATCCTTTCTCTACCATATCGACCTCCTTATTGTATTTGTCACAGGCTTTGCCGATACTGGCTAAAACCTGAAATTCCCTTGTTGGTTAACATACCTGTTACGGGATAAGAACCGTATCGATGACGTGTATGACCCCGTTGGAACCCTCTATATCGGTGATTATGACCTCGGCGTCATTGATATAAACGTTCCCGTGCTCAACGGTGATGGTAACATCACTTCCCTGCAGAGTGGTGGCTGAAGAGAGATTGACGACGTCTGCGGCCATGACCTTGCCGGAGACCACGTGGTAGAGGAGGATATCGGTCAGCGCCGGAATGTCATCAAGCAGAGCCTCCACGGTGCCTGCGGGGAGTTTATCGAATGCGCCATCTGTAGGGGCGAAGACGGTGAAAGGGCCTTCACCCTGCAGTGTTTCGACGAGGTCCGCTGCCTGGAGGGCAGCGACCAGAGTCTCGAAACGGTCGTCTGCCACAGCGATGTCAACGATGGTTTGCTCTTCCTCAGGTATCAGCACGGTATCGATGACGTGTATAACGCCGTTCGAGGCCTCTATATCGGTGATTGTGACTTTGGCGTCATCTATGTATACGTTTCCGTCCTGTACCGTGATCTCAACATCGCTACCCTGAACAGTGGTGGCTGAAGAGAGATTGACGACGTCGGCGGCCATGACCTTGCCGGAGACCACGTGGTAGAGGAGGATATCGGTCAGCGCCGGAATGTCATCAAGCAGAGCCTCCACGGTGCCTGCGGGGAGCTTATCGAATGCGTCATCTGTAGGGGCGAAGACGGTGAATGGGCCGTCGCCCTGGAGTGTTTCGACGAGGTCCGCTGCCTGAAGGGCAGCGACCAGCGTCTCGAAACGGTCGTCTGCCACAGCGATGTCAACGATGGTCTGGGGTTCCGCTGTGATGGTGGGAGTGGGTGTTGGGCTTACCGATGGTGTTTCATCGTCATCGCCGCAGGAAACCACGGCGAATAACATGGAAATAATTACGAGCGGTACCAAAATCAAGTATAGTTTTCGCATCAATCATCCTCCATTGAGCTTTGTTTTAGTGATTGAATTCCTTTGTGTATGGTCCGATAGTCTTGAGTTTGATCTCTATTTGCTCATTTTCTGCCTCCCATCACCTCCCATCCTTTATTTACACTGGTAATGCTTTAAAAAGGTGTAGCGTTATGTTACAAATTTTCTGTTGAGAAGGCATAAAATATATGCGAAGAATTATTACAAAACTATGACAAAGTCAATTATGGGTGAGGGTGGGAATGGAGGGAGATCACCAGTCGCGAATTATGGCTCGTCGTATTATTCTCAAGGCGAATTATATTGTAATGAGGAAAGGACACTGCTATCCAGGTCAGCCCGAGCCCGGTCGCCAAATATATGGGTTTCATATCCGCTCAGGTCCTTGAGGAAATAGTTGAACCATGCCGTGAAATAACCTCTCGCGATGCGGTGTTGCTCTTCGATACGGATCTCTGCCGCGTTATCCATTCCGAGGTCCGTCATAAAGGAGAAGAATTCAGCCGCGTATTGATCGAAGAACTGGAAGTGATTGGCGCCGTTTATCACAAGGTATTCTTTCGATGTCGTATCAGGAATAAGGTTATAGTACCCTCCGACCCATTCAGGTAAAACGTTTCCATCGTTGCTGCCGACCTGCAATTGAATGGGGGCGGTGATATTACTGCAGGCCTCAACGGTGCTCTCAAAGAATGGGGCCAGAATACCATCGTCGGCACCGGGTGCCAGCGCAGCTATGGCATCGATTTCCGGGTTGATGGCTGAGGCTTCGATGCAACCGGCACCGCCCATCGAGTAACCGAGAACACCTGAGCTCTCCTCGTCAAGAACCCCTTTCAGGGGCGAGAAGCGGCTATGATTCGCTCGCTTGAGCTGCTCCAGTGCCTCGTTAAAACCTCGAGCCCATTGAGCGGTATCCGTCGAAAGCGTGCAGGGAGGCGTAAAACAAATCGTAACGTACCCATGAGAGGTGAGGTGTTCCGGGGCCCAATCAAGCATCCAGTCTGACTGGAAGGTGCCGCCGGCCATGGCGACTCCCGGGTAAGGACCTCCCGACATATCGCCAGGCGCACGCCAGCCATCCCGTTTAGCCGGGTATCTTATCTTCGCGGTATAGATACCATATGGGAAGATGTAGAAGCTTTCATGGTAGTAGCCAATATTATAAGGTCCTGACTCATCCGGTGGTTGCGCCTCTTCTTCTGCGGTTGCTGCCTGTGGAATGGAGGCCGCGAAGGTAAAGCAAACTATCAGTGCCAGTGCCCCGCATATTGCCTTAATTATTGTCATTTAACATTCCCCCACTGGATTTATCGAACTATACGGTTGTTGACATAATCATGAAGAGGGATACATGTTCACGCATATTGATCAAATGTATACCAGTGCGCTGTCCCTGCCACTTCTAGACAAGTGTTCCGCAACGCTCTTTTTACCGGAATAGTCAGCGTCGAATGGGTGGTGGGGATAAGGCTCTGACTATTTGCATACAATTAATATCAGCGAAAGTCTGGTTATTTACGGGGCGTTACGCTAGCGCTCTCTTACATCTACAGAGTAGCCCAGGTTGCTGATTTTCCTTATCAATTCCGAGGCATCCTGCATATCCACTTGAACTATAAGGTCCCTCGTATCCCGTTCAATTGAGTCGTCCACATGAACGGCTTCGACTTGCAGGTTCATATCATTGAGTGTCTGAATCACCTCCAGAATGTTCTGAGTTTTACCACAATCGAATATATGGAGGCGTGCACCCGGTTTGCCTATTCCCAGCAGAGGGTTCATGATCCTGTATACGAAATCGTTGGTGGTCACAATGCCAACTAAGCGGTTTTTATCGTCAACTACGGGAAGCGATCCGATCCCTTTATCCTGTGCAAAGGCGAGGGCACTCTCCGCGGTGGTGTCTTGAGAAACGGTGTAGACAG
This sequence comes from Dehalococcoidia bacterium, assembly GCA_046484125.1. GTDB lineage: Bacteria > Chloroflexota > Dehalococcoidia > SZUA-161 > SpSt-899 > JBGLNL01. Next base: position 41,040 of record JAWOBX010000129.1, on the reverse strand, counting down.
GGGTGCTCATTATCTCGCCAACAGTCAACTTCGACATAAGGTTATTGATCTCCCAGACGCTCAGGCTGGTAGCAGCTGAAGGGGATGCCGCCGCTATTCTTCTGTCGCTGACGATGCCCTGGACCTTGCCCTTATCTACCACGGGCAAGCGACGTATCCTGTGGACGCTCATATACTTTTGAGCATCAAGCACAGGAGTTTTACTGGAAACCGATATGACGTTGGTGGTCATGAATTCCCTGACTCGCATTGAATACCCCCTTTATTACCTCTGCGATTTGCATCATTTTGGCACTTTATGGTGCCAGTGTCAAGTGGTTTGAGAGTACCGAATAAACAGCGATTGATCCGGGCCAATACCGGCCTTTTCTCAGCCGCTGTTTTATTTCCCTTGGACAAGTACTATCACATTGTGGGACGGTTATAAATTAAGTAACCTCTGCTCAGCCCCCTAAATCCCCCAATCATGGGGGGCTTTTTAAAGTCGGGGGACACCCCCAGCCCGGGCGAAGTCATCTCTTACTGAAGAGGTTCCTTAATACATGATAGCATGAAATATAAGTGGGTTTGGTGACCGGGGAATGACCGTGCTACGAATTATCTGGGAAACCTCTTAACCAGGTGATGAATCATGGTTTTAGAGTCTGCCAGCTATGAAACGATGTTAAAAGAATCTACGGGTTGGTTCATAACACCGTGACGGACGGCGTTTGTTGGGATAGCCGTCGTCATTCGTTTAGGGAACTGCAAGCTTGCCTTACCCCTGAACCAGTGCTAAAATCCAGCGGGAAGGGCTAGTCGCGTGCGGCTAGCCCTAGAGGTGTGAGAGTAGCTATGAATCTGGCAGGATTGCATCCCATAATTTATGAACATTCTGATTTCCGCCGCCTGGTAGAGAGTTTGGGGGCGCAAGAGCAGGAACTGCTCATCGGCGATGCCGCGCGGCCGTTGTTGCTTGCGTGTTTGATCGAAAATACCGGGCTACCGGTACTGGCGGTGACACCTCATGTGGAGACAGCGAAGAAGCTCGAAGAAGATCTGAAAGCCTACTGTCGTAGCGGTACTCAGGTCCTGCGATTTACCGAGATTGATGTTCTACCATACGAACGGCTTACCCCTGATTATATTTCTTCACGAAGCAGACTCACCGTTCTGGCCGCATTGCATAAATGGAGGGAATCCGCATCGGGCCGTCCTCCCCTGATAGTGGCTTCGATACACGCCCTTTGCCAGAAAACGGTCTCACCGGAAGATTTCGCCGGGGCATGCCGGATGATAAAACAGGGACTACGTCTAGAAATCGGGGACATCCTGGGCCGGCTAAGCAGCCTTGGTTACGAAATGACCGAGATGGTTGAGGTTGCCGGTGAGATGAGCAGGAGGGGAGGTATCGTCGATATATACCCGCCTGACTGCGATTTTCCCGCCCGGATCGAGTTTTACGGGAATGAGGTGGAGAGCATAAGGTGGTTTGATCCCGCTACCCAGCGTTCCCTGGGAACAACTGATTCCATACTGATTGTGCCGGCACGCGAGATGATTCTAAGTCGGGAGGACTTGATAGCCGGTCCGTTCGGTGAACTGGACCTTTCCAATTGTGGCAGGGAGGCCAGGGATTGGATCTACGAAGATATAAATCTCATGAGGGATGGGCACTGGCGGGTTGGACTTGACTTCTATGCCCCTTTATTTAACCAATGCAGCCTTATCGATCACTTGCCCGGCGGCTCGTTGCTGGCCATAAATGATCGAGATACTGCCTTTGAGGAAATGACGGATTTGGAGTCGAGGGCGGCTGAAATAAGGCGGGACAAGGTCGAAAGGGGCGAACTGCCCATAAACTTCCCGTCTCCCTTTTTCAGCCGGGAGGAGATGGAAGAGCGGATATCCTCGGTCGATCGGGTAATTTCATTTAACGCGTGGGGAGTGGGTGGTACGGGACTTTTCGGCGGCCTCAGTTCACCGCCCGATTACAGTGGGCGGATGCCTCGCCTGCTTCGGGATACAAAGGTTTACCTGAAAGAGGGAAGGCGTATTGTGATGATTTCACAGCAGGCGGAAAGGCTGGCCGAGCTTTTCGGTGAACAGGATATCCACGCTTCACCCGTCACAGAGCTGAGTTCATTGCCCCCGGCCGGATCCCTGACTATTGTTTTCGGTTCGATATCCGCCGGATGGACGTTCGAGAACAACACACTTCTTACGGATTCCGAGATATTCGGCACGGTAAAGAAGCGGCGTCCACGTCCGGGACGCCGCGGCCAGAGGGAGCTGTTCCTGGCCGATCTCTCAGCGGGTGACTACGTGGTTCATATCGATCACGGTGTGGGCCGGTTCCTGGGGATGACGAGGATGAAATCCGATGGCGCGGAACGGGAATATCTTGTTTTGGAGTATGCCGATGAAGGCAAGCTGTATGTGCCCACGGACCAGGCGGACCGGGTCGCGCGCTATGTTGGCTCCGGCGGCTATGAGCCTTCCCTGAATAAACTCCATACCAGGGAGTGGAGCCGCACCAGAGAGCGGGTAAAGAAGGCCACGATGGAGATGGCGAGGGAATTGTTGTCACTGTACGCCGCCCGGCAGGTCTCTCCCGGAATCGCTTTTTCAGCGGATACCCTGTGGGAGAGCGAGCTTGAGGCCTCTTTCCCGTATGAGGAGACCCCGGACCAGAAGGAGACTATCCGGGACGTAAAAAAAGATATGCTCAGCCGGCTGCCGATGGACCGGCTGGTTTGCGGTGATGTCGGATACGGCAAAACCGAAATCGCGGTAAGGGCAGCCTTCAAGGCGGTCAACAATGGTATGCAGGTGGCCGTTCTGGTGCCCACAACTGTGCTGGCGCAGCAACACTTCGCTACCTTCAAGGAAAGACTGGCCGCCTTTCCGGTTAGAATAGAGATGCTGAGCAGGTTCCGCTCACCCGGAGAGCAGAGAGAGGTGCTCGAGGCACTGGCTGGCGGGGACGTTGATATCTGCATCGGAACTCATCGGCTGGTCCAGAGTGATGTAGTTTTCAGGAACCTGGGCCTGGTAGTAATAGATGAGGAACAGAAGTTCGGCGTGGCGCACAAGGAACGGCTGAAGAAGCTGAGAAGCGAGGTAGACGTGCTGACATTGAGCGCTACACCCATACCCAGGAGTCTGCATATGTCCCTTCTCGGGGTTCGAGATATGAGTACGATAGAAACGGCGCCCGCGGCTCGCCTGCCCATAAAGACGAATGTAGCTGAATACAGTGATGAGAAGGTCAGGGAGGCGGTACTGAGGGAGATCGATCGAGGTGGTCAGGTGTTCTTCGTGCATAACCGGGTACAGAGTATCGATATGATCGCTGATCATTTAAGGGCCCTGGTGCCTGAGGCGCGGATCGCCGTGGCGCACGGACAGATGCCGGAGCATAAGCTGGAAAGCGTCATGGTCGAATTCATGAGAGGCGATTATGACGTTCTGGTGTGCACCACCATTATTGAGTCGGGACTCGACCTTCCCGGAGTGAACACGCTCATAGTCAATCGGGCCGACAGGTTCGGGCTGACCCAGCTTTATCACCTGAGGGGCAGGGTTGGCCGGGGGGATGCCCGGGCCTATGCGTATCTCTTTTACGACAGGGGAAAGAGGCTTACGGAAACGGCTAAGAAGCGTTTGAAGACCATATTCGAGGCTACGGAGCTGGGAGCCGGTTTCAGGATAGCCATGAAGGACCTGGAGATAAGGGGAGCCGGAAATATCCTCGGGCCGGAGCAGAGCGGGCATGTTGGGGCGGTGGGTTTTGATATGTATTGCCGCCTGCTGGCGGAGGCAGTGGAGGAACTGAAGATGGGTGGGGAGGGGAAAGCGCGAGCCCGGGATCTGCCCACGGTGGACCTGCCCCTTAGCGCCCACTTGCCGGAGGATTATGTGCCGGACCTGAACGCCAGGCTGGCCGTTTATCAGCGGCTGGCCCGGATTGATCACATAGAACAGGTGAACGAGATGAGGGGGGAGCTCAAGGACAGGTTCGGCAATCTACCGTGGCCGGTGGAGAACCTTTTGTACGGAATCAAAATCAAGCTGGCCGCCGCCACCGCCGGTATCCAGAGGATATTTACCGAGTATGGGAAGGTCATCCTGGTTCTGGAGACTGGCGCGAACGTGGATATGGCTTATCTGCGAAAAAGCTTCGGAACCAGCATTAAAGCTGGAAGCACCAGGGTAAGCCTGGATATCCGTCAATTGGGCAAGAGCTGGCCAGGGGTGCTGGAACAGGTTGTGCGGATCATCGCGGCTCGGGACCGGGCCGGTGGTTGAAAGTTTGTTAAGGAAGCGCCCTTGGAGTTTATGCTGATCTCTTCGTATCGATAGCCTACCTATGAGGAATTGAAACTCGCTTGAAGTTTCTAGGCCGCCGGATAAAAACTATTGCGTGATTTAATACACTTTGATAGTGTAAGTGGCATAGCCCGTAAAAGCAAAAAGAAGATAGTGAGGAGGAGATGTTGGAGTGTTAACGAGTAGCTATTATGGAGGAATTAGATGATGTCCAGCAAGAAAAAGCTGATAATCGGTCTGTCAGCGGTTCTGCTGTTGATGGTTGGCATGATTGCCGGGTGCGACTTTGAAGAGGAGCTGAATGGATTTGAACAAGCGAAACTAGAGGTTAGCAACCTTTCCATAACTCCTGAGGAAATACAGGAAGGAGGGAGTGTAACGCTGGCGGTAGATGTCACGAACACAGGGGATGAGGTGGGAACCAAGACGCTGGTGTTTAAAGTTAATGGAAAAACCGAGAGCAGGGAGGTAACAGCAGAGCCGGGGGCTACGATGAGTCCCGCGGTTACTTTCACCATGGATAAATCGGGGATATATGAGGCCAGCGTCGATGGGCTTACAGGTAATTTCGAAGTCGTCAGGTCCGCTGGCTCTGAGATTATAGCCACGGCTGGTGCAGGGGGTAACATTGATCCTGAAGGAAAGATCGAGATTTCCCACGGTCTTACTCAGGAATTTGCCATCATGCCGGAAGAGGGTTATACGGTTGCGGATGTTCTGGTGGATGGAGAGTCAGTAGGCGCTGTGGCGAAATACAGATTTGAAGATGTAGCAGAAGATCATAATATACATGCCGAGTTCGAGCAAGAAAACGGAACAGAGGTGGAATGCGAAAACCCTTATTCCCCGGGACTGATTCTCCTCGTCGCCACAGTTGATGAGGTTCCGCATGGAGCCAGTCTACCGATGGCTATGGTGGTAACCACAAGCGCTTATGAACAGACGCATCATTTTAACACCAGCCAGCGGTACGACTTCTCCATTTACGACGAAAATGGTGAAGAGGTATGGCGCTGGTCGGATGACCAGGCGTTTCTGATGGTCACAGGGGAGGAGACTTACACTACCGACGGGGTGTTGTACTTTGAACGAATGCATACCGCGGAACTGCCTTCAGAGCCGGCAAAATACATGCTTAAAGCCACCCTGACGACTGAGGGTAGCGATGATGAAAAGGAGGGCCCGGCAGATACCTGTATTATATTCGAGGTCATCCCCGGCTAGCCCGTTGCGCTGGTAAGCTGTCCTCAGAACGCCAACCGGAATTGAAACCGGGTACACTATTCTGCTAAACTCTCCTTGTCCTGCCGGGCACCTGTTCAACAGGCCATTGGCCCAAACAATTTGACTTAACCATGAAAATCGACGAAGAATGCTACGACTGCCTCGCTCGCCTTGTCCGCCAGGCCAGCGAGCTGGCCACTAAGGATGAAGCTCTGCGGGAGAAAGCCATCACTGAGGGCCTGGATTATCTCGAGCGTGAGTTCTCCAGGGATAAAATCTCGATAGAGGTGGCAACGCCTCTGCACCGTATTGTCAGGGAGATAACCGGCAACCCGGATCCTTACTTTCGAATGAAACGGGCCGAGATCGATATGGCCGCCAGGCTGTATGAGGAATCCAGGCTTCGGACGGATGGCGACCTGCGGGATGATATCATTATGGCGGTCAGGGGCAATATCATAGATTTCTTCCGGAACTTTGAGGAAATCACCCGTGATTTAAGCCTGCAGGTTGAGTTTGCCATTGATGATACCCGTCTCCTGGAAGAAAGGCTTGAGCATGCCAGAGATATACTCTACCTGGCGGATAACACCGGTGAGGTTTTCTTCGATCTAAACCTGGTGCGAAGGATGGGGCAAAAGGCTTCGATAAAATATGTGGTGAAAGAGGCGCCGGTTCAAAATGACGTGACCCTCGCCGATCTGGAAGCCTTCGGTCTTACCGGTGAACTGCCGGAGGTGATCTCGACCGGGACTGATACCCCTGGTGTTCTCATGGCGCTGGCGTCGGATGAGTTTAAATCGGAATACACCAGGGCGGACCTGGTACTGGCCAAGGGGATGGGATACTGGGAAACCCTCTCGGAGTTGCCGCCGGAAGGGAAGGTCTTTCACCTTCTCAAGGCCAAATGCCCACCGGTGGCACGGTCTCTCGGGGTTCCATTAGATAGTTACGTCGCGCTTTTACGCTGAGATAGTTACCTCCCCCTGCTGAATGACAGGCCCTCTTCGCCGAGTTCAACTACGACACTGGAACCCTCCTCGAATTCTCCCTGGAGGATCTTCTTCGACAGCGGATTCTCGACGAAGCGCTGTATTGCCCTCCTCAGAGGTCGAGCGCCGTATACCGGGTCGAATCCCTCCTTGGCCAGCCATGATTTCGCTTCCGGGGTGCAAGTTATCTTGATCTTTCTATCCTCAAGGCGCGACTGTACTTCGTTCAGCATAAGGTCCACGATTTGCTGCAATTGCTCTTCGGTCAATTCCTCGAAAATAATCACATCGTCGACGCGGTTGAGGAATTCAGGACGGAATTCCTGTTTCAGGGCGCTCTCCACGGCGGTTCTTTTCCTGTTTCGGTCAGTTTTAGATTCCACGGTCCTCTGGAAGCCGATGGTTTGCCGCTGGAATTCCTGGCTCCCGATGTTGCTGGTCATAATGATCACGGTGTTTTTAAAGTTCACCATACGGCCGTGACCATCGGTGAGCCGACCGTCATCCAGAATCTGAAGGAGTATATTGAACACGTCCGGATGCGCCTTTTCTATCTCGTCGAGCAGGATAACCCGGTAGGGCCGGCGCCGCACCAGCTCAGTAAGCTGTCCGCCTTCCTCGTAACCGATATATCCCGGAGGAGCTCCGATAATGCGGGATACGGCATGTTTTTCCATGTATTCGCTCATATCGAGCCTGACCAGGGCATCCTCTTCATCGAAGAGAAATTGGGCCAGCGCGCGAGCCAGTTCGGTTTTCCCCACACCGGTGGGACCAAGAAAGATGAAACTTCCGATTGGGCGCCTCGGGTCTTTGAGGTCGGCACGTGCCCTCCTGATGGCATCGGAGATGGCTGTAATGGCCTCGTCCTGCCCGATGACGCGCTCATGGAGCCTTTCCTCCATGTGAAGGAGCTTCGCCGCCTCTCCTTCAAGCATACGACTCACCGGGATGCCGGTCCATTTAGAGATAAGCTCAGCGATATGCTCCTCATCCACCTCGGTATCCAGCTTCTTCTCATTCAACCACTCTGACTTCTTTTGCCGGCAGTTCTCCTCTGTTTTCAACCTATCGCTCTTGATTTCAGCAGCATGCTGGTAATCTCCACGGTTGGTTGCCGCTTCTTCTTCATCGGTCAGTCGCCTCAGGTCTCGGGAAAGTTGTTTTATATCCTCGGGGTAGCTTTCCGATTCGATTCTGATCCTCGCCGCGGCCTCGTCGATAAGGTCAATCGCCTTGTCCGGAAGGAATCGGTCTGAAATATATCGATCGCTCAGACTGGCTGCGGCCTCCAGTGCCGTGTCATTGAAATGGATTTTGTGATGGGATTCATATTTAGGGCGGAGCCCCTTCAGGATGGCTATAGTATCCTCAACGCCGGGCTCTTCCAGGTATACCGGCTGGAACCTCCTCTCCAGGGCTGCGTCCTTCTCGATGCGCTCCCGGTATTCATCAAGGGTGGTGGCTCCTACGCATTGCAGTTCTCCCCGGGCCAGGGCAGGTTTGAGCATATTGGAGGCGTCGATCGCCCCCTCGGCGGCACCCGCACCGACAACCGTGTGCAGTTCATCGATAAACAGTATGATCTCGCCCTGTGCCTGCCGAATCTCATCGAGAATGGCTTTAAGGCGCTCCTCGAATTCTCCGCGGAATTTGCTGCCTGCTACCAGCGAACCCATGTCAAGGGCAATGACTCGACGTCCCCTGAGTGATTCGGGACCGTCATCGTCGGCAAGCTTTTGAGCCAGTCCTTCCGCGACGGCGGTCTTACCTACGCCGGCTTCCCCTATTATGACCGGGTTATTCTTCGTCCGCCTGGTGAGCACCTGCATCACCCGTTTGATCTCCTCCTCACGGCCGATCACGGGGTCGAGTTTGCCTTCAATTGCCAGCATCGTCAGGTCTCTGCTGTACTTCTCCAGAGATTTGTATTTGCTCTCGGCTCGGGAATCCGTCACCCTCTGACCGCCCCTGATATCCTGAAGTACACGGTAGAGCTTTTCCTGATCGAGTCCAAGTCCATGAAGGATCTTTGCCCCTTCGCCCGCTCTCTCGCCGGCTATGGCAATAAGCAGGTGTTCCACGCTGATGTACTCGTCTTTCAACCGGTCAGCCTCCGCTTTGGCGGACTCAAATAAATTCATCACCCTGGGGGTGGCATATACCTGCGGTGTCTGATAAGCCACCTTCGGCGTTTGCTCAAGGATGTGTTCGATCTGCTGGCCCACGATAGAGGGGTCTATTCCCAACTGTCGCAGGATCTCCTGTGCCAATCCCTTTTCATGACGGACTAGCGCCAGCAAAATATGCTCGACATCCCACTGGCTGTGCTGAAAACCCCGTACAAGTTCCTGGGATTCCGCCAGAACCTGCTGAGCCTGTTCGGTGAACTTTTCCGGACTGATCATTATCTATTTATCCTTCGAGCTTTTTGAAAGTTGTGATTCAAGGGACCGAATCTGGTTCTCCATCTCGGTAATCCTTTGTGTCAAGCGGATTATTATCTCCACGCCGGCCAGGTTGATGCCAAGATCATCCACAAGTGTCTTTATCTGGCGCAGCCTTTCTATATCCTCTTCAGAGTACAGGCGCTGATTGCCCTCCGACCTCGATGGTTCGATGATCCCGGCGCGTTCGTAATACCGCAACGTTTGCGCGTGCACGCCCACCATTCTGGCGGCTATGCTGATTACGTAACACGGTTCATTTGCCTTTGATTTCATGGCTATCTCCTTATCTGCAAGGATTCGCTCAGGCTCTTATACCGGTACGTTTTCCACGCTATCCGGCGAATCTCCCGAGAGTCTATATGCCACTCCGCCGAGTGTGAAGGGCGAGAATCGATCATATGCATTTTTAAAGGAATCGTTCGAGTTCTGTTTTTTTCACTGCCGGTCCTAAATGGCGGATTCTTACAGTGGTTTTGGCAGAAGGAGAGCGTTTCCGCCAATCAGAGCCGGCGAAAAATCCCGCGTCGAGAGCAATGCTAATCCCGCAGTGATTTCAGTTCCTCAAACAACTTCCTCTCCCTTTCAGTCAGGTTGGTGGGGAGCACTATACGCACTTTGGCGAAAAGATCCCCTCTTTCGCCTTTTTTATTAAGCTTGGGCATTCCCTGACTGCTCAATCGAAACGACCGGCCGTTCTGTGTCTCCGGCGGGATTTTCAGAGCCAGCTTTTTGCCGGCCGGTGTCGGAACCTCGATCTCTCCACCGAGAACGGCGTCAGTGAGGTTTACAGGTACTTCGACGTACAGGTCATTTCCCTTGCGCTCGAATTGTTTGTGCTGCCTGACCGAAATCACAAGGTAGATATCCTCGATTCCGGACTTCTTATCGCCGGCTGATACACGTACCTTTGAACCGTTATCAACCCCCGCCGGTATTTTCACTTCCAGGTTCCTGCCGCCTACATTAATAGTACGGGTGGTACCGTTGAAGGCTTCCTCAAGCGTGATCTCGACGGGATGTTCCACAGACCGCTGCTGCCTGGGCCTGGTTCTGGTGCCGGTGGCGCCTCCCATGCCGAAGTTGCCGAACAGGTCTCCGAAGATGCTCTCGAAACCGCCCCCACCTAAATCAGAGTATTCAAAATGCACATTACCCGGTCGGGCACCGCGAAACGGGCCCTGAGCTCCGGCCCCGGTGAACTGGTCGGCGTGCTCCCAATTCTCGCCGAAACGGTCGTATTTCTTTCGTTTTTCGGGGTCTGACAGGACCTGGTACGCCTCGTTTATCTCTTTGAATTTGGATTCCGTGGAGCTGTCACCCGGATTGACATCAGGATGATATTTGCGCGCCAGTTTGCGATACGCCTGTTTTATATCCTTTTCTGAGGCGTCGCGTTTGATTCCGAGTACCTGGTAATAATCCTTCTTAGCCAATTTGATCCCCCGATTTGCTATTGTACCAACTTTATAGAGCTTAGTCAACTTTAACTCATCACATTTTTGAAAATACTTGACATTGCAGTATTAAGAATGCTAATATATTAGTGAAAATATAAATGAAGGAGGTTGATGATGAATTTGATCAGATGGGACCCGCTGGCTGATATGAGGTATCTTGTGGATCGCTCACTGGGGGAAAACGACCGTCCGATTTCTCTATGGAGAGAAGGCCAGGGTGCCGCGGCCATACCGATGGATATGTACCAGACCGATAATGACGTGGTGGTCAAGGCGACCATTCCCGGGGTCAAGCCTGAGGATGTGGATATCACCCTGACGGGGGATGTACTGACCATCAAGGGCGAGACTAAATCCGAGGAGGAACAAGGTCAGGCCGAGTATTTCCACCGGGAGATGAGGTACGGTTCCTTCATTCGTGCTGTCAGTTTGCCCGGCAATCTGCAGACGGATAAGGCTGAGGCCAACTTTGCTGATGGCGTATTGACTCTGACCATACCTAAAGCGGAAGAGGCGAAGCCCCGCCAGATCAAGGTCAAGGCGAAAGGGAAGTAAGAGAGTTGAAGTAACTGCTATAGAGGAAGCAGAGAAGGGCCACCACCCGCCGGGTGGTGGCCCTTCTGCTAATCAAAGTTGTATGTTCTTTCCGGTCTAGTCGGCTATACTGGCGAACACCGGGGCGAACAGCAGCGAGATCATGCTCATCAGCTTGATGAGGATGTTGAGCGAAGGCCCCGAAGTATCCTTGAACGGGTCGCCAACAGTATCACCGACGACGGCTGCCTTGTGGGGCTCAGAGCCTTTTCCGCCGAGGTTCCCCTGTTCGATCCACTTCTTGGCGTTATCCCAGGTACCGCCCGCGTTGGCCATAGTGACGGCCATGAGGTAGCCGCTGGAGATGGCGCCTATGAGCAGGCCCACAAGCGCTTCAGGGCCGAGGAAGGGAACGATCCCCACTATTATAGGAACAGTAACCGCCAGTATACCGGGCAACATCATCGCCCTTAGGCCGGTCTTGGTGGTTATCTCCACACATTTTGTATGATCCGGTTTAACCCCCGGTTTCCCTTCACGCAGGCCTGGTATTTCGCGCCACTGGCGACGTACCTCGTTAACAACACCCATAGCGGCCTTATTGACCGCTTCCATCGTCAACGCGCTGAAGAGGAAGACCATACCAGCGCCGAGTAGCACACCGACAATCAATTCGGGTTCATAGATGTTTATATTGACGATGTAACCTTCCGTATCAAGCTTTTGACCAAAAGCGGCCGTCAGGCCAAGAGCGGTGAGAGCGGCTGAACCGATGGCAAAACCCTTGCCGCTGGCGGCGGTAGTATTGCCAAGAGAGTCGAGAGCATCGGTCTTCTCTCTGACTTCGTCCGGAAGATCCGCCTGCTCGGCGATACCGCCGGCGTTGTCAGCAACAGGTCCGTAAGCATCTGTGGCAAGGGTAATTCCCAGTGTGGACAGCATACCGACGGCTGTGATCGCCACACCATAAAGCCCGGCGAGTTCATAGGCTATAAGCACTGCAGCGACAACCAGGAGTACTGGCGCCAGAGTACTGATCATACCGGACGAGAAACCCTTTATGATAATGGTGCCTGTTCCGGTCTCCGCAGCCTGGGCAACCTTCCTGGTTGGTCCATAAACATCGGCGGTATAGTATTCTATGCTAAGGCCTATCAATACTCCCGCGATCAGGCCGGCCACGATTGATCCCCAGATATCCAGTCCGCTGACATTAGATGCCACTACCCCGTCAACATCGAGCAGGTGTATGGCCAGGTAAGAGAAGCCGGCGACCAGGATGGAAGCCGCGTATACTCCCCGGCGCAATGCTTTTAAAAGGGCATCGAGTTTCAATTGTTCTCCGACCCGAACAAAGAAGGTACCGGCAATTGAACACAGAATTCCCACAGCAGCGATTATGAAAGGCAGCATGGCAAGGTCTGAATCAAAATCAACCGCCACTGCGGTCGCGCCTGCGGTGATCGCTATAGTCAAGGTCGCGATGATGGCGCCGGAATATGATTCGAACAGGTCAGCGCCCATTCCGGCGATATCGCCAACATTATCGCCAACGTTATCGGCGATCACCCCCGGATTCCTGGGGTCATCTTCCGGAATTCCCGCTTCAACCTTGCCAACGAGGTCGGAGCCCACATCGGCTCCCTTGGTATATATTCCTCCACCTACCCTGGCGAAAAGGGCGATGGAAGACGCGCCAAAACCAAATCCGACGAGGATGCTGGCGATATCGCTGGTCTTGATGCCGTTGACGATCTCTTCGTTATGGCCGCTCCAGATTATATAGATTATACTCAGTCCAACCAGTGCCAGGGAGACCACTGTCATCCCCATAACAGCACCACTCTTGAAAGCGGTGCGCAATCCATGATTCAGGCTTTTCTGAACAGCGGTAACCGTGCGGCAATTGGCCTTGGTACCAATCCTCATCCCGATATAGCCAGCGGCAACCGAGCAGAGAGTACCTATCAGGTAAGACACGGCGACCAGTCCCCTGGGTTCCAGTACCACGCCAAGCACTATTGCCACTATTATCACAAACGCGGCCAGCGCTTTGTATTCCGCAAAAAGGAACGCGATTGCGCCTTCCTCAATGCGGGACGATATATCGGATACTTCCTCCGAGCCACGTGGCTCTTTCATCAACCTGGTAACCAGGTAGACAGAGAAAAGCAGCCCGATGATGCCTGCTATGAGGGCATAATAGATAAGATCCACGCTTTGCTAACCTCCTTTCCTTAATTCTTTATTTGTATATCACAAATATTAACCTCCTCGAACCCTTTCGGATCCAAAGAGGTTAATAATTAAAGCCAGTAATTCCGGCGGCAATCAATTTCGTCTCGCTCACGGTCAATCTGCGCCGCTATGATGACGGCCTTCGGTTCGCTGGGTCAATCGTACCACCACTCGTGTTGTAACGGCATCGGCATGCCAGCGTACTAATCAACCGAATAAAAGACCTAAGGACTTTATGATTTTCTAGGCATTTATGCTTAAAGAATCGCCTGGCCGGGAGGTTCCTCACAGGCTTTCATGGTATTTATCCAGCTTTTTTTCCAGATCTCGCTGTCTCAGGGCCACAGTCAGGTCGCCCCTGCTCCTTTCGAGTACACCTCTAACCATATCGGTCGTTCTTCTGAGTCCGCCGGTCATGGCATCCGGGTAGTCGATGGTTACCAGGAGGCTGTAAATATCATCCATCATCGTGAGTATACCCTCGCAGGATTCCACCTCACCTTTTCTCATCGTATCGAGCAGGTGACGCCGAAGTTCACCCGCCGCCTCCCCCAGTCCGTTGAGATAAGATGAGTAGGTGACGCCCAGCTCATCCGGGGCCGGGATTCTATCTCCGGCTATCAGTGCCAGGGTGATGCAAGCTTCAGCGTATTCTTTCTGGGAATCGTGGACGAAACCGGTATATTTAAGGTCATCGTTGTTCGCGATTGCCTCGTTTATCTCATTGAGGATGCCCCTGGCGGCTTCGGCCAGTGACCTGGCTGACTCGTGTTCCAGACGATGCGCCGCCCGTATGGCTGTGGAACACTTGAATATGGCGTCTCGAGAAAGCCTGATAGCCTTGTCGCGTGCCTCCTGCTTGGCTGAGTAGCTTGTCCTTATCGTATCGCCTATCCGCTCGAGGTCGGAAGCCAGTTCCGTCATTGTTATTTTCCTCCCGATATTTGAGTAGCCAGTCTACGGGCTGCCATCTCTATATCATCGTAATTCAATACAGCGCTGATTACGGCTATGCTGTTGGCCCCGTTTTCAAGTGGCGCCTTCGCGTTTTTCTCTTCTATCCCGCCTATGGCGACGACAGGAATCGAAACCCGCTCCGTTATCTCCCGAAGCCTGCTTAGTCCGATGACGTCGGCCTCCGGCTTCGCTGCCGAGGGATAAATAGAACCAACTCCGAGGTAGTCAGCCCCTTCCTCCTGAGCACGAACCGCCAGTTCAACCGTGCGAGCGGAGAATCCTATTATTCTGTCAGGAGGCAGGATCTGTCTGGCCAGCTTGAGTGGCATGTCATCCTGGCCAAGGTGAACCCCGTCAGCACCGGTTGCCAGCGCCACATCAATGTGGTCATTAACGATAAAGAGTACATTCGCCTCGTGACAGGCTCGCGTTAGTATATCGCAGGTGGCGATCAAATCAGCCTTTTCCATGAGCTTATCCCGTATTTGTATTATGCTGGCTCCACCGTTGATGGCCTGGCGCGCCGCTTCGACTTCATTTCGTCCGTTCAGTACGCCGGTATCGATGATTACATAGAGGCCATTGATTCTCTCCTGCCTGTCCCGGCCTGAAAGGAGGTATATCAATTTCTTTTCAATCTCGTACAGCGTAAACCGGGCCTGCTCGAATCCTCTGCCGGCGATCTCATGAGGTACCTCAGGAAGTTTGGAGAATTCCTCCAGAACGCGCAGGGATTGCTGGGCCCTTTTGGCGTTGGCGGCAATCAGGTCGGAGAGATATCTCCTCTCGGTTCCGGTAACGAGGGAATCACGGCCTACATCCCCTTCGGAATCGCGGGCCATTATCAGGCGGGTCTTGAATTCAGGGGGAGTGGAGGTGAGCTGGTGCCGCATTTGTTTGAGGGTTTCAGTCATGGATACATCATCGAGGATGAACCGCGCGATATCTTCAAGAACCCTGAGTCCCTCGCTGAGGCGGTCGAGGTTGGCATCCATGAGGCGCAACATTCGAAAGTAATGCCTATATTTCATTGACGTTTGGCTGCAGATCCTTCGCCGCCCCGGGCATCTCGCCCTCGCGTGCGCCGTCGATCATATCGCGAACCTGGGAGGGCATCTCCATGCCCATGCTGGCGAATTTGTCTTCCGTCCATCTGCCGATGTTTCGAGGGTCCTTGTAGTAATCAGGATCTTTGGGATTGCTGTATGCCTCGTGGATATCCTTTGCCGTTTTACTTATGCCAAAGCTGGTTATCAGGCGGGCGAGGTTCCCGCTTCCGCAGTAAGGGCAGGAAGTATTCACGGGTGAAGATACCGTTCTGACGAAGACGCTGTTCTTCTTGTGGCAATCGTGGCACTGGAATTCGTATATGGGCATATCAATCCTCGCTGTCCGCGGGGGGAACACCCCCATCCCCGCCCAGCCCCAGCGCCGACTGGGCATCGGCCGCTATGCTTTCATAGGGTTCACCGGCCTCCAGTCGACCCTGGAACTCTTCGTATTCCGGTGCCACCTCGTCGCCTGTGGCGCCTGACATTCGTCGGTTCCATTCGGCCAGCGCTTTGGGATCGCTGGACTCAAGTCCTCTCATAAGCTGATGGTCGCTCATCATGTCTTCGTAGAAATCCTTGCGGTAATAGGTCTCACCCTTACCGATGCGAAAACTGGAAAACATTCGACTCAGTTCGGCGCTGCCGCAATGCGGGCATGTATCCGGGGGTGTTTCCGAGAAACCTCTCGAAAATATGGAAACCTTTCGGTTGCAGCCATCACAGCGGAATTCATAAATGGGCATCTTTTACCTCCTCACTCCACGTTCAAATTTTACCAGATGGGGGATGCGAGGGCAATTAAAACTTCGGGCCGCTCAAAATCAGGAGAGTGCGTTTCTGATAATCTCCATCCGGATGACCTCGTTGCCCTTTCCCATCACTACGGCTACCACATCCACCCGCCAGTCGTAAATCTTTGTATCGTTTCTCTGGAGATAGGATTCGGCCAGATCCACCAGTTTCGCCTTTTTCACTCTGGTTATGGATTCCTCAGGCGTACCGAACCGCAGGCTGCGTTTGGTTCGGACCTCGACAAACACCAGGCAGTCACCTTCGCGGGCAACGATGTCGATTTCACCGAGAGAGGTGCGATAATTTCTGTGGAGAATCTCATATCCGTGTTTTTTCAGATGCTCTTCGGCCAGCTTCTCTCCGAGCGCTCCTGTATTTCTCCGGGTTTCAGACATGCCTTTCGATGACCTTTCTAACCGGGCCGAATGTGGTTCTATGGATCGGACAACAGCCGATTTCCAGCAGTCTCTCCATATGCTCTCTGGTGGGATATCCCATATTGCGGGCGAAGCCGTATCCGGGATAGAGTCCGTCGCATTCCCTCATGTACTCGTCCCGGTGGACCTTGGCCACGATCGACGCCGCGGCGATTGACAGGCACAGGGCATCGCCACGTATGATGTTTTTCTGCGGTATTTTCAGTTCGGGTAGGTTAAGGGCGTCTATGAGCAGCGCTTCGGGGGTCAGGCGCAGATTCTCTACAGCGCCGAGCATGGCCATCCTGGTTGCCCCGACTATACCCAGGGAATCTATCTGATCGGGAGGAACGACCCCTATCCCGAAGGCGAGAGCGTCATGACGAATACAGTGAGAAAGGGTCTCCCTCATCCCGGCGGTGAGTTTCTTGCTGTCCCTGACCTGAGGAAGCCATGGATATTCGCTCTTCGGTGAGAATATCACAGCGGCCGCTACGACGGGACCCGCCAGTGGGCCGCGTCCGACCTCGTCAACGCCGGCGACGAGTTTGTATCCGCTGCTCCAGAATTGGCGTTCTTCATCGAAAGTCGGCGGCTCGGACATCTTACAGGTGATTATACCGCTTAAGAGATTACATATCCAGATGTCGATTGGTCCCAAACGCGGCGATTGAAATTGATGAAGGCAACTGCCCTCTCGTGATGTTGTTTACCGTTACGGGGAAACGCTTGACATGGATGAGTTTACCGGGTGATCGAGTGTAACGCCCCCACGGAATCTAGTTCAACGATGGCCGAACCGGCATGCTCGATTCCTTTTCTCATCTGAGTTTCCCCCTGAAGAGTGGCCGCTGCCGCCGTAACGATAGCGGCAATCCAGGCATAAGGAGCGCATAACCTGAACTGCTCCCACGCTTTATCGAAAGTTAATTCTTTAACGCCAAAATCAGTGAGCGATTGCAGATAAGTCTGAATCAGGCGCTCTTGATAGGCATGCCGGTCCCTGAGGGACATGGAGAAAAGGAGGAAATAAGTAACATCCCTCATCGCGGGCCCCCGGCGGACGACCTGCCAGTCCAGTAATCCCACCCGGTTTTCGCCGAAGTACAGATTACCCGGATGCGGGTCGCCATGGATTAAAGTCTCGGGAAGCTCAGACCAGGTTCTCTCAAAGGCCTCGTATTCCTTTTCCACAAGCCGGGCGGCGTTCATGACAGGCTCAGGAATGATATCGGCGAATCTGCGGAGGCTCCGTTTCAGCGCCCATTGCCTCATCAGGCGGTTTATGCGTACATTTCTATCCTTTTCATAACTGAGCAACCAGTTGAGGTCTTTATTAAACCGGGGACTCTGCCAGAACTTTGCGTGGATTCCGGCCAGGGCTCTAAGCACCAGTTCCGCCTCCTCGACCGTATATGGTTCCGTGACGTCTTTAAACCTCAGGTTACCGCTCTTTAAATCTTCAAAGAGCAAGACAAATCTTGCCCCCCGCTTTTTGGATTCCGAGAAGTAGAATCTGGGGACAAGGGGGTGGAGTTCCCGGCTTATCTGGCTGTAGAAACGCGCCTCGTTTCTGATAAGGTCGAATCTGCTCACGAAAATCCTCGTGGGAATTTCCCTCGGCTGTAGCTTGGCGAACAGGAGCCCCGGCAGCCCGGCTTTAACTCCCGCTTCATTGTATTTGAGGGCAAACCGGGCGTGCGTTGTTGTGCCGGTGACCTCATTGAGGAGTTCGACGGATTCGACGCGAATATCCCGGCCGTAGGACTTGAAAACTCCGGTAAGCCATTCAGCGGTCACTGCTGACCCGTTGCGGGGTATGCTGTTGTCAAGACGGGAAACAAGTGTATCAGCCAGGATCGTGCCGGTCTCTCTCATTACCTGGAACCCTGAGATCAATGTGTCGATTATCATATGGTATTTCCCCGCCCGTGCTATTGATTACGGGCTTTCAGTACCTCGCGCGCGCTGTTGTAGCCGGGTATGCATGTGATTCCCGGACCGGGATGACAGGAAGAACCGCACATGTAGAGGTTCCCGATCGGCGTATGGTAGTTTGCCCATCCAGGGACAGGGCGTCTATCCCACATCTGCCCGGGGTGGAGCAATCCGTGAGAGAAATCTCCCGCTGTGATACCGAAAGTCTTTTCGAAGTACTGGTGGGTGAGGACCACCTTATCTGCAATGGAGCCGCGGAAATTGGGCGCATGTTTGGCGATCTGTTCGATAACTCTATCTGCCATAACATCGCGAAGCTCTTTGTGTTTCTCTTGGGGGATGTTGTACGGAAAATAGTGCGAGAATATGGTGCAGGTGTAGTAGCCCTCCGGAGCCAGGGTGGGATCAACCAGGCTGGGAATAGCGCAGTAACTCACGGGGTCGTCAGGCACCTCTCCTTTCCGGTACTGCTCCCAGCATTTCGCCAGGTGCTCGGCGGAAGGGATATAGGACATAAGCCAGCGTATATTGTTACCGTTGGCGAATGCGAGATGCCCGGTGAATTCGGGCAACTCCTTCAGGGTCAGGTGCAGTTGTATGTAGCCATTTTCGTACGCGATTTCTTTAACCGAGCTGGTGAAATCGGAGGGTAATTTATCGGGTCCCGCCAGATCGAGGAATGTGGTGCGGGCATCCAAGCTCGAAAGCACGACATCCGCGCTGATTTTCTCACCGCTTCTCAGTTCCACTCCGGTGGCTTTGCCGTTTTCTATCAGCAGGCGCTTAACCTGCGCGGCGTACCGGATTTCACCGCCCCTGTCTTCCAGGGATTTAACCAGCGCATCTGAGAGGGCTCCGATCCCTCCCTTAGGGGTTCTGAAGTCATATGCGTCGCCCATTGTGTAGTGATAAGCGAGTGAGGTTGCGCTGCCCGGTGTGAAAGGTCCCATATGGGTTCCATCGATGGCTGAAGCGCACAACGAACCCAGAATACAGCGATGTCTGGCCGGATCGGGGAAGAACCGCCGCAGCACTTCCATGGCACTGCCGTATACGGTCTGGATAAGTATCTCCCTTGTCTCCGCGTCCGGTGCCCTGGCGATGAGGGAACTAAGTGGATCCGGCGATTTAAACAACTCCTCGTCTACCAGATCCTTGTATCTCTGCAGGAACACCGAGAGCCCCGCCAGGCCTTCCACAGCTTCGGGGCCATGGTCGTTCATCAGGTGCTCTGTTATCTCCTGTGTATCGGTATATCCGATGAAGCAGGCGTCTTCAGGAGCGCCAAACACGCAATACGAAGTACGCGGCCTGATGAATTCCAGCCCATAACTTTCCAGCTCAAGCAGGCTGATCATCTCATTTCGGAAGACGAGCAGTGCCCAGGCGCCGACGTTGTGCTTGAATCCATCAAACATCTCTCTTGTCGCCGCCATACCTCCCGGCCAGCGGTTTTTTTCGAGGCATAATACAGAAAGACCGTTTTTAGCGAGGGTGGTTGCCGCGGTCAGCCCGTTGTGACCGGCACCCACAACGATGGCATTATAGTCAGACATCGCCTTCTCCTTTTAAGGTTTGATTTACTGGTTCAACGGCAAATTAGTTCGGTAATGGAAACTCTAAGCTCGGAGGGCGTTTTTGTCAAGATCATGAAAGCTGTCGATTAACTATATTAACCGTCGACCCTAGTGTACTGTCCCTAACGCTTCTATACAAATGTTGAAGCAATGCTCTTTTCACCGCATTGCTTCACTACAAAAGCTGGCCCACCGGTAACGCACTCGCAACCGCGAGTGCGTTACCGGTGGGCCAGCGTCGGGCGGGTGATGGGGATAAGGCTCCAGTATTTGCGTACAATTACTATCAGCGAAAGTCTGGTTATTTAAGGGACGTTACACTAGTTGGTTTAAAGAGCGGACATCGCTGTCCCGCGGAAATCATCGCTATTAAGGAACCTATTGAGGAAAGTGGTGACTTCGGGGGTCTGGGGGTGTCCGCCAGGTTCAAATTTCCCGTGTCTGGGGAATTAATAGGGGTTGATCAGAGTTACCTTAAAAAATTCCTCATGTAATCATTTTCCCGGAAGGGGGTAAGCAGCCTCAGCCCGGTGTATTCATATATAAGCAGCAATCGCTGCTTTGGGCGGGTCCGTCATCGCGGTGCTTGTTACCCGGAATCGCCAGTCCGCCAGGGGCTGCAGGCCTTCAGACTTTATGGTTTGAATGTTCTAAAACGCGTGCGATAAGCATATACCGGGCCATGAAGAAAGTACTTATTCGAAACTAGGCTTTTTATACACTGTGCGGTAAGTCCGTTAGCCGATGTTTTCGAAGCTGCTGAACTGTTAGTATGAAAACACCAAGCGGAAAGGAGGCGCCATGGAAGGTTTAACTGCTCTGGAAATAGGAATCGTTGTATTGCTGATCGCGGTGACTTTCAGCGCCTGCAAGCTGCCGGTTCTGTTTGAAAGAATTGCCAGGAGGCGGGCAAGGTAACTCGTTATTCGAATCCCGGATGTACGTTACAGGGGCAGGCCGCGGGCCTGCCCCTTTTTCAATGGTTGTCCCTCCTCACGGGATTTGCTATACTATCAGCCGTTTGAGAGACAATGCGATACGAGACAGTTATTGGATTGGAAGTTCATTCCCAGTTGCTCACCGCGAGCAAGATGTTCTGCCGTTGCAGCGCTGATTATGTTAATGACCCTCCGAACACCCATGTCTGTCCGGTGTGCCTTGGCATGCCCGGAGTTCTGCCCACGGTCAACAAGCAGGCGGTTGAATATATTATAATGACGGGACTTGCTCTCAACTGCGACATTCCCGAGTTCAGCAAGTTCGACCGTAAGAACTATCCATACCCCGATTTGATGAAGGGTTATCAGATATCTCAGTATGACCTGCCGCTTTGCCGGAATGGATGGCTGGAGATCGAGGTGGAGGGAATAAAGAAGAAGGCGGGTGTGACGAGAGTTCATCTGGAAGAGGATGTAGCCAGGCTTCTTCACAGGACTGATCTAGCGGGCGAGGGTTACAGCCTGTTGGACGCCAACAGGGCGGGGATGCCTCTTATGGAAATTGTGGGAGAGCCGGACCTCAACTCGGCGGAGGAAGCGCGTCTCTATCTAGTGAAATTGCGCAGTATACTGCGATACCTGGGCGTATCCACGGGCAATATGGAAGAGGGCAGCTTTCGCTGTGATGCCAACATCAGCCAGAGGTCAATCGATGACGGGAGCCTCTCTCCGAAGGTGGAAGTTAAAAACATGAATAGCTTCAAGTCCGTCTATCTGGCGCTCAAATTTGAGGAGGAGAGGCAGCGGAAAGCGCTTGGGGAGGGAGGGGAACTGGTTCAGGAGACTCGAGGCTGGGTCGAGGAAAAAGGGATCACCGTATCACTGCGGAGCAAGGAATATGCCCATGACTACCGCTATTTCCCGGAGCCGGATATTCCCCCGCTGATAGTGACCCGGGAATGGGCAGAGGAGATAAGGTCTCGACTGCCTGAACTGGCTGATGCAAAAAGGGCCCGCTTTATGTTAGAGTATAATCTGTCGCCTTATGACGCGGAGCTTCTTACCAGTACGAGGGAGATGGCCGATTATTATGAGGCCTGCGTAGGGTTGGCAACGGAGGAACAGCTCTCACGAGGGCGTGCCAAGGCTGTCGCCAATTGGATGCTGGGTGAATATCTCCGGATGTTAAACGAAACCGGAACGGAGATAAACCAGTCGAGGATATCTCCCGGGCAACTGATGGATATGCTCGAAAAAATCGAGGAGGGCATCATTAGTACGAAGCTGGCTAAACAGGTATTTGACGAGATGTTCTCTACCGGCGGGGACCCGGTATCGATAATCGAGGATAGGGGTCTCACCCAGATCGACGCAGCCGGCGAGATAGAACCGATAGTAGAACAGGTGTTGAGGGATAACCCGAAGGCGGTTGGTGAGTTTAAAGGTGGAAAGGAAAAGGCGTTACAGTTCCTGGTGGGCCAGGTGATGAAGCTTACCAGGGGTCGTGCCAATCCAGATCTGGTAAACAGGCTGATAAAGGAAAGACTTCAATGACTGCGATATACGTTGCTGTAATACTGGTATCCATTACTCTGATCGCGGTTGTTCTGATTCAGTCACGTGGAGCGGGAGGACTTGGTGGCATATTCGGAGGCGGGGAGAGTTCGGGGGGATACCGGACCAGAAGAGGTGTCGAGCAAACCTTATTCCGGCTGACCATTATCATGGGAGTGATCTTCGTCATCATCTCGGCGCTCAGCGCGAAGCTGGATTGAAGTTAATCACGCGTTGACCTTTTCCTCAGGGTTAATCATGGGCAGGATCATTACCCTCCTGACCGATTTCGGGAACAGGGATGCCTATGCGGGAGTGATGAAGGGAGTGATCCTCAATATAAATCCTCAAGCGGCAATTGTCGATATCACCCACGAGATTGAACCACAGAATATCCTGCAGGCCGCTTATGTTCTTAAAACCGCCTCTCAATATTTCCCGGAAGGCGCAATTCATGTTATTGTGGTAGACCCGGGGGTTGGCACCGACAGGAAGGCGGTGGTAGTGCGTACTTCAAAAGCGCTTTTTGTCGCTCCCGATAACGGCGTCCTGAGTTACGTGCACCACGAGGGGAAGGTATTGGAGAGGATAAGTCTTATCCATCCGGAATACTGGCGCCAGCCGGTGAGCAGGACGTTCCACGGGCGAGATATATTTGCGCCTGTGGCGGCTCATCTTTCTCTTGGTGTGCCTCCGCATAGATTAGGTGAAAAACTGAAGTCAATTAATCTACTAGCCGATTGCAGGCCGATGGTATCAGCCGACCATACCATATATGGTAAGGTAATTCATATTGACCGGTTCGGCAATTTGATTACAAACATTTCAGTCGATGACCTTCCAGCCGCTGAAATTGAGGTTAAAATAAAGGGGAGATCAATCGGAGGTCTGAGTGCCACTTACGCGGAGGGGGGCGAGCTTCTGGCCCTGCTCGGGAGCGATGGGCACCTCGAGATTGGAGTTCGAAATGGCAGCGCCAGCAGCTTACTGGGGGCAACGTACGAAGATGTTGTGGAGATCAAAGCAAAGACCGCAATATAGGGTAAGGACTTGATATTCGCTGAATTTACTGCTATGCTGGGTAGCAAACTCCCCGAGGGGAGATATAGCTTTCGGTATAAAATTGTACAATGGCTACAGCTAAAATCTGGGTGGCGGAGAGCAGGCCGCAGTTTTTACTGCTTACTCCTGTGTGCGTTTTCACAGGTGTTGCGGCATCTGTATACGATGGGGTCGCTTTTCACGGTCTTTATTTCGCCCTGGCGTTCATCGGGGCGTTGTGCGCTCATATCACTGTTAATGTTTTGAACGATTATTTCGATTTTAAAAGCGGTGTCGATCTCCATACAACCAGGACTCCATTCAGCGGCGGCAGCGGTATTTTGCCCTCGGCCATGATGGCCCCGGGAGAAGCGCTGGTTTTAGGGCTCAGCAGCCTAGTGGTGGTGGTTGGTATCGGCATCTATTTTATAACGGTTTATGGGTTGGAGATACTGCCCATCGGCATAGCCGGCGTGATCTTCGCGTCGCTGTATACCCCTGTTATCTCGAGAGTTCCCATGACCAGTGAGGTGGCCGCTGGCGCCGGATTTGGATTGATTACGCTCGGTACCTATTTCGTTCAGTCCGGAACCTACAGCGCAACAGCGGCCATTGTAACCATTGTGAATTTTCTGCTGGTTGCAAACCTGTTGCTCATCAACGAAATTCCGGATGCGGAGGCTGACCGGCTTGGGGGAAGAAGGCACCTGCCCATAAGCTTTGGTACGGGAGCGGCGGCCGGGGCCTATTCATGCATTGTGCTGTTGTCTTATGCCGTAATAATAGGCGGGGTCAGCGTGGGCATTCTCCCCATACCGGCTTTGATGGGCCTTCTGACAATTCCTTTCGGGATAAAAGCGGTAAGGGGCAGCCTCGACCACCATCGGGAATATGAGCGGCTGATCCCGTCCCTGGGCGCCAATATTATGGTAGTACTAGGTACGCCTCTACTTATGTCGGTCGGGATCCTGATAGGCGCTTACCTTACCTGACAAAATAAGATGATCGGGAGTTAAACTATATGGCGGCATACGGTTTCATTGTAATACTGATACTGATGTTCGGGGTCTTCTACCTGATGGTTATCAGGCCCCAGCGCAAACGCCAGAGCGAGCATCAGCAGCTCGTCCAGGGTTTACAAAGAGGTGACAAAGTGATTACAATCGGGGGCATCTACGGAGAGATAGACGCCATTGCCGAGAACGATGTCATACTGAAGATGGAGGATGGAAGCAGGGTAAAGTTCCTCAAGACAAGCGTTATGGGGAAACAGCAAGCAGACGAACCCCGGTTTTAGCAGTGAGCGGGGAGTTCCGGATGCTCCCTGGAAGGGGCTTCGGTACTGGTAATTACGAGGTGAGATTTGGCTATATCTCCAGCCAGGAAACGGCGGGTTAAGAGCAGGTCCAGAAGATTCATACATTTTATGAAGAGTGTGGTCAGTGAGTTCCTCACGGATAACTGTCCGCATCTGGCCGCGTCGATATCGTACTATACCCTTTTCTCGTTTATTCCATTGACCCTGGCTGCTATCGCGTTGTTGGGCTGGTTAACGAGTGACGCCAATGTTGAAAGTAAGGTTATAGAGACAATAGGCGAATTCCTGCCTGTTGCAGGTGAATCCATTACTACAACTATCAAAGGGATTAGCCGGGCGTGGGAAGCAACTGGTGTGATAGCGGTGATAGGTCTCCTGTGGGGTGGTTCCGCCATTTTCAATGCGGTCAGAAAGGCCATCAACGCCGCGTGGGGTATAAGGGAACCGCGCCCCTTCTTCGTTGAGAGATTCCTTGAATTATGCATGATGGTTGGCCTGGCGGTGTTGCTGCTCCTCTCACTCGGATTGACGGCAACGCTCAGTGTAATTCAGAAGTACAGTATTGAAATCATGGGCTACACCGTCGTCAATCAGGAATTTATCTGGAATGCCATGTTTACCGTAATCACGGTTGGACTGGCCTTTGCTACATTCCTGCTGTTGTACAAGTTCATACCTAATACGAGAGTCAGGTGGAGGGATGTAGTGGGAGGGGCGCTTCTGGCGGCAATTGGCTTTGAGGTGAGCAAGCAGGTATTCATCTGGTATGCTACCAGTTACGCTCACTACAATCTGGTATACGGTCCAGTGAGCACCCTGATATCACTGATGGTATGGCTTTATGTCTCAGCATTTATAATGCTTTTCTGCGCTAAAATCACCTCAGTTTATTCCAGGAGCCGGGGTATCGAGCCCCAGGAGAGCACCCGACCCCAGGAGACTTCCGACACAGCGATATACGCCGGTTCGGCACAGGCGCCTGTGGGAGGTGTCTTCCATAAAGAAGGGCGCTTGATAGGAAATGCGCTGCCTTCATTCAGTTCTGTCTCGTGGCTGGGTCCTGTCGGAACTTCCAGAGAGGATATCAAGCGTAAGAAACGATCCAGGCTGAACAATCCGCGAGAACGGCGAAAGCGTTACTACTAGTGTAACGTCTCGTAAATAACCAGACTTTCGCTGATAGTAATTGTATGCAAATACTGGAGCCTTATCCCCACCACCCGCCCGACTATTTAAGGGGATTGATCAGAGGTTCCATAATATGCAAAGCACTCGCAATCCGAGTAAAATCTATGTACAGGTAACTTGGGGCTGAACAGATGTTCATGGGGGATGAGAAATCGTTTGGTGGGAAAGGTATATGATTATGCCGCGTGAATTAACTAAGGCGGGGCGCATATTCGCGGTTCCCGCTATGCTTATGATTGTATCGTTCCTGCTTGTGGTGGTCACTCCGGGTTGTGATGAATCAGCTACGGAGAGAGAGGCGCAGGGTATTGACGGAAGGCATAACTGGCCGGGCGCTGTTGAACCGCAGCCGTCAGGTACCTCAACCGCTGCGGATACGGGTTGCACGGCTATAGAGGTATCGAATCAGATAGCCGATATAGTTGAGACCGTCGAGCCGGCAGTGGTATTCATATCCGCTGAGACAGAAGGTGAGAGTTTTTTCTTTGGTAGTGATATACAGGAATCCGTCGGATCTGGTGTGATTATGGATTCCAACGGTTATATCATTACCAATAACCATGTGGTGGAAGGTGTCAGTAACCTCAAGGTGGTCGTGCCGGGAAGAATAGGGGCATATGAAGCTGAGATAATAGGAACTGACCCGTTAACTGATCTGGCGGTAATAGCGATCGAAGGTCAGGGATTTCCCACTGCCCGGTTCGGGAATGCCACGGCTCTACGCCCGGGGAATCTGGTAATAGCCATGGGTTACCCGATGGCACTCGAACAGGGAGCTACCATAACACTCGGTGTTGTCAGCAATATTGAGAGGGCTTTTCAGGTTGGGGATTCTACTTATTATGATGTTATACAGACTGATGCCGCCATCAATCAGGGTAACAGTGGGGGGCCGCTCCTGGACTTAAATGGTGGAATAGTGGGCATAAATTCGGTCCTTTTTGGGGGAGCCCAGAATATCGGTTTTGCCATCAGCGCGAACACGGCTCAGCAGGTGTATAAAGCTCTTGTTGGAGATGAGCACAGGGTAATTCGGCCCTGGCTTGGTGTTGTATTGGCTGACGTTACCCCGGAACTGGCGGCTGAAGCTGGCCTGTCAGGGCAATCGGGGGTTGTCATCAGCGGGGTGGTGGAGGGAAGTCCGGCAGATGCGGCGGACTTGCGGGTGAAGGATGTCATCACTCGTTTCGAAGGGGAGCGGGTGACCTCTGCCAGCCAGCTTATTAAGGAACTGTGGCGTCATCAAATCGGCGATAAAGTGAGTATCGAATTCTGGCGGGGTGGCGAGAAGATGGGGGTAGATGTAGAACTGACGGTTGAGAGGCCACAATAAGCGGCGGGAAATTCATCGCTTCACGCCCAGTGTCAGTTCCTTTCCGTCCAGCTTGTGCTGCTCCACATAAGTTCCCTCCGGGAAATCGTTTGCCGAAAGCTGCTTTGTCAGGGTCTCCTGCTTGATATAATCTTTGAATTTTGAGATAACCTGATTGAAGCGCTCATCACCCTTGTAGTAAGTCTCTATGTAATCGGTGATTTCGAATCCAGCCGAGCGGCGCATATTTTGAAGACGGTGCACGATCTCTCGTACCAGTCCCTCTTCCAGTAGTTCTTCTGAGACCACCGAAGGAATGCCCACCATATATTCACCCTCTTCAGCGATGACATAATCTCTTCGGTGTACGCGGGAGACGAGCACCTCATTCGGAAGGATGACATAACTGTCAGCCTTTATTTCACTACCTGTCCCTATTCTGTCGGCGATTTCGGTGGGATTGAGTCGGGAGATGGCTTCCTTGATCTGGTTAAGTTCTTTGCCGTATTTTGGTCCGAGCACTGAGAGGTTCGGTTTGACTTCCATTTCAACGAGTTCATTGTGATTCGTGGTTATTGTGGCTGCCTTGACATTGAGCTCATCCAGTATCTGATATTGCAATCGCTGAAGGCTTTCACACTCGGAATTGGCCTTCACCCTGATAACGGCTCTTTCCAGTGGCTGCCTGACCTTTAGTCCGGCTTTACTTCGTGCTGAACGACCGAGGCTGGTTATTTTCATCACCAGACTGACATCCTGAGATAATCTCTCGTCGATCATATTCTGATTCGCTACCGGGAAGTCAGCCAGATGCACGCTTTCCGGTGCCGAGGGATAGGCGGAACGGACCAGGTTGTGATAGATCTCCTCAGATATGAATGGTAATATAGGCGCGAGAAGCTTTGACATAGTTGTGAGGCACTCATAGAGCGCTGAGTGTGCGGAGATTTTATCGGAATCACTCTCGCTTTTCCAGAAGCGGCGGCGGCTTCTGCGGATGTACCAGTTAGAGAGGTTATCAAGAAAAGCTTCAAGCTTCCTGCCAGCTCCAGTGGCATCGTAGTTATCATAGGAACGGGTCACATCCTGGACAAGTTGATTGAGCTCAGAGAGAATCCAGCGGTCCAGTTCGGGGCGTTCGTCTATACTGTGGCATTCCGCTGGCTCGAACCTGTCGATATTGGCGTATGTGACGAAAAATGAATAGGTATTCCACAGGGTGAGCAGGAAACGGCGCAGACCTTCGAGGATGGCATCGGTGGAGAAGCGTCGAACATTGCCGGCGGGCGTCGATGTAATCAGGTACCACCTGAGCGCGTCGGCGCCGTAATCGTTAATCGCCTGCCAGGGTTCTACTACGTTGCCCTTGGATTTGCTCATCTTATCACCCTCGGCATCCAGAATATGCCCCAGACATATCACATTCCGGAAGGCAGGCCGGTTGAAAAGTATCATAGAAAGCGCGTGAAGGCTGTAAAACCACCCGCGTGTCTGATCTACTGCCTCACAAATATAGTCGGCCGGGAAGCGCCCGTCGGTGAGCAAAGTCTCATTCTCGAATGGATAATGCATCTGGGCGAAGGGCATGGCTCCGGAATCGAACCAGCAATCGATTACCTCAGGTACCCGGCGCATGGTCTGGCCACAGTCACAGGTGAAGGTGATTTCGTCCATGTAAGGCCGATGGAAGTCCGGTTCACCTTTGATTCCGGCGACACCGGGCTTATTCTTAAGTTCATCGAAACTGCCGATGCAATCGAAGTTGCCACATTTATCACATTGCCATATGGGGAGAGGTGTGCCCCAGTATCTTTCTCGAGAAAAGGCCCAGTCGATATTGTTTTCCAGCCAGTCACCGAACCGTCCGCGTTTTATATGCTCCGGGTACCAGTTGATCTGTTCGTTTCCCTTGATTAGGTCCTCTTTGCGAGCGGTCGTTCTAATGTACCAGGAGGGTTTGGCATAGTAAACAAGCGGGGTATCACATCTCCAGCAGAAGGGGTACGTATGTTTAATGGTATCGCGGTGATGCAGGAGCCCTCTCGCTTTTAGATCTTCAAGGATGATGGGATCGGCTTCTTTGATGAATTTTTCTGACCATGGCTTGTCGATGGGCCTCATATTGCCGTCCATGTCGACTGTATGGATTACGGGTAGACCTTCAGCCTTTCCCAGTTCGTAATCATCCTGGCCGTAAGCTGGTGCTATGTGAACGATTCCTGTGCCCTCTTCCATCGATACGAACTCGGCGGGGACTACGGGGTTATACTGGTGCAACTCTCCGCCTCCCGCAAGGAAATCGGGTTTTGGCTCGAACAGTCTCTCGTATTGAATGCCTTTAAGCTTTTCCCCCGGAAGCTGTTCCAGTATCTCCCAGTTGCCATAACCGATAGATTGATCCAGCAGGGCTTTGGCGAGGATGAGTCTCTCGGAATCTCCTTCAGGTGTGGTCGACTTAACCAGCGCGTAAGTTTCTTCAGGGTCAATTGCGAGAGCGACATTTGCTGTAAGCGTCCATGGTGTGGTTGTCCAGGCCAGCAGATAAACAGGACCATCTGAGCCCGGGTCAAAGGGCAATTCGGAGACAATCCGAAACCTTATAAAGATAGAGGGATCGGGTGTATTCTCTTTGTAGCCCAAGGCCACCTCGTGCGAACTCAATGAGGTGCCGCAGCGGGGGCAATGCGGGGTTACACGATACCCCTTGTAAACAAGGTCATTGTTCCACAGTTGCCTTATCAGCCACCAGCAGGATTCGATGTAGTTATTGTCAAAGGTGATATAAGGCCTGTCCAGATCGATCCAGAAACCGATGCGTTCAGTCAGCCGGTTCCATTCGCCGATATTGGCAGTCACATTCTCCCGGCATTTTTGGTTGAATCTGCCGATACCGTATTTTTCTATCTCTGCCTTTGACGAAAGGCCCAGTTCACCTTCTACTCCCAGTTCTACCGGCAGGCCGTGGGTGTCCCAGCCGGCGAATCGGGGGGCGTAGAATCCTTTCATTGCCTTGTATCGGGGAAAGACGTCTTTGAAAACGCGTGAAAGCACATGGTGAATCCCAGGACTCGCATTGACTGTGGGGGGGCCTTCATAGAGCATGAAAAGAGCTCCATTATGGCGCTGCTCCACGCTCCTTTCAAAGGCACGGTGCTCCTTCCAGAATTGAAGGATCCGCTCTTCAATCGCATAGAAACGCGGTTTACTTGCTACGGGATTGAACATATAACTGGCTATCCAAGTGGTCTGGTTTCACTTTGCTTTTTCGGGGAAATGACGACTTTACGTCTTTCCCCGAAGCCCACACTGCCCGTGGTTATATCCCGTTCATCACGCAGTGTGAGGTGAACTATCCTGCGTTCCCAGGCCCCCATGGGTTCCAGTGTAATTGAACGGCGGTTGGTCTTCACCAGGTCGGCGATTCTTATCGCCATGTTCCGGAGTTCTTCCTGCCGGCGTCTGCGGTAACCGGCTACGTCAACCATCACCCTTACTCCGCTTTTGAACTGCCGGCTGGCTATGAAATTCACCATGTACTGAAGGGCTGACAGGGCCTGACCTCTCCTTCCAATCAGTACTCCGGGGTTGCTGTTTTCGAATTCGAGTATGGGAGGGGCTGAACCGTCCTGGGGTTGTATCACCTTTACTGACCCCTCGACTCCCATGAGTGACGTCAGTTTTTCCAGTACTTCTTTGGCGGTTTCGGCAGCTTCCCCTGGTTCCGTTTCCCTCTCCGAACCTGTATCCTGGCTGCCAATGGGCTCATTCGCCACCTCTTTTAGCGCCAGAGGTGTAACTCTCACCACCGCGCTCTCGCCACCCAGGCCGAAAATACTTCGTCTTCCCTC
Source organism: Dehalococcoidia bacterium (assembly GCA_046484125.1). Taxonomy (GTDB): domain Bacteria; phylum Chloroflexota; class Dehalococcoidia; order SZUA-161; family SpSt-899; genus JBGLNL01. The sequence goes on along the minus strand of JAWOBX010000129.1, from coordinate 9,903 downwards.
CTGAAGTATCTCAACGTCGACCTCTGATCGAGACAGGCCCAGTTCTTGCAGTGCCGTTTCAACGGCTTCTTCTACGCTTCTTCCGCTTACTTCTAGAGCTTCCATGTTTGGTACCTTTACCTTTCTCCGGTGCTGTGTTAGCTTTTTCCGCTCCGGGTTTCACTTCTGCGGTTGTCTTTTGTTCTGACGGTGACCAGTCTTCGGATCTCTCTATGGTTCCTCCAGTTGCGCCCTGACCTGCAGGCACCAGTATAGGCAATCGCTGTCGGAGAACGCTTTCCATTTTTCTCCACTTTCCGGTCAGGAAGTACTGAACGATCATTCTAATTAAGTTCATTATGATTATATAGAGTGCCAGGCCGCTGGGAAAGGTCAAAAATATGAACCCGATGAATAAAGGCATCATCCACTGCATCATCTGCTGCATCTGCTGCTGTCTGGGGTCCGGCGAGGGTGACATCGATATTTTCTGGGTAAACCACATACTTGCCATAACCAGCAGCACCATAATGAAATTGGGCTGGGCCAGATCCAGCCCGAGGAAAACATCATCGGGAGGAACACCTCCCTGGGCCAGTGGCCAGTTATACAGCCTGTCTGACAGGCCTATGAGACGTTCCGGTGTCGTTGGCAGGGCCTGCATGATTGACTGGTACAGGGCTATCCAGATTGGCAACTGAATTATCAGGGGCAGGGCACAGCCCAGAGGGTTTATACCCGACTCCTTATAGAGCTTCATTGTCTCCTGCTGGAGTTTCTGTTTATCCTTGCTGTGTTTCTCCTGAATCTTCTTAAGTTCAGGCTGCATTTTCTGCATGGCAACGGTGGCCCGTGTTTGCTTGATGGTCAGCGGAAGTATTATCAGATTGACCAGTATAGTCACTGATATAATGGCCATCCCGAAGCTGCCTCCACAGAGGTTGGAGATAGCCATCAGGAAGTTGATGATTGGTTCCAGTAGTACTGTGTTCCAGAGTTCGATCAAAGTTGTTTTCCTCGCTAATCCCTAATCAAGTGGCTGGGCCCATAGCCGGGAACCGGTTTCGGCATCTATGCCGTGAAGGTTATTATCCTGGTCGAGATAGTATACGGTTGTTCCTCTGACCCAGGGGTCAGCCATGATATCGTTGCTAAAATGGAGAGGGGGCCATTTTTGCATTCCGGTCTCGGTATCCAGGCCGTATACTCTGTCGTCCTGGCATCCGATTACCACGACATCGTTCACAACCACCGGAGATGACCGGAACCTATCTCCGCTCTCCGCTCTGAATTCCCATATTTTATTGCCTGTAGAAGCATCCAGGCTGTATACTGTGCCACCGAGCGTACCCACGTATACTTTACCTCCATCGAAAGTGGCTTTGGTCCAGAACCAGTCTTTCGCGTTGAAAGGTTTTCCCCATTTGTCCTTGCCGGTGGCGGTATCTATCGCGTAGAAATCTTTTTCGAATGTGCCAATATACAGAGTGCCATCAACTATTAATGGAGTCGACGCAATGGCTCCGGTGAATTCGCGCTTCCACACCTGATCGCCGGATCCAAGATCTACGGCATAGAGATTGTGTTTGAGGTTACCGAAGTAGATCACTTCTTCGCTGATCACCGGGCCGCCCCATATATGGCCGCCGGAATCGAAGGGCTCATCCCACATAAGGGAACCGTTCCTGGCGTCGAATTTATAGATTTTGTCGGAGGATGCGACCACCAGCTCATCGCCGGAAAGGGCCAGTCCCCCCACTATATTGTCGCGGGTGTCGTAATTCCACTTCCTGGTGCCGCTATCGACATCAATGGCGTAAACTTCACCACTGTATGTTCCGATATAGAAGGTACTGCCGGAGACCACAGGTGCAGCGTAGGAAATCAGATCAGGAGCGGCTGGCGCTCCACACCCGAACATCGAAGATGGTTCTGAATTCTGGTCAGTAGGGGTCAGGTCTTTGGTAACGGTGCGGTCATTAAGGTCGATGGCCAAGAAATTCCCTTCCAGCGTACATATATACAATGTATCGCCGGAAACAGTCGGACCTGCCCATCCATCGGGGGAAAAGTGATCCACGCATCCCGTGAGCAGTAATCCGCAAATGAGGGTTAGGAATGACAGCTTTAATGTTAAACCGTATCGAGAAAAAGCGTGCATTGATTTCCGTTTGGGACAGCACGAGAACATGCTGATTAATGCGATTTTGTTATGGTACAGGGTCGACCCCCCCTTTGGCGAATGGGTGACAGCGCATTATGCGCTTTGCGGTCATCCAACCGCCCTTGAAAAATCCATATTTGCTGAATGCCTCATACCCGTACTGAGAGCAGGTGGGCTGATAACGGCAAGAGGGAGGGGTAATCGGGGATATCACATTCTGATAAAAACGAATCAGTACAAGAGCTATTCCCTTCATCTACCCTTCCCCCAGCAGTTTAGCCCGCCTTAAAAGCTGAATCAATGCCGGGTGTATTTGGTCGTATCCTGCTTCCGCGGCTCTGTTCCGGGCAATTATTACTATATCCCACCCCGGTTTGATGGGTGCCGACCTCACCGCTTCCCTGAGCAGCCTTTTCACTCTATTTCGTTTAACAGCCTTTCCCAGCTTCCTGGTCGTCACGATGCCCACCCGGCTCTGCTCCATTCCATTGGGCATCGCTCTCAAGGCTATCATTTCATTCGCCCAGGATTTCCCCTCGTTGAATACCGCAACGAATTGCGAACTCTTTCTTAACCGTTCTCCCTTCCCCGTCCCCACCATGGTTCCTTCGGTCAGACGGTCAGGCGATGGCGGCCTTTGAGCCTCCTGCGGGCCAATACAGCCCGTCCGCCTCGCGTACTCATCCGAGCCAGAAAGCCGTGTTTTCTCTTTCTGGGGAGTTTTTTTGGTTGATAGGTTCTCTTTGGCATATTCTATTGACCTCTAGGCACGTAGGGTATTATACTCCTATGTTCTAAACATTGGCAAGCAGTCATTTGGCAGGTTCGAGTACAACGATCTTGGTATCAGCGGGAAGCAAAGCCCTGTCAAAAGTCTTTTCACTGCCGCCAACGTCTTCTACATTCTCTTTACCGCTCAGAAAATCCTCTACCGTGGCTATAGGGAAATCGCATTTGTGGTTGCGAACATGCATTGGTATTATTACCGCTGGTTTAATTTGATTGCATATTTCGGTGGCTTCCCGGGCATCGATGGTAAAAAACCCACCCACCGGGACGAAGAGTATATCCACCTGACCGATTTGAGCCGCCTGATCTCCAGAAAGCGGGTGGCCAAGGTCACCGAGATGGCACAGTTTGACCCCATCGATTTCGAAGCAGAAGATGACGTTATCGCCGCGTTCCTTCCCGCCTGACTGATCGTGGTGGCTGGCGATCCCTTTGAATTCAATTCCTTTTACTGTTGTGGTACCGGCTCCGGTGATCTCTTCTGGACTGCCACCCACTTTTCCACCATAGTGATCTCCATGCTGGTGGCTTACGAGGGCGATATCAGCCGATTCGCTGATCGGCTCGTAATTGAGGCCGTCAAATTGGCCGTAGGGATCCGTGATTATCCTTGTCCCATCCTGCGAAGTGATGAGAAACGACGCGTGTCCAAGCCATTTGATTTTCATTTTTAACCTCCTCCTCCAATTATTGCCGGTCAGGTTCCGGTCATATATTAAAGTCCAATCTAACCAAGCCTGCGAGAAGGCTCACCCGGAAGTCGCAGATATCGCGTTTTCAGCAAATGGCTCTCTATGCACTGTTTGTACCGGGCGGTTCCGCCGGGCCATTGGTATATGAGGCCTTTGGGACATTGTTGTCTCTCTGCCCCTCTATCTTGACTCTGAGTGCCTGAATTCTTCCCTCTATTTGCTTGTTCAGCACCTCGAGCTCTTTTAATCTCGCTCGCCTGCTGGCTATCTTCTCACGTAAGGAATCGCCATAATCTCTGGCCCTCACACTCTGGATCGCCTCTTTGAACTGCTCGATCTCCGCCTGAATTCTGGAACTCTCCTTCTGATTGAGCTTGAGCTGCTCTTCCAGTTGTTCCAGTTGACCTTCCGTTCGGCTCAGCCATTCCTCAAATTTGTGCTGTTTTTCCTCACGTATTTCGTTGACTTTGAAGATGGCCTTATCCCATGCCTCGTTGAGGGTGTTCTTGAGCTCCTCGCGGTGTTCCCGGCTCAGAGCCATGGCTTTCAGTTCCTTTTGAACGCCCTTGATTTTTTTCAGGCCTTCGTGTGGGTTTCCATCATTGGCCTCGGCAATCGCGTTCGTGACCCTTCCCTCGATGTGGTGGTAGTTTCTATCCCAAATAGCTTGCCTGCGTTCATGGATCAGGTCATTGATCTCCCGCCATTTATCCCAGCATGCCTGCCGATCGTTCCGCATGAGAGTGGAGTTTTGTGAAATGCCTTCCACCCCATTATCGCCACCACCGTCTTTCAGGCTGCCAAGCGCGCTTTTAAGAAGTGACTGGGCCTTATTGAGGGTTTTAATGTCATCTGGAGCAGAATCGGCCATGGTTTGAGCCTGATTTATCTTTTCCTCGATTTCCTGCCGGGACTGCCTTGATTGAGCCTGCTGTTCTCTGCGCTCCCGCTGCTGCTGTTTCTTGATGTCACGGCAGATACTATCGAGCATCCCCTGAAGGCGGGTTTTTTCATTCTGGGGTAATGGTTGCATCGTTTCGAGCAGGCTGGATATCTCGTCTGTCTCAGCCCAGAATTTGATGTAATGAAAACCTTCAGGGCTTTGGTGGTTGGTGGAGAGTTCCTCGATTCGCTGTTCCAGAACCTCTAAATTTGACCTTTCCTTTTCAAGCCATTTCGCCCACTCTTCAGCCATCGATTCGCTCATTTTCGCCATCCCTGTCAAATTAGTTTTGATATTTAGGTTTCATCGCCCGGTATATGATAACAGGAAATTGACCAGAGTTCTTACCGGAATGCCGGTAGCGCCCTTCGGCCAGTATCCCCGGTCTTTATCCAGCAGGAAAGTACCGGCGATATCCAGATGCACCCACGGCGTTCTACCGACGAACTCCGCCAGGAATTTCGCGGCGGTGATCGCGCCACCACCTCTGCCCCCTGTGTTCTTGATGTCGGCTATGTCGCTCTTGATCAACTCGGAATAATCATCATACATGGGCATTTCCCAGATACGCTCCCCCGCCTCACTGCCTCCCCGAATAACAGCCTCCATGACGCGCCTGTTGTTTCCGAAAGCACCGGTGCAGATATCTCCAAGGGCCACATGACAGGCCCCGGTCAGTGTGGCGATATCCACAATAGGCGAAAGCCCCAGCTTACCGGCATAGCTGAGCGCGTCCGCGAGTATCAGCCTTCCTTCGGCATCAGTGTTGAGGACCTCGATCGTTTTTCCGTTCATGGCCTTGATCACGTCGCCCGGTTTGTAAGCGGTTCCGCTGGGCAGATTCTCGGTGGCTGGAACAAGGCCGGTGACGTTGATCCTGGGTTTGAGCTCACCGAGAGCACGCATGGTAGCGATAACAGACGCGCCGCCAGCCATATCACCTTTCATCTCATCCATCTTGCTGGAGGGTTTGATCGAGATACCCCCGGAATCGAAAGTCAGACCTTTGCCTACAATGCCAGCGGTCCTTTTGGTATTTTGATCACCGTAATAATTCATTATGATGAACTTGGCGGGTTGCTGGCTTCCCTGAGCCACACCAAGCAGGGCTCCCATGCCGAGCCTTTCCATATCCGCTTTCTCCAGGACCTCTATGCCCAGTCCCCATTTATCCGCCACCTCCTGAGCCTTCCTCGCCATGTCAGTAGGGGTCATGAAATTAGATGGCTCGTTGACCATATCTCGAGCAAGTATTGTCGATTCGGCCAGTATTCTGCCTTTTTTCGATGCCTTTCTGAGCCCGGATATGCCCCTGCTATCCCTGTTTACGATAATGAGTTCCTTTATTTGTTTATGTTCCGGTTTTTGAGTCATATGCTGACGAAACTGGTAAAGTCCGAGAAGGCTGCCTTCCGTTATTGCCTGAGCCGCGGTCTCCGGTGCTATACCACCGGCACCCGTACCATGCATAATTGTCGCTATATTTCTCGCCTCAGCGTTTCGCAAAGCCCGGCATGCCGCCGCCGATACCTGACGGATTCTCTCAGCGTCAAAGTCACGCTTCTTGCCCAGTCCCACGACCAGGACCATCTGAGGAGCGATCCTGTTGTATGTCTGTATTATAGTGGTCTCATTCAGCTTGCCTTTGATCTGGCCTCTGGCGATGAGGCTGGAAATAGCTCCGTCCAGTGCTTTGTCCACAGCGCCGGTAGCGCCCCCCGGCGTCTTGATACCCTGAAAAAGGTTCACGATAATCGCGTCAACTTCAAGTCTGGTTATCTCTTCTACGGCGACTTTGATTCTCATCATTTCCCTCCGAAATATATCGAGGTCAGAACGGCTGTGATTGACTTCAACCCGGTTTTCCCGCTGGCGGGGCTGAAAACAAATCCTGAGTATTTTAACCGTTTATCCTGCAGTACTCCTGGAGCATAGACTCCGCGTTCCCGATATCTCCCTCCTGCAGTGCTCTCAAGGCCGCTTCCAGCAACTGGACCTGGCTTCGAAGACACGCTTCGAATCCCTCGCCTGTGCATCAGGCGACCTCCGCTTTGGCCAGCTCACCTCGATCTGAGTCGATTATTTCTTTCAAGTCATTTACACAGGATTGAAATTCAATTCCCTGTCGGATTCTCTCTCTAAGGGACTGAACCTTCTGGTTGACGCCGAACCCTTCCATCATCCACCTCCATGGAATCCTTCTTTAGCGGATATTGACTGTTCGTATTCGTTTAATGAAGAAATAGCCTCGCTTATATTACCGGAACGAAGCTTGTGTAACATGTTTTCCAGCGTCTTAACCGAACCATAAAGTTGTAATGACAGATCATCTCCAAAGCAACAGCTTCGAGCCTCAGCTCGCCGTAAGATGCCGGATTCTATCTCCAGCATCCTCTCCGCTTCACTTATACACCGGTCCATTTCGCTCCCCCTCTCCATTCTTGAGCGCAAAAAACCGACCTGTTCCTTATTGATTATAAGTAACTCGCTTTCCATCGTCATATCAAATGTTCGTTGAAGGGATCATACCCCTGTACTCTACGAGCAGCGAAGTCCCTTTTTCAATATTCCCTTCCTTCAGCGCCGTCACGGCCTCGTGGAGCAGCTTCACCTCAGCTTCAAGACGCAATGCCATCCCACGGGTGGCCTCGTCAGTGGTTGCTCAGCAGGAGACATCAGAGTACATGGCCAGGCGTTGCTTGATGGCCAGCATTCTCCTGACTTCGTCAATGGCCGAATCCAGCCGCGAGGGTTCGATTAACCTGTCAAGTAGATCCGATATCTGTTCCCTGCTTATTTTTAAAACATTTTGTTCCATAATGCCTCATCATGATATGCAGGCACTTTTCTTATCCCGGGCCGTATCCTTGAATGCTGACATGAAAGTTCTGAAGCAATTACCATCCTAATGCTTGAAGTGTCTGATGCCGGTGAAGAGCATTGCCAGGTCATATTTATCCGCGGCTTCGATGACCATCTCGTCCCTTACAGATCCTCCGGGATGTACTATGGCGGTGACGCCGCCTTTGGCAGCGATCTCGATTCCATCAGGGAAAGGGAACATGGCATCCGAGGCGAGCACGGCGCCCTTTGCTTCAGAGCCGGCTTTTTTGAGGGCGATCTCCACGCTATCGACGCGACTGGGTTGTCCGGCGCCCATCCCCAGCAAAGTTGTTCCTTTAGTTATGACGATGGCATTGGACTTTACATTCCTGGCCCCTTTCCAGGCGAAAATGAGACTTTCCATCTCCTCTGCGCTTGGAGGGCGCTTGCTGACCAGCCGCCACGTTCGCGGGTCCTCTTCGATAGTATCGCTCATCTGGATAAGGAAGCCTCCTCCAACGTGCCGGTAATCGTACTGTGTAGTGGAGGCCTCCCCTTTGAGCGGCCCCATATCGAGTATTCTAAGGTCCTTTTTGCTTTGAAGGAGGGGCAGCGCCTCCGGTTCGTATCCAGGGGCCGTGATTATTTCGTAGAAAGTCTTGAGCACCTCATTGGCCATGGCAGCGTTGACAGGCCTGTTCGTCGCTACGATTCCGCCAAAGGCGGAAACCGGGTCACCGCTCAGGGCGCGGCGATATGCCTCGGCCAGGTCATCATGAGAAGCGAGTCCGCATGGATTGGTGTGCTTGATTATCGCCACAGTGGGTTCAATGAATTCGGTGACGGCGTTCCACGCGGCATCGGCATCCAGTATGTTGTTGAACGAGAGCTCTTTACCCCACAGTTGCTTCGCTTCAGCGATGGAGTTCTTTGTTAAGACATCTCCAATCCTCTCCTCGCGGTAAAAGGCGGCTGACTGGTGCGGATTCTCTCCGTAGCGCAGATCAGACTTTCGGTTGAGAGCGATAGTCATGTTCTCCGGAAGGGCGAAGCCGTTCTCGGTCTCTAACAGGTACTGGGATATCGCGGTATCATACAGGGCTACGTGCTGAAAAGCTTTTTGGGCCAGCCTTTTCCGTTCGTCTATGCCGATGTCTCCAGCTTCTATCATCTCCAGCACCCGCGGGTAATCGCCGGGAGCGACTACAACAATCACGTGAGGGAAGTTCTTTGCCGCGGCCCGGATAAGCGTCGGCCCGCCTATGTCAATGTTCTCCAGCGCATCCCGCAAGCTTACATCGGGCGTGGATACCGTCCTGACGAAGGGATAAAGATTGACCACCACCATGTCAATTGTATCCAGTCCATGCCGGGACATCTCTTCCATGTCAGCCGGGAGGTCGCGCCGGCAAAGGATTCCGCCGTGAACGGCGGGGTGCAACGTTTTAACACGTCCCTCCAGTATCTCCGGGAAGCCGGTGAGCTCGCTGATGCCGCGCACCTGAACGCCTCCCTCAGCCAGGGCTTTCTTCGTTCCTCCGGTGCTGAAGAGTTCGATGTTCTTATTCGCGAGTGCCCTGGCGAAGTCGACCAGTCCGGTCTTATCCGAAACACTGAGGATGGCTCTCATCGCTTTTCCTTTCATCGATGGTAATCAGTTCGTTTAAATATTTGCATGGCGAACCCCTTCGATTATATCAAATAGACGGGAATGTAGGCCAGAAAAGTTTTTAAACCCAGATTCATTCACCCTGGCGGTGGCCGGTTAAGAGAAGTGCCCCGCTTTTCTGGCGAACTCATTTTCAAAGATGGGGAATTACCGACTTGATACGGTGCCGTATCGCGACGAAATCAATCGCTGTTTTGGGACGGGTGTTGCTGTTTGATATGCACGCGTTCTCGTGCTACAATTCTTTCCGGCCAAATAAAAACTTGGGGAGGAGACAGTTGAGCGATTTCGAAGATATAATCTATGAGAAGAAAGGTCATGTTTGCACCCTGACGCTGAACAGGCCGGATCAGTTGAACGCGTTGAGCCCGACGGTTTATCACGAGCTTTACCAGGCATGTCAGGATATCGAAGCGGATAATGAAATCCGAGTGGTTATTTTCAAAGGGACGGGGAAGGCTTTTTGCGCCGGAGCGGATCTCAAGGCAATGCAGCCCAGTCTGGAGAAATCGAGCCTGGCCGTAAGGTATCTTGAAATGTGCCATCGTACCTATAATGCCATAGAGGATCTTAGCAAACCGACCATCGCTCAGGTACATGGGATGTGTCTGGCTGGCGGGATCGAATTGATTGAGTCGTGCGATATCATTATCGCCGCTGATACCGCGCGAATAGGGGACCAGCATTCGGCCAGAGGACTCATGCCCGGTGGAGGAGGTACCCAGAGGCTCCCGCGGCAGATGAATTTTCGCAAGGCCAAGGAACTGTTGTTGACCGGAGAGTGGATGAGCGCGGAGGATGCTTACCAATGGGGTCTGATTAACAAAGTCGTTCCTGAGGACAA
>JAWOBX010000131.1:0-12222 GCA_046484125.1 Dehalococcoidia bacterium | reverse complement strand
GAGGACTTCGCCGTCGTGGAGTTCCAAACTGGCCAGACTACGGGTACCGGGAAGCTTGTCAAGGGGCTTGAAGATGTAATGGACGGACAAAATATCAGTGATAGAAACTACAAGTTCGGATTAAACTTGTACGACATCTGGAAGCGGTCATTTACTCAGATTCTGAGCAAAGGTATTGCCCTTGAATCCTGGGAAAAGAAGATATACTGGGTAGTCCAGGAACAGGTTTTTGAGAATCTGGTAAACAGATATACGCTCGGCAGCATGAAATACCATTTGGATCACTCGACAGTTTTTGCAACGTATGACATTGTAAAACGCCGTAACTACCCCGAGTTGGTACATAGAAACTGGCAATCAGCCTCCGTTGACAGTCTTTTTGACGCGTTTCGCCAAAACTTCAAAGTGCCAAATCGCGAAAAATTCGAATCTACGTTAAAAGCCAAAGTTCAAGCACAACTTGGTTTCGCATTAAGGTAGTGAAAACACGACTATTTTCGGCATAACAATCAATTGTCTGTCTATTGAACTTTGCCCGCGATAACCTGTAATCCAGCCATCTTACCGTCAACCCTTCGATATCATAGCTAAAACAGTGGCAAACCCCAAAGAAAAAGAGACCGCTGACGCGGTCTCTGGAGGGCATTTTGAAAAATGGCTCCCCGAGTAGGATTCGAACCTACAACCCTCCGGTTAACAGCCGGATGCTCTACCATTGAGCTATCGGGGAACGATAAAGGTACAACGCACCGTTGAAAATTATCTCGTCTTTGAAGCTCAAAGTCAAGCCGCTGGAGAGCTCATTCCCGCTCTGATACCTTTTCCTTCAGTTTCGCGTAATCCTCATTTATTCGCTGCTGTATCTTTTCAATCTCTTCTTCCGACAGATGGCGAAACCGGCCCTGACTCTTAAAATACTCGGTTACCGGCTTGAGTTTTGGGTCGACGCTCAGCTTGTAATTACCGTTTTCCACTTCATATAGAGGGAAGATACCCGTCTGCACAGCGAGCCTTCCAACCTTTATTGACTGACTCGTGGCAGTTCGCCAGCCTGTGGGACAGACAGACAATACGTGCAGGTAAGCGGGTCCATCGACCGCGGCAGCCTTCTTTGCCTTCTCCATTAAATCGAACGGATAACTCGGGGTTGCCGTCGCCACGTAAGGAATATTGTGCGCAACCGCGATGGCGGGCATATTCTTCTTCCAGGTGATCTGACCGATACTCTCTTTCCCGGCGGGAGCGGTTGTCGTCGAGGCACCATAAGGGGTAGCACTTGATCTCTGAATGCCCGTATTCATATATGCTTCATTATCAAAGCATATGTAAACGAAGTCGTGCCCCCTCTCTAAAGCACCTGATAAGGCCTGTAACCCGATATCGCTGGTCGCCCCGTCTCCACCGATACCAATGACGTCTATATGCTTTTCCGATATTCTGCCTTTTCGCCTGAGTACTTTCAAGCCGGATTCCACCCCGGAGGCCACAGCCGCGGTGTTCTCGAAAAGGGTGTGAATCCAGGGAACCCTCCACGAAGTTTCAGGCAGGGTTGATGATATGATTTCAATACACCCGGTGGCATTGGCGACCACCACGTCCCTGCCAAGCGCTTTCATAACCAGCCTTACCGCCAGCGCTTCCCCACAACCTATACACGCCCTGTGCCCGGAAGCAAATGGTTCATCGGTAGATACCTCGCGTTTTCCGACTTTCACGACTGTCTGATTCATTCCCTCACTCCTATCATCTCAAATTCGACGTCCTCCCCTTTGCCCGATGCCTCTATACCGCGATTGAACATGTACTCAAATTCTTCAGGAGTGACATCACGTCCACCAAGCCCCCCGACAAGACCTACTACCCTGGGCCTTTGTGCCTGACTGTAAAGCGCCGATCTAACCTCTGAGGCCACCGGGCCGCCGGGTCCTCCGAAAGAGATACATCGGTCAAGAACTATCAGCACCCTGGCATTCTGGACAGCAGCCCGGAATTCATCAAAGGGGAAGGGTCTCCACAACCGCAGTTTAATCAATCCCACCTTTTTTCCCGCTTCGCGCATTCTGTCAACAGCCAGACTGGCCGTCTCACCAAGGCTTCCCATCGTCATCATCAGTATCTCTGCATCGTCTGCGGCATACTTCTCTACCGGTGAATAGTTTCGACCGAAAATCTCCCCGAATTCCTTCCATCCTTTTAAAATTACATCTTTTGATTTTTCAAAGTCCACCTCCTGGGCTTTCTTCGCCTCCGTATATATGAACGGAGGGCCGAAAGCGCCCATGGTGACCGGTTTATCCGGGTGCAAGGGGAGAGGGTAGCGATTCTGTGGCAGGAAACGCTCAACATCTGCCTGATCGGTCAGTACAACGGGCTCGGTTACATGAGAGAGGTTGAAACCATCGATGTGAACCATCACCGGGAAAAGGACGTCCTTATCCTCCCCAACCCTGAAGGCCCACAGTACCAGATCGTGAGCCTCCTGCGCGTTTTCAGCGAATACCTGGATCCAGCCGGTATCTCTGACTGCCATGGCATCTGAATGGTCTCCCCAGACGCTGAGTGGGGCCGATAGGGCACGATCAGCGACGGACATGACTACGGGCAACCGGGAAGCCGATACGACGTAGAGCACCTCATGCATGAGTTCGAGCCCCTGTCCAGCAGTGGCGGTAAAGGTCCTCGCGCCCGTCGCCGCAGACCCCGCACATACGCTCATTGCTGAATGCTCGGATTCCACCGGGACGAATTCGGCATCCAGTTCCCCATCGGCAACCATTTCCGCCAGGCGCTCGACTATATGGGTCTGCGGCGTGATGGGATAGGCCGCGACCACGTCCGTATTAGATCGTTTAACTGCCTCAGCAATAGCAAAAGAACCCTCAAGTCCAATTCTTTTTCCCGTCATGCCTCCTGCTCCTCAACCATCGTTATTACGTCCTTTGGGCACTCCTGAGCACAAATACCACATCCCTTGCAGTAGTATAAATCAGTTTCAAATAACCCATCTTCAATCGGATAGATAGCAGCCTCAGGACAGTATATCCAGCACAGGCCACATTTATTACACTTCTCCTGATCTCTAATCGGTCTATCCGATCTCCAGTCGCCTGTGCGATATTTACTGGCGCTACCGGGTTCGGTAACTATGTTACCTAACTCCAGTTCCTTCCAGGTTATCTGTGCCATCTCAAATCATCCCTCCATCCTTATTTCTTCGTAAGCCCTTCTCATGGCATCGATATTCTTCTGGGCCACCTTGCCGAAACGGTGCTCAAGTGGACCAATCATTTCATCAAGATCAACCAGGCCGGTGACCTTAAGCAATGCCCCGATCATTGTCGTATTTGTGATCGGCAAACCTATCGTTTCCCTGGCTATTTTCATCGCATTGACAGTGGCCACTTTATAACCGTTCCCGTGGGCGGATTTCATCTGCTCCAAGTCCTTGCTGGTATTAACAATCAAAAAACCCGTCTCTTTGAGTCCCGAGGTCACATCGACTGATTCGAACAGATCGGGATTGAGAACCACTACCACATCCGGTGTAATTATCTCCGATCTTACTCTGACAGGCTCATCGCCAACCCTGAGAAAAGCCTGTACCGGGGCGCCCCTCCTCTCGGGGCCGAAACTGGGAAAAGATTGCGCGTATTTGCCGGTTTCAATGGCGGCCAGAGCGATAAGCTCTGCCGAGGTCACCGCCCCCTGCCCCCCACGTCCATGCCACCTTATTTCACTTATGGACAAAATCAACCTCCTTCCGGGCACGATTAATGGTACCCCCGGAGGGACTCGAACCCTCGCACCCGGCTCCGGAGGCCGGCGCTCTATCCTCTGAGCTACGGGGGCGCTCCTCTAATACTACTACTTTTATAGTTGACCTTCAAGTTCGCAAATCTGCCTAGGGGAGCACCTGTTTACGTAAGTCATTAATACAAGTGTAACCTGATATTGCACCTTCAGCCTTACCATATTTGAAATCTTTAAAAATTTGGTTAGAACCAGGTACTATCGACCATTAAGTTGGATTGCCTACCATCGTCCATTAGAGACGATCCAGAAATATTTAAATACATATATTCCGGTAACACGGGTATTGCCAAAACACGAAAAACAGCGTTTTTAAATATTCACCATTCACTACCCGGGTGGAAACTGAATATTGTTCAGTATCGCTACAACCGCTTTCTTGTGACCAACCCCTCGCTTGACAAATAATTCTCAATTGATAGAATTGTATCTTGGGAATGTCTCTAGGAGGATAGCCATTTACGCAATAGTAACAGCTGGCGGAAAACAGCATAAGGTCACACCCGGGCAGACAATCGACATCGAGCGAATTTCAGGTGAAGAGGGCAGTGAAGTTGAGCTCGACAGGGTGCTTATGGTATCGGACGGTGATAACTGCACCATCGGGAAACCAACTATTGAAGGTGCCAGAATCAAAGCTACCATCGTCAGGCACGATAGAAAAAGAAAGATAACGATCTTCAAGTATAAGAACAAAATCCGGTACCGGCGTAAAAGGGGGCACCGGCAGGATTATACACGTTTGTCTATCAATGAGATCGTGCTTAACTGAGAATAAAAGAATTCGGGGTAAATAATATGGCACATAAGAAATCGGGCGGCAGCAGCAGGCTCGGGCGCGACAGTCAGTCAAAGAGACTGGGAGTCAAGAAGTTTGATGGCCAGTCAGTCAGGGCTGGAACTATACTCATCAGACAGAGAGGTACTAAATTCCATCCTGGTAAGAACGTCGGGATCGGCAGGGATTTCACGATCTACGCGCTCACTGATGGATCGGTGAAGTTCGGCAGGGCAAACAAGCGAAGAGGCAACGTCAATATAGTTCCTCATAGCTGAGGAAATTAAGGTGCGAAATGAAAAGTAAAATACACCCCAGATATTACGAGGACTGCAAGGTTACCTGCTCATGCGGCAACACATTCAACATAGGCGCGACTCAACCCACACTTAAAGTGGAAGTCTGCAGCAAATGCCATCCCTTCTTCTCAGGAGAACAACGTATAGTTGATACCGCAGGCCAGGTGGAACGCTTTAAGAAACGATTCAAGATAAAGGACTGACCACCTAATTCCTCAAAGTCGCTCCATTAAGTCCACGGAAGGTCAATTGAGAGAAAATCATGGCCGAGTACTATGATGTGGTGATTGTCGGCAGCGGACCCGCGGGTATTTTCACCGCGCTGGAACTGGCCCAATCGCCACAATTGAGTATCCTGATGCTGGAAAAAGGCCTCGGTCTGGACAAACGGTATTGTCCTGGCGCGCACAATTACAGCGGCTGCCTCGCGTGCTCTCCATGCGCCATAGTAAGCGGCTGGGGCGGCGCCGGGGCCTATAGCGATGGTAAACTCACCCTTTCCCCCGACGTAGGCGGCCAGCTCTACAAATATGTGGGCCGGCCGGCAATAGAGGAACTGGTCGACTACGTTGACCGGCGTTACCTCGAATTCGGCGCGTCTGATAACCTGTATGGAACCGGCCCTCAAATAGAAGGTATGGCTGCCAGGGCAAAGAGGGCAGGGCTCACCCTAATTCCCCTGCCCATTCGACATCTGGGAACGGAGAGATGCTACGAAGTATTGGAGGCGATGCGTGAGTTCCTGTCAAACCGAATAGAAATGCGGACGGATACCACGGTCACCTGCATTAATTCCGAAAATGGAACAGTCACAGGAGTATCAACTGAGAATGGTGACTTCATCGGGGCCCGGCACGTGGTGGTTGCGCCCGGCAGGGAGGGTTCCGACTGGCTGGCCAGAGCAGCCGGAGATCTCGGTCTTACAATGCATAACAATCCCGTAGATCTCGGCCTCAGGCTGGAGGTGCCCCAGCAAGTTTTACGTGAGTTGACGGATGTTCTTTACGAACCAAAACTGGAATACCATTCAACTGTATTTAATGACCGTATAAGAACATTCTGCGTCTGCCCGGCCGGTGAGGTAACCATGGAATCAACAGGAGGGGATGAGCCGGTACTTACAGTGAACGGACATAGCTATGCTACCCATAAGACGGATAGAACCAATTTCGCTCTTCTCGGCAGTGCCAGTTTCAGGGAACCCTTCAAAGATCCCATAACTTACGGCCGTTCCGTAGCCAAACTCGCTAACCTGCTGGCCAATGGGGTTATACTTCAGCGCTACGGCGACCTGGAGAGGGGTTTGTGCTCCCGGGCGGCAGATATGAAGGACTGGCTGGTCCAGCCCACTCTTCAAAACGCGACCCCGGGGGATATCAACGCCGTTTTACCCTACCGATTCCTTAAAGGAATCAAGGAGATGATTCAGGCACTGGATATAATGGCACCCGGTATTGCCTCTCCGGACACGTTACTCTACGGGATAGAGGTTAAGTTCTACTCCTCCCGGCTGCATCTCAGTCAGAATCTCGAGACTGAGCTCACCAATTTATTCGCTATCGGTGATGGAGCGGGTGTGACTCGAAGTCTGGTTCAGGCCTCGGCTTCAGGTGTAGTAGCCGCCCGTGAGATCCTGCGCAGGTAATAACAAACTACCAGCTTCAGGTCGATTCCCGCTCCATTTACATCCCAGGCCAGTTAGACTAATATTTAAGCAAGAACCTTTCTAAACAAAGCGATAATGATACTCGATTGTGAAGCCTTGCTGGAGCACATATACTCCGAGATCAGAAACAACGCCGACGCGGCCGTTGTCGGGCTGAGCGGAGGGGCGGATTCCTCCCTTGTCGCTATCCTGTGTATGAAAGCACTCGGCAGTAAAAACGTTTATGGCATAAGCATGCCTTATAACCACGTTGACAGCGTTACCTTCAATGCACTTTCCGCCGGCCTGGCTGAGAAATTGGGAATAAATCACTTATTACGTCCGATCTCGAGGATAGCCGAAGCCATCAATGAGCAAATCTTCCTTAAACATGAATCCGAATTAACCGTTGTCAACAGAGGTAACTCACGCAGCCGGGCAAGAATGTGCGTCCTGTACGGTATTTCGCATAACCTTGAAAATCAATTTCCGGGAAGGCGGATTCGAGTTATGGGAACCGGCAATCTATCCGAGGACTTCATCGGGTATGACACTAAAGGAGGCGATGCCCTGGCGGATATCTTCCCCATCGGCGAGCTTTTCAAATCGGAGGTATATCAGTTGCTCGAGCACTTCAGGGATAGAGGAATAATCGATGAGGAGAACATCAACAGGGTACCGTCAGCGGGCCTTTATGACAACCAGACCGACGAAGGCGACCTGGGCTATACGTACGATGAGATGGAATCCTCTATCCGGTTCTGCATGGCCAACTATAACGATATGTCATCTAAGGAGCTCGATGAGGTAACTTCTTTTGTATGGCATCGTCACCTTGCTCACAAACACAAACACGAGGCTCCCCCTGCCATCAAGCTGCGACATCTCTGTGGTTAGCTTTTTAAATCATGTTTCAGAATAGACTCACCCGGATGCTGGAAATCAAATACCCCATTATTCAGGGAGGCATGCAGTGGGTTTCCACCGCCGAAATGGTCGGTGCGGTATCCAACGCCGGTGGACTCGGCATCCTGAGCGCTCTCACCTTCGAGTCTCCGGACGAACTCGCAGCCGAGATAAGAAAAGTCAGGGAATTTACTCGAAATCCTTTTGGCGTAAACCTTACCCTGCTGCCTACTATGCGCCCGGCCAACATTGAAGGCTACATAGAGGCGATAATTGATGAAGGGATCCCAATCGTTGAAACAGCGGGAAGAAATCCGGAACCGTACATGGAGCGCTTAAAATCGGCAAACATAAAAGTGATCCACAAATGCGTGGCCGTTAGATTCGCCCGGACTGCCGAACGAATCGGATGTGATGCAGTCAGCATCGACGGATTCGAATGCGCCGGTCACCCCGGCGAGGAAGACTTGACCTCATTGATACTCGTTCCACTGGCAGTCGACGCGGTGAAAATACCGATAGTGGCTTCCGGAGGATTCGCTGACGCGCGCGGATTCGTGGCTGCCCTCGGTCTGGGCGCCGAAGGAATCAACATGGGAACCAGGTTCCTGGCGACAAAGGAAGCACCGGTCCATCAGAAGGTAAAGAACTGGCTCGTCAATTCCTCTGAAGGCGATACCATGCTAGTTCAACGCTCACTGAAGAACTCCCACCGGGTTCTGCGAAACAATATATCAGAAAAGGTAGCGGAAATGGAAAGGAAAGAAGCCTCTTTCGAGGAGTTGAGGCCGCTCATCAGCGGTCAGAGAGGGAAGCATCTGCTTGAAAGCGGCGAACTTGATTCAGGTCTTCAGGCGTGTGGCCAGGTCGTTGGACTCATCAGAGATATTCCTTCTATAAAAGAGGTTATTGACGGAATCATAGATGGCGCAAAACAGATTATCAACGAGCTACATGAACGAACTAACTCTTAAACAAATGCCGCTGTGATTGAGATTGAAGAGGAACATAGTTCATATATCACCTCAATAAGTCTGGAAACCGGAAGATGAACAACAATCCCGCGTTACTCAGGGTCAAGAAACTCCACCCGGCCGCGATCACACCGAAACGCGGCTCCAAACACGCCAGCGGATATGACCTGTTTGCCTGTATCGACGGGGATGTCCCAATGACCATCAGCAGAAATCCCCAAAAGGTACGAACAGGAATCGCGATCGAAATCCCGGAGGGCTACGATGTCCAGGTACGGCCCCGCTCAGGTCTCTCAGCCAGCGGCGTAGGCGTAACGTTTGGCACCATAGACTCGGACTATCGCGGCGAGATAATGGTTACCATGTACGTTTTCGGAGAAGCGCCGTCATTCCAGATAAGTCACGGGGACAGGATAGCACAAATGGTTATCAGCCGACTCGCCGATGTCTCAATTGAAGAAGCGGAGGAACTTTCGGAAACGGATCGGGGAAGCGGGGGACATGGATCAACCGGGATTAAATAATCAGGGAACCTATGATCAACACCTTAAGTCCCCCAATCATGGGGGACTTTTAAATCCGGGGGACACCCCCAGCCCCCGAAGGAACCTCTTGCTGAAGAGGTTCCTTAACTAATAGATCGGGCATTTCACCGGCATTCACTTTCGCGGGAAATGGGTTGCCAGTATAAACAGCTCCTCGAAGCCGGGTTCAGATGTTAATTCAATATACTCCACCTGACGGGCTACCCTATCAGCCTCATCTCTCTTTTCCCTGTTCAATAACGCTATACGAGCTCCATCGCCAGCCGCGTTCCCTATAGGTTGTATGCGTTCGACGGCGCAGTCAGGAAACATACCCAGAACCATCGCCCGGCGCGGGTCTATCACCGCTCCAAAGGCCCCCGCCAGCAAAATTCTGTCAGGAACTTCAACGCCCATGCGCCTCAACATCAACCGCGATCCTGTATATATTGCCGCTTTGGCTAGCTGTACAGCTCGTATATCCCTTTGATTGACGACAATCTCCCGCCCTGTTAATGTCTCCGGGGCATCGGCAATAACAAATTCCGGCTTACCTTCTTCAGTTAAACGTAAACGAGTCGAGGCAGATGACTTGTTGAAACTGCCATCATAATTGATGATACCTGCTGTCAGCATCTCGGCTACGGCATCCACTATTCCTGAGCCACATACACCGCGCGCCATGATTTCATCCTGTGGCAGCTCGGTGCTCCATTCTCTCCTGCCAATTACGCCGTAACTCAACTCAAGGGAGTGCGGATCAATTCTAATCCGATCTATAGCCCCGGAGGCAGCCCTCATACCAAAACGGATGTTCCCGCCTTCAAAAGCGGGGCCCGTGGCACACGAGGCTGAAATCAGATGTTGACGGTTCCCCAGCAGCAATTCACCATTGGTTCCAAGGTCGGCAATGAGTATCATCTCATCCTGGTTATAAGGCTCTTCGGCCAGCATCACTCCCACATTGTCAGCCCCAACAAAGGCCGCTTCAATTGGAAGCACATGGATATTCGCGGAGGGAAGAATGCCAATCCCCAGTTCACCAGCTTTCCTGTTGACTGAATGACTCAAAACCGGGGAAAAAGGCCATTTTCCGAGGGGCATCACATCAAGCCCCAGGAAAATATGATGCATTACAGTGTTGCCTACCACAACTGCTTCACAGATATCTTCAGGGGTTATCCGGGCTACTCCCGCAATCTCATTGATGAGGTCATTTATGGCTGACACCACCTGTTCGTTCATCTCCGCCAGTCCGCCTTCATTATCTTTGGCATACGCTATTCTACTCATTACGTCTTCGCCAAAGCGGATCTGCGGATTGAGAACCGCGTCACCCGAGACTATCTCGCCACTATCCAAATCACATAGATATCCTGCCACGGTAGTTGTGCCGATATCCAGTGCCAATCCGTATTTTCTCTGGTGGTATCCCGCCTCAATGCGAATGACTTCTCTGTTTTCCCAAACGGTAACAGTGAGGCCACTACTGTGCTGTTTGACCGAAGGGGAAATCCTTGATTCCAGATAGGGATCTATACCCAGGTTTTTCAGTCCGAAACGTTTCTGCAATTCCTTTGTCAGAATTTCCTGGTGACTGGCATCTTCTGAGTATTCAAATAAATGGGGCTCCAGACAATATTTTTGTATGGACGGTATTATGTCAACTGTACGCTCGCCGGACGGTTTGTGGACTGAAAATCGATAGACCCTGCTTTCCTCAGGCACGAATACAGCTAAGTCTCCCACCACACGTGCCTGACAGGCGAGCCTTTCATCCTTCCTTAGACCGTACCCATCCGCATAGGCCCGCTCCTCCTCGGTAAGCGGAGAAAGGTGTTCTATCCCGGATAAAACACCATGTGCCTCACTCTCCATGATTCGCACCTTGCACTTACCGCATTTTCCTCTGCCCCCACACACCGCCTCGATCCCCTCCCCCACCTCTCTCGCGGCATCTCGAAGCAAGGTGCCTTCTTCTATCAGCCCCCTCTTTTCAGAGGGAAGAAAAACAACATTGTGGTACTTCATACCATGGTTTATTGAACTACGTAACCACCGTCAATAGAAAGGGCATGGCCGGTGACAAACGAGGCGGCGTCGGAACACAGCCATACAATAGCCTCGCCTATCTCGTCTGGCTGTCCCATCCTTCCCATGGGAGCCACCGCATTCAGGCTTTCTATAACCTCCGGCATGCTCTCAAGAAGCGGCTCCACCATGCTGGTAACTATCACACCCGGGCAAACCGCGTTAACCCGAACATTGTTCTTTGCATAATCGAGCGCCGCCGTTTTGGTAAGGCCGATTACCCCGTGTTTGCTGGCAACGTAACCGGCGGAGCCGGGGAAACCAACTATACCAGCCATAGAGGCAGTATTGACGATGGCTCCTCCGTCCTGTTTAAGCATTTGAGTGATCTCATATTTCATACAGAGCCAAACCCCGGTCAGGTTCACGGCTATGATGCGGTTCCACATCTCTTCACTTGACTCAGTAATCGGACTAGCTTCGGAAGTCAATCCAGCATTGTTGGCGGCGTAATCAAGCCTGCCATAAGCTTCCACGGTGTTTGCTACCATCCTTTGCACTTCATCCGGCTTTGAGACATCGGACTTGACAAACATGGCCTCTCCTCCCGCCTGCTTTATTATCCCGACCGTCTCATTACCAGCCTCTTGAGCGATATCAGAGACCACGACCGTGGCTCCCTCACGGGCAAATATTCTGGCGGTTGCCCTTCCAATACCCGCCCCGGCACCGGTGACTATGGCTACCTTTCCGTCCATTTTACCCATATCCAGTTATCCTCCCATTCAGCTTAAAATTAGGTCTGGCAGCCCGCATCGTATCTCGCTGTTACGATCGCGCTCTGGTCTTCGCGGGTGCAAACGTAAACATCTCCTGAAACACGCATTCCGACGCCCTTTTCTCAGGGATTGCCCACCAAAAAACAACATTTCCCTTTTCGGTTACCAGCCACACATCCTCCTAAGTCCTTGCTTCAATTGATTCAACGATTCCATGTATCTTTTATTCCGTCCGTCAGGCAATGCCTGCCTAACCAACATGCATTGGAACTCTGTTCCTGAGCCCCGTTATGCCTGTATTCGTATATGGAACAGTTGCATATGTTTGTCGAACAACCGCTATCCGGTGATTGTATCAAATACCCCGCAACCCAAGGAAGGCCAATCGAGGGAAAGCGGGGCTGGACTTCATCCGGCTGGCGACGCCGACGACCGATGACAAGCGTCTGCCCAAGGTGCTGGAGAATACCAGCGGC
>JAWOBX010000105.1:0-15494 GCA_046484125.1 Dehalococcoidia bacterium | reverse complement strand
TCAGCCAGGTGACCGGTGTTCGCGCTGTCGTGCCCGCCGATAACCAGCATCAGGTCAACTTCCGAGGCCAATTGGAGGGCGGCTTTCTGACGTTTACTTGTTGCGTCGCATATGGTATTGAATATTCGCGTTTCGGCCAGTGAGCCCAGCCTGGAATTGATGAGTTCAGAAACAAATGTGGCGAACTGCGTCTGGCTCTGGGTTGTCTGAGATAAAATACCAATGCGCCTGGTAAAATTATCTAATGATGGGACAGTAGTTGTGGCGATCGCATCCTCTCCCGCTCTGGAAAGCAATCCCTTTACCTCCGTATGTGAAGCGTCCCCGAATACAATAACTGTAAATCCCTCTTCATAGAGCCTGTGAGCTACCTCCTGGGCTTTGCGTACGATGGGACAGGTCGCGTCGATCACGTTGAGATTATTCTCCTCAGCCTGAGACATTACTTCCTGTTCTACACCATGTGAGGGGATGAGGAGCGTATCACCCTTCATATTTCTCAGGCTATCGATGATCCGCATTCCACGTGAGGCCAGCAAGTCCACTACCTGACGGTTGTGAACTATAGCGCCCAGACTTTCCAGGGTGCCCTGCTCCGATACCGCCTTTTCCGCCAGATCGATGGCGCGCCTGACGCCGAAGCAGAACCCTCTTTCAGATGCCAGTATTATCTCCATCGTGCCTCCCTGGCTTATTCTCCCCTGGCCATGGCCGGGATATTAAATTATACTGCAACCACATGCTCAAGGGCAAAACAGATTCCATTAAAAACAGCTATTAATACAGATGTACTGCGGCATCTTTCCGCGACACATCTGTGGCGGGTCCACTGGTTGTTTATTCACCAGCCAAAGCGAAAACCGCGAGTCGATTACTCATCCGGCGGGTGGATGTCTTCGTATTTGAACCGACAGTGGTACTCCACTTGTGTTAGAATATTCAGGGGTTTTTCTCATGGCCACGATTCGAAGGGTGGCGGACGACGTCTATCAGATTCATCCCAAACTGAATTTCATGTTTTCGCTCTCCTATCTGGTAGTCGGAGAGAGGTCGGCCCTTATCGATCCGGGTTCGACGGCCCAGGCAAAAACTGTTTTGCAAGCCCTCGAGCGCCAACTCGAATTTGATTTTTCCTCACTTTCGTATATCATCCCCACCCATTTACATGTCGATCATTCTGGAGGAACGGGGTACATGGCTGAAAGGGTGCCTGATTGCCGGGTTGTGGTGTATCAGAGGCATGCCAGACACCTGCGGGACCCCGAGAAGCTGATAAACGCTTATAAGAGATCGTTCGGCGACGATTTTGCGGATAAGTTCGGAGAAGTGATGCCGGTTTCTGAGAGCCGGGTGTTGACAGTGGAAGACGGCGACACTATTGAACTCGGCGGCAGGAGCTTGAAAATAATCCATACCGGAGGGCATGCCGGTCATCACATCTGTATATACGACGATGTAACCGAAGGTCTCTTCTGCGGTGACGCGCTGGGCATGTATTTCCCGGCTGCTGATGATGTGGTAGTGGTGTGCCCTGAGGGTTTCGACCTCCATCAGCAGCTTCAGTCGATTGAGCGAATCAGAGGAATGAATCCGACTCTGTTGTTCTATGCCCATGAAGGTGTCGCCGAGGGAACCGACCATCTGACGCGGAGAGCGGTACGGGAACTGAAAGAATGCGGTGAGATTACTCTTAACGCTTTCAAACAGGGGGAGAATACCGGGCAGGTTGAGGGCCGGCTGAAGGACTATTTCTTGAACAATGTCTCCGGGGAACTGGATTATGACCGGATGCACCTCGACCTGACTGTTGCCGGATATCGCGGGTATTATGAGAAGCTTGGGTGGATATAATCAGGCATCCGGGAACAGCGATTGATACGGATTTGTCATAGCTTTTACTCTTCATCTGTCGGGTAATTGATTTGAAATGGTCTCTATTAGAAGGGAGGTAGAGCTTGCAACTCAAGATGCTTGCGGTAGGCCCTTACATGTCGAACTGTTATATCGTATGGTCCGAGAATACTGGTGAGGGTATAATCATCGATCCCGGAGCGGAGCCGGGGACCATTTCGAGCGCGGTAGAGGAACTGGGACTCGATGTCAAATTAATTGTAGCCACCCACGGGCATATCGATCATGTGAGCGGCGTCAAGAAAATACGAGACCTGACGGGCGCGCCTTTCGCCATGCATGAGGCCGAAACCATTAAGGGCGGAGTGTTTGAGAAATCCCCTTCAGTTGACAGGCCGCTGAAAGATGGCGACGCTATCGAGGTAGGCGATCTCGGTTTTGATGTTCGTCATACTCCTGGCCATTCCCCGGGCGGGATTGTACTGATAGGTAACGGTGTCGTTTTCAGCGGGGATACTCTGTTTCAGTTCAGTATCGGTAGAACGGATTTCCCCGGAGGGAGTTATCCGCAATTGATGAGTGGAATATTCGAGCACCTGATGGTTTTATCTGATGATACCCCAGTTTATCCCGGCCACGGTCCGCAGACAACGATCGGGATGGAGCGCAAGGTCAATCCGTTTATTAAGGATTGGGCGCGTCGAGTCAATGGCGAGGCAGGTTAGATAGTCGTGAGAGAATTTATCAGGCAGATACTGAGTCAGCGAAACAAACGATATATTATTGATCGCGGAGCGCGTCCTTCAGCGGTTCTGGTGCCCATATTCGAGAGAGGCGGTGAGGACCATATACTCTTCACCAAACGCACCGAGACAGTGGAGCACCATAAAAGCCAGATTTCTTTTCCGGGAGGCAGAAAGGAAGAGGAGGACGAGGATCTGCTCAGAACAGCGCTCCGTGAAAGCTATGAGGAGATTGGGCTCGATCCTGAAATGGTGGATATTCTGGGTGAGCTGGATGATGAATTGACGCTCGTTTCCAACTTTATCGTTACGCCTTTTGTTGGTTTCATCCCCGATCCGCGCCAGTTGCGAATAAATCCGGTGGAAGTTGAGGGATTGCTGGAGGTTCCTGTCTCGTCCCTGTTGAATAAAGCCAACTATCGGGAGGGGATTCAGGCCGACGGTGGAATGACGTATAAGGCTCACTATTTTCACTACGGTGAAGACGTGATCTGGGGGGCGACCGCCAGGATCCTGAAGCGGTTCTTTGATTTGATCTGTTCCGCCCGATCCAGCTTATAGTCTGGTAAATACAGCCAGCTTATTGTGAGATGACTTCAATGTCTTCTGGAATAGCGCGGCAGGTTGAGTGAAGATTCCCCCTGAGTATCCCTGTAAAAGGCTACTTCTCGGGCTGAATCGGCAGGGATACCAGCTCCTCGCGAGCCTTCTTTCGTAATTTCGCCAGGCTGTTTCTAAGTTGCTCCCGTTCCTCGGCGGAAAGCACTGTTATGACCCTGGGGATCGCTCCCCGCTTGCGGATAAAGGACCGGTAAGCCTCGTTACCCTGCGGGGTGATCTTGACCGCGACCTGTCTTTTCCCCTCAGGATTGCTCTGGCATTCGATAAGGCCGAGCTTCTCCATACGGTTGAGCAGTGCCGATATAGAAGGCGGCTGCCTGAACAGCCATCGAGCTATTTCGGCTGGCGTGGGCTTTATTCCGGCAGCTTCGAGTGACTTGAGTACCCAGAGGACTCCGCCCTGCATCGACGTTATTCCCAGTGGTTTAACCTCGCGATCTCGGAGCCGAATCATCGCGTCACGCGTCTGGATGAGCAGGCCCCAGGTCTCATATTCCTCTTCGGCGGAGAGTTCCTCGTGCTGACTGGGGTTCTCAGCGCTCATGGTAAACCTCCTGATTTTCGGGGGTTGATTTGAGGTTTTTTTTCAGCAACACCATAATTGACAATGGAAAAAAGGACTGGTAAAGTTATAATACATTATATACTAATTAGTATACTAATACAATCTTCATCAGCATCAGTCCAGAATTCAGCCAAACATAATTATATCCGGTACATTACCATTGAACGGAGGTCGGTATGCCCCAGCCATATGGGTACGCGGGAAACATCCTTCGGTCAGACCTTTCCACAGGAAAAATCTGGAATGAGCCAACCGAAGCCTACTCGGCTTTTCTGGGCGGGCGGGGACTCGCGGCCATCATCTACTGGAATGAGGTTCCTCCTGAGGTTAAACCGTTCGATGATGAAAACAGGTTGATAATCGCCCTCGGTCCGCTGGCCGGTATTCCGGTAATAGGCGCTTCAAGATGGGGTGTTTTTGGCAGGTCCCCCCAGACTGACCCTCCCAAATTCAGCTACAGCAATCTCGGCGGTCGCTGGGGAGCCGAACTTAAACTCGCGGGCTATGATGCCGTTGTTTTACAGGGGAAATCGGATTCACCCGTTTATATGTTAATTCAGGATGCAAAGGTGGAGCTGCGGGATGCCTCCATGTTATGGGGTAAAGGCGCTGCGGAAACCCGGGAAATATTAAAAGAGGAGCTGGGCAATTCAGTCCGGGTCCTGGCTATCGGCCCGGCGGGCGAGAATATGGTTGCCACTGCCAGCCTTCTGGCGGATAACGATGCCAGCGGCTCGGCGGGGATGGGGGCGGTGATGGGGTCTAAGATGCTCAAGGCCGTGGTGGTGGCTGGCTCCAGGAAGGATATCAGGGTCGCCCGGCCTGATGAATTGAGGGAACTGACCGGCTATTACAAGAGTCTCAATCGTGGTGCTTTCACCGCGTGGGGAAATGATTTCATCATGTCGGGACCGACAACCAAGAAAGATCCGTGCTATGGGTGCCTCGGCGATTGCATTCGTGTAAAGTACACCGGAGCGGACGGTCAAGCCGGCAAGTATATGTGCCAGTCAGGAATGTTCTACATACAATGGTCATGGAGATATTACGGGGAACAGAACGAGGTTCCGTTCTATGCCAACCGGGTCTGCGATGATTACGGACTGGATACCTGGTCTCTGGAATTGATGATCGGCTGGCTAAATCGATGCTATAAAGCCGGCCTGATAACTGAAGAGGGCAGCGGTCTGCCGGTATCAAAGCTGGGAAGCCTGGAATATATCGAGACGCTGGCCAGGATGGTTGCCCTGCGGGAGGGGATTGGGGATATTCTGGCGAAGGGTATGGATGCGGCGGCAAAGGAAATCGGGGGAGAATCGCCGAAACTAATCCGTCACGTTGATCCTTATGACCCTCGCATTTATATCACCACCGCAATGCTTTGGGCTATAGAGCCGAGAGAGCCAATCCAGTCGCTTCACGAGGTTGGAATGCCACTGGCCAAGTGGGTGAACTGGGCGAAAGATGTTGAAGGTGCCTATCTTTCAACGGATGTCCTTCGGGCGATAGCCAGGAGGTTCTGGGGCAGTGAGGCCGCGGCGGATTTTTCCTCATTTGACGGTAAAGCGCTCGCGGCCAGGATGATCCAGGATCGCCAGTATGCCAAGGAATGCCTTGTCGTCTGCGACTGGCTCTATCCCGTCATTGACATCGAAAACAGCGATGACCATGTAGGAGACCCGGCGCTGGAGAGCAGGCTGCTCTCTGCCGTGACGGGCGAAGAGGTGGATGAAAACGGTCTGTACACTATTGGTGAGCGGGTCCTCAATACGCAGAGGGCCATTCTGGTGAGAGAGGGGCATCGGGGAAGGGTGGATGATACACTGCCCGAAGAATGGCATACAAGGCCGCTGAAGTACAGTCCAATGGACCCGGAATGCCTGGTACCGGGCGCCAACGGTGAGGTTATTTCAAGAATAGGTTCCGTGATAGACAGACAGGAATTCGAAAAGGTCAAAGACGAGTACTATCAGTTGCGGGGTTGGGGTGTGGAGAAAGGATTTCAAAAACGCGAAACGCTGCAGAGGCTCGGGTTGAATGACCTGTCAATCGATCTGGAGAAGAGGGGTTTGCTTGAGTAGCGGGGAAAGGACGATGATTAAGAGCCGGGCGCTAAACCTGTGACGCGGAGGATCAAAATTGATACTGGATAAATTCTCTCTGAATGGCAAAATCGCCATAGTAACCGGCTCGGGGAGGGGGATAGGGAGGGGAATCGCTCTGGCCTTTGCGGAAGCGGGCGCTGATGTCGTATGCTGCTCGAGGACAGAGAAAGAGATCGATGATGTGGCCGAAGCAATAACGAAAACCGGGCGGAAAGCCCTGGCGCTGAAGTGCGATGTGACCGATAGCGACCAGGTGGAAGGGTTGATCGGGGAGACCGTGAAACAATTCGGACGTATAGATATCCTGGTTAACAACGTGGGTGGCTCGATCTTCAAGCCCGCGGTGAGGATGAGCAAAAGTGAATTCGAGTCGATTGTGGGATTGAATCTGGTGAGTACGTTTCTGTGCAGCAGGGCGGCTGCCGGCGTGATGGGTGAGCAGAAATCCGGCTCGATTATCAACATATCCACCAGGGATTCGATAATTCCCTGTCCTGGACTGATAGCTTATGGAGCGGCCAAAGCCGGTATCAATTCTTTTACCAAAACACTGGCCTGGGAACTGGCTCCGCATATAAGGGTAAATGGGATTCTGGTGGGTGGGGTGTGGACGGAGGGGAGCGCTCCCGCCATAGCTCCATTCAAGGATCAGATAGTCGATGGTACGCCGATGAAACGGATGGGCCTTCCCGAGGATATCGCTCTGGCGGCCATATTCCTGGCGTCACCTGCTTCGGACTGGGTTACCGGAAGAATGTTTGAGATAGATGGCGGGATAGAGTTCGTTCACCTCGACCTGTCGGCACCCAAAGGCGGTGACTGACGGACGTAGTTTCAATGACGGTAACGATGGGATATCAAATGAATCCGATAAACAAACAGGGGGAAATATGAGCGAAATTCCGGAACGCTGGGATATGGAAGTAGATCTTGTCGCCATGGGCGCAAGCTCTGGCGGACTGGCTGCCGTCATAAAAGGACATGATCTGGGCCTGAAGACGGTGCTGCTGGAGAAAAGTGAATATCTTGGTGGAGGTACGGCACTATCGGGAGGGGTCCTCTGGATACCCTTTAATCACATCATGCTGGAGCAGGGCTACGATGATTCAAGGGAGGAGGCCCTGGAGCACATCCGGCATATCAGCCTGGGACGTCACGACGAGGAGCTCCTGGCCACCTATCTTGATACCGGTCCGGAGGTGATCCGGTATATGGTGGAAAAAACACCTCTCAAGCTGACCATCGAGGCCAGTCCGGACTATTACGCGGACTTACCGGGCGGCAAGAAGCGCGGGCGTCAGATTTATCCGGATCCGGAGATTATGATACCGCTGCTGACCGAAGCCGAGGCGAATCATCCGCTTGTGGGGAAGGTTCGGCCCGACCCGGTTCCGTTCTTTGCCGGAATGAGGGATAAGTGGGCTGAGGGCAGGGGGTTGATCGGCGGACTGGTGATGGGCTGTGTCGAACGTGGTATCGAAATACTCACTCAGGTGCGCGGCAAACGCCTTATTATGGAGAATGGAAGGGTGGTCGGTCTCAAAGCGGAGCGGGATGGCAGTGATTTCTACATAAAAGCTGAAAAGGGCGTTCTGCTGGCTTCGGGCGGCTTCGAGTGGAATCCCGAGATGGCGCGCAGGTTCATGAACGTTCCCGAACTGCGGGGTATGTCACCTAATTCCCTCGAGGGGGACGGGCATGTCATGGGTATGGAAGCGGGCGCGGCCATTGCCCTTATGGATCACGCGATTTATCAGCCGGTCTTCCATTGTGAAGGCGAGGTCGTTCAGAATAAACTTTTCTACAGGCCGCTTTCTTATGGCTATCCGGGCAACATTATCGTAAACAGGCACGGCAGGCGCTGTTGTAACGAGTCCTTCTACCCCGATATCGGCCGGGCTTTCGTTGAATACGACAAGAACTTATCGGAACTGGCCAACGCCCCGCTGTACTGGGTATCAGACCAGACGGAGACCGACAGGTCGTATATAGCAATGCTGGCCAGCGTTACACCCAATCCGGACTGGCTGGTGAAAGCCGACAGCCTGCCAGAGCTGGCTGAGAAACTGGGCATACCCGGCGATAACCTGGTAGAAACAGTTGAGCGCTTCAATGAATTCGCCCGAGAGGGGGTTGACCCGGATTTCCACCGGGGCGAAAGCACCTATAACCATTACTGGGGCAGCAGGCGTAACCGCGACTTCTCTCCCGGTCCGGTACTGGGCCCGATGGAGACCTCTCCATATTACGGTGTCAAACTGGAACTGGGGTCAGTGGGCACACTCGGCGGACTGTTGACTGACAAAAACGGTATGGTGCTTAATCCGGAGAAGGAGCCGATCCCCGGTCTCTACGGTACCAGCAACACGACCGCGTTACTGACTCATGGATTCACCTATACCAGTGGATCCTGTCAGGCCAAGAGCCTGATCTTTGGATATATCGCCGCGCGGCATATGGCTGGAGCCTGACATAGACCGAAGGCCTGATTACAGAGGGGGCAGCCACGCTGCCCCCTTTCTCTTAAATTAGTCCTGTTTTTGGGCCAGTTTCATCAAAGTACCGCCGCCGATGTACTTGACGTTGGGGCACCCCTGTTGTTTGAGTATCCTCACAGCATCAGAGGCGCGCACCCCTTTGGAGCAGGCACACACTATCTCAGAGTCGCCGGAGACTTGCTGGCAGCAATCGCGAAATGTCTCGAAGGGCAGATTCTGGCAGTTGGGTTCGGGCAGTGGCCGGTCGGAGGCCTCCTGAGCGCGGCGAACATCAATGATGAGCTTATCATCCAGTACCGCGTCCGGTGGCAACGCCTCGATACCCTCATAAAGCTGATTTCGGGCAGTGCATCCGATGGAGTAGAGCGGATCGACCGCGGGCGCGTATGGCGGCGCATAGGCGAACTCCGCGTCGAGCAGGTCATCAAGTTTTCCATCATGTTTGAGTAATGCGGCAAAAACATCGATCCTTTTCACCACTTCCCCATGGCTGAAACCCTGCAGGCCCAGCAGCCGGCTGCTATTTTTATCGTATATCAGTTTCAGGAATATATTCTGTTTGTCGGGGTAATACTCGGCGATGTCTGTAAAGCTGCCCCAAACCGTTCCCACATCAAAACCGGCCTCCCTGGCGGACTTTTCAGTGAGGCCAGTGGCACTTACGTTCATATCGAATACTTTGACAGCGGCGCTTCCCAGTATCGGTCCGAATCTCTCATCACCCCCGCCAAGGTTGGAGCCCACAACCCGGCCTTCACGATTGGCCAGGGAGCCCAGCGGCATGAATACAGACTGCCCTGTAAGGTGATGCTTGACCTCAACGCAGTCTCCCGCGGCGTAGATATCAGGGTCACTGGTAGTCATCCTGTCGTCAACTACTATGCCACCGGATTTGCCGATCTCGAGACCGCAATCGGCTGCCAGCCGGCTGTTCGGCCTTACTCCTATCGCGATTATGGCGTGATCGACTTCAAACTCACCGCAGGACGTTTTCATAACCACTTTGTCGTCCGGTGCGGTGATCCCTTCCAGGGGGCAGTTGGTATATACCTCTGCATCCTCACTGCGCATATAATTCTCAATGGGCCCTGCCATCTCCGGGTCAAGCATGGCGGGGAGGATGCTGGGTGCGGCGTCGATGAGCACTACCCCGGCACCCCACATCACACTGGCTGCCTCGGCCAGTTCGCAACCGATGGTGCCAGCGCCCACAAGTCCAATCCTGTTTATCCGGCCGTCCTGGAAAGCCTCCTGCATTTTGAGTCCGTCCTCAAAGGTCTTGAAGGTGGAAATACGGGGACTGTCTGACGGGATGTTGGGTATCATGACCGGGCTGGCTCCGGTGGCGATCACCAGCCTGTCATACGGGTGCTCTGAAGTCTCTCCGGAAGCCACCGACCTGCAGATGACTTTTTTTGCCTGCCGGTCGATCTTTTCGACCGCGGTCCGGGTAATCACCTCCAAACCTTTGGCTGCACGGAAGAAGTCCGCGTCTCTGACAACGCCGTAAGGTGTTTTTCTCAACTCGTCCGCATCCTCTATGTCGCCGGAGACGACGTAAGGCATGCCGCAAGCACCATAGGAGATATAAGCGCTTTTATCAAACACGGTTATGCTGGAATTCGGCAGCAGACGCTTGGCCCGGGCTCCAGCGCGCAATCCGGCGGCGTTTGCTCCGATGACGATTATCCTTGTGTTATTATCGTGACTCAATTAAAATCCTCCTTCGTAAATATGTTTCAATAGGTGAATCCAACGTAATTATAGCAAATGATAAACGTATTTGCCGTGATAGAACCTTTTACCGGAACAAGATGTCAAGCAGGAATTATTCGTAACGGCGAAAGTTGCAGGCGATGTCGCAGGAATAGCAATCGCCGGAACAGGGCTCAATGTGGATCGTCACCTGAGCCATACCAAGAGCGTGTTCGATTTCCTGTTCCAGTTCATCGCATATCTTGTGCGCTTCCTCTACACTTGATGTGGAAGGCATTACCACCTGAAAATCGATGTGTCGCTCGGAGCCTGATTTGCGAGTACGCAGGTTTTGAAATCCAACCAGCCGGCTGCTGTATTTGAGGATGCACAATTTAATGGCCTGTTCCTCCCTCGCTGGCAATCTGGCATCCATCAGGTCCCCCAGGGCCTTTTTAAGGGTCAGATAGGCGGTCCTGGCTATGAGTACCGCCACGAGAAGGGCGACGACGGAGTCGAGGACCTCGACGCCGGTCATCCATACAAGCGTCAGTCCAGTCAGTACGGCAAGTGAACTGAGGGTATCGGCAAACAGATCCCGGGCCGTAGCCTCGAGGGCTATGGACTGGCTGCTTCGGGCGGCTCGCAATGTCAGCCATGAGACTGACATGTTTACCACAATGGCGGTCAGTGTTACGTAGATGCCGACGGTTATTCTTTCCAGAGTACCGCCGCTTACTATCCTGTCGATGGCCTCATATGTAATAATACCGGCGGCGGCGAAGATGAGTCCGGCGATGAAAGCCGCGGCGATGCTCTCGGCCTTGCCGTGTCCAAATGAATGCTGCCTGTCGGGAGGTCTGCCGGCGATCCTGATACCGATTAACCCTACCACTGCTCCAGTCAGATCTATGGCGCTGTGGATCGCGTCGGCCAGGATGCCTATGCTGCCGGTGACGACCCCGGCGACAACCTTCACCACTATAAGGATGAATATTGAAAATATAGCCAGCGCGGCCACCCTCTCCTTGGAGCGGGGAAGATGACATCCTTTTCCGAAAAATGAGACTCTGAGTTTTGACATATATCCCGCAGCATCCGACTTTTTGATAAGAAACCCGTGGGTGAATGGTCCCACGGGTCATCTTTTTCGCGTTGCCATACAGGTGGCACGGCTTCCCTGTCGATGAATTGAGAGGGTGCCTGATCCGGGTTTGACTACTTTAGCAGGAAACGGTGACCGCGTCAATGTAATTCGCTATATATGCGGATGACATGCTGAGTGGCTTGTATTACCATGTCCACAAGCCAAAGTCATAGTATGCGGGCATTTGGTTATGATAGAATAAGCCAATGACCAGGCCGATTGTAGCTATCGTAGGAAGGCCCAATGTGGGCAAGTCCAGCCTGTTTAACCGGCTCCTCAGGCAGCGGGTGGCGATAGTCGAGGATGTACCCGGAACAACCCGTGACCGCGTCTATGCAGACATAGTATGGAACGACCAGTCCATTACCCTCATAGACACCGGCGGATTGGACCTGGCTCCCGGATCTGGCATCGTTGATAATATCAGGGCTCAGGTAGAGGTGGCTATCGAAGAGGCGGACGTAATTATTATGGTCGTTGATGTAAAAGATGGCATAACCCTGCCCGATGAGGAGATAGCGGAAACCCTGAGGCGGGCAGGAAAGCAGGTGGTTGTGGCGGTCAACAAGTGTGATAATGAAGAGCGTATCTCACAGGCTGTTGAGTTTCAGGAACTGCCTCTTGGTGAGCAAGAGGTTATAAGCGCCTATCACGGAACGGGTGTTCGCGATCTAATGGATAGGGTCACCGCATTGCTTCCCCGGTCACCCTCTGTCTCGGAGGAGACGGAAACACTTAAGATCGCCGTTCTGGGCCGGCCCAATGTCGGAAAGTCAATGCTGTTGAATACACTGCTTGGGCAGGAGCGCGTTATAGTAAGTGATGTGCCGGGAACTACACGTGATTCCATAGATACCATGGTCGAGAGGGATGGTGTGAGGGCCATGCTGATCGATACGGCTGGAATCCGGCGGCGCGGCAGGATCGATCGCGGGATAGAGAAATACAGTGTGATGCGTGCTCTGCGGGCCATCGATCGGGCTGATGTCTGTCTGCTGATGCTCGATGCCTCGGAGATGGTGACCGCTCAGGATGCGCACATCGCCGGATATATAAGGGATGCTTATAAAGGCATTCTTCTTGTGGTGAACAAGTGGGATTTGGCGGATGAGCTGGCCTTGACCAGAAAGGATATGGATCTCGAGGTGAAGCGGCATCTAAGATTTCTCCATTACGCTTCGATGGTTTTCATATCCGCCAGGACCGGGCTGGATGTTGAGAAGGTGCTTCCGATGGCTGATGAGATCCACCAGGCGAGAACAAAACTGATAGGTCATGATGAGTTGAAGGAGGCGGTCAAAAGGGCTTTTGAATCGCATCCTCCGATGACCAAGAGGCATTTTGAGATAAGGGGTGTATTCCAGTCGGGGATTCTCCCCCCCACTTTCGTATTCAATGTGAGTAATCCTTCACTGGTCCATTTTTCCTACAGGAGGTACCTGGAGAACAGGCTGCGCGAGGAGTTCGGTCTGCATGGAACACCGCTGAAGCTGATTTTCCAGAAAGGAGGCGGGAGGAAGAGCGGGGCGAGGCGTTAAAGGAAGTGTGCTCAAGGAACCTCTTCAGTAAGAGGTGAATTCGGGGTCCGGGGTGTCCCCCGGCCTTAAGAGCCCCCATGATTGGGGGATTTAAGGGGGTTGATTAGAGCTATTTTAATGTAAGGATTCAGGCGGCAAATGATTTATGAGACCATCGGCATAATAGTACTTGGCTACCTTATGGGGTCCATCCCGTTCGGACTGGTTATAGGTAAATTGAGGCGCGGGATAGATATTCGGGAATATGGCAGCGGGAATATCGGCTTTACCAATGTGCTGAGGACCGTGGGGGTGAGGGAGGGGATTGCCACACTGCTCGGTGATATCGCCAAGGGTGCCGTGCCGGCAGTTCTTGGAGGTGTAATTGTGGGGAGCAATACCGCCGATGTGGGGGGGCTGACTTATGATCAGCAGGGCGCACAGGCGGTTGGGGCAATCGCGGCGGTTATCGGGCATAACTGGTCCATATACCTGAAATTTCAGGGGGGGAAGGGAGTGGATACCTCGCTAGGTGGTTTGCTGGCCATGTCCCCTTTCGTCGGGCTCGGATGCCTGGTGATTGGAATAGCTGTAATCGCCAGCACCCGGTATGTTTCCCTGGGATCTATAGTGGGAGCCTGTTGTGGGGTGATAATCCTGGCTCCTCTTGTGGTTCTGGACTACGAGGTAATCGAATACCTGGGTTATGCGGTAGTGGTAGCTGTGCTGATAATCATACGTCATAAAGACAACATCGAACGACTCAAAGCCGGAACGGAGAGCAAGATAGGGCAGAAGGGGGAGAAAAAATGACTTCTAAGGTGGCTATACTGGGCACGACCGGTTGGGGCACCACGCTGGGAGTGATGCTGGCTGCCGGGAAAAAGGAAGTGGTCCTGCTGGCGAGAACGCCCGAAGAGGCGGGCCAGTTGAACAGCGATCGTGAGAATATGGCTCATCTCCCCTCTGTCCCGTTCCCCGAACATCTCAGGGTTACATCCTCTCCGGAGGAGGCGATGCAAATGGCCCGGGTTACAATACTGGCCGTGCCTGCCCAGACCATGAGGGAGAACCTGCGGCTTACTGGCAGGTACTTGGGGGAGTCGACTCTTCTGCTTTGTATTGCCAAGGGACTGGAGATAGAGACGGCCAAACGGATGTCTGAGGTGATAGACGAAGAGCTTGAGGGCCGGTTTACCGGCCGGCTCGCGGTTCTCTCCGGCCCAAATTTCGCCAAAGAAGTAGCTCAGGGTCTGCCGACTGCTACCGTGATAGCGTCCGCTGATATCGAAGTGGCTAATGATATTCAGCGGGTAATTGCCCCCCCAAATTTCCGCGCTTATGTTAATGAGGATATCATTGGGGTGGAGATGGGAGGGGCCCTTAAAAACGTAATGGCCCTGGCGGTTGGGATGTCGGACGGGTTGGGATTTGGGGATAACAGCCGGGCTGCCCTGATAACCAGGGGGCTGGCGGAGATGGCCCGGCTGGGGGTGGCGGCCGGGGCCAGGCCACTTACGTTTGCCGGACTTGCCGGGCTGGGTGACTTGGTGGCTACCTGCACCAGCCGGCTCAGCCGGAACCGCTTCGTGGGGCAGGAGCTGGCCAAAGGCAGGCCTCTGGAGGGCATACTCGATTCCATGAGCGGTATCGCGGAGGGGGTCGATACCACCATAGCAACCCTACGCCTGGCCAGGAACCTGGGGGTGGAGATGCCCATCGCGGAGCAGGTTTACCGCGTTCTATTCGAAGGACTTCCGGTCGCTGAGGCTGTACCGGCCCTTATGGAGAGGGAACTGAAACACGAACTCGATTTTGATATAACCGAAAGTGGAGGTTCTTAAACCATCTTTCAGTGACAGTCAGCTCTGAAAGCCCCTCAAGTGCAGGCCTCTGTGACTATCTATTCGTTCCACTGGTCCTATACTATGGATTGTAGCCAGCTTATAAATTGGCGCTAAAGCTTTTTGGATAAAAATCGTAACAGTTTGCCAAACCAAGAACCTCTCACAATCAATCCGCCGTCCACTAGGGCCGTAAGTTCTGGATTTAGCAGGAAAAGCGAGGCTCTGGTGAACCTGAGGTTGTCAATAGCCTTGAGTTGATCGATGAGCAGGTACGATTCCTGTTGCAGACGTGTATAAGCCGGGACACTGATCTTGAGTGGTTCAGCTTTACCTGCCAGGTTCATAGACACGGGAAAAATCAGTGTGGAAGTATGGTCAGTACCTCAAGTGTTTTACCTTACTTTGCTCCATCTTGGGGGTAAAGGTTAGCCAGCCAGATTTCCCCTGGCCTATGCATCCGGTGCGTCCTCGACAGCATCGAACTTGGCATTAATGGGCATTTATTCCCAGCGAACTTTCAAAGATGTCCGCCTGATGCACTCGGCACGAAAATTAACCCGGGTCTGTTTGTTCATTCTATCAATAGCCGTGTGAATATACTTCGCAAACGGTCCCCGGATTGGACAAATGCAATCGTCTCTGGCTAGACTGGCGTTATCGCGCCACTTTTGCAACTGATAAAGATGTCTCCGAAAATAGGCCCTAGGGCCTATTTCTCTAGTTTGGCCTTAACTAGATAAAACTCCTCAGTGGATCAAATAAATAACAGAGTGATTGACAAGGGGTATTTTATGTAATATAATCTAGTCATATAACTAGATAGGAGGAAACATGGGCTTCAAAACCAAAGTCCAGCGTATCAAGCGGCAAAAAAGCGAACAGTGGTACATCAACTTTCCCTCTGC
>JAWOBX010000013.1:0-8601 GCA_046484125.1 Dehalococcoidia bacterium | reverse complement strand
TGACCAGCGCCGGCCTTCAGGAATACCGTTCAAACAAGCGCCCCCAGTATATCCATTTCCTGTTTGAGTAATTCGTCACCGATATCCTCCATCTCACCCTGGAAGTATTCCATAAATTCCTTAAACAGATCCTGATACTCGGGAGAGACAATCAACGGGAGCGACTGCCGTTCCCATTTACCGAGCAGCGGCTCGAGCGGGGGAGGGAGAGGTATTCCGATCTCCCCGCCGACTTTCGGCTCCCACGGCCTGCTGAAGTGGGCGTGCTCTCGTTCATCGATTATCCAGTTAATCAGCAAATCGGCATACCTTGAAAGCAGTACGCCTTTACGGATGCCGGTATTGGCAAACGTCTCCGCGCCCGCGTACTCAAAATCAACTCCAGTCTCGACTTTCTCATGATTACCATCACGATCCTCATAGCTTACGGTTAAATCTATCCGGCCCTCACCGGATACCCTCTTCAGCTTGAGCAATACCAGTCCTCCCCTCGTCTCCCCATCCTCACTCTTTGACGGAAAAAGGGTGTTTACCTTCATCAACTCGCCGGTGGCTTCATCCGCCTCCGGACTGCCGTAAACCTTCTCGATTTCCCATCCTTCCGCCTCAAGTACAAGCTCCAGATCGAACACCAGAGGGGTGACCATATATTCGAATTCCTCATCCATCCGGCTCTCAAATTGCTCCGCCGAGTGAACGGAATAGTAGTTGGCACCTCTGATCTTGGTTATGAACTCAACAAGCTCGCTGTTGAAATCGATCCCTATGCCGATGAAGGTGGTGTACAGATTATCCCCGGCATTGCCCTCGGTCATACCCAGTAAGCCATGTTCGCTCGTCTCACCGATATTTGGCATGGCGTCGGTAAGGAATATAACCCTGTTTTCATACTCGGACTGATTGGCATCAAGTAATTCATCGTACAGACCGGTTGCCATATCCATCCCGGCCGACATGTGCGTTCCACCGCCCGCGGATAGATCGAGTATGTGTTCCTCGATTGCCTCCATATCAGTCTCGCCGACCGGATTGAGAGGCTTGGCCAGGTAGGCACTATCATTGAAAAGTACCATGCCGAACCGGTCATCATCGTTAAGGTGGTCCAGTAGCGCCGCAACCGACTCCCGGGCGATCTCGATCTTGGTCTGGCGGACCTCTTCCTCACTGCCTTCAGGTTCCACACGGTTTCCAAATCGGTCATAATAATAAAGGTTAAACGGGGAGCCCATCGAGCCGGAGATATCCAGCACCACTACCAGATTGAGTTTCTTCCTCTCGAAGTCGCTCTCCGTCAACCCCGAATTAAGTCCGACCGAGAGGTAGTATTCTTCCTCACCGGAGATGGGGTCTTGTGAAACGGCATAGCTGTATGAAGGACAGAAAAGGCTCTCGCAAGGTTCCTGCCGGCCTGTATCAAAATAGTAGTCATAGAACAGGCCCTCGTAATTGACGTCCGTGGGAAGCGGGAGGTAACCGTTTTCTATGTTCTCACGAAAATTATTGATATCTTTGGCTCCACCGACGGCAAAACCGAGTGACTCCGCCTCCGTTGGAGCGGAGAGGCTGTAACCGGTACCCGGTGATGGGACTGGCGCAGGCTGAGCAGCGGTAGTGGTTGCTCCGCCTTTGGTCCGGTAGCCCTGGTCTGATTGGGAGGATGGTGAGTACTGCCAGTCATCGACTTTTGCGACGGTTGTGGTGGGTGGAGGGGTTGGATTATTGGTCGATGAACTCGCCTGATTGCCGTATTCCCAGTCGTCTACAGAAGAGTCTTTTTCCACACACCCTGTAAGGGCAAGCACTACCAGGCAGGCAATGGCAGAGAGCAGTGCTGCTTTTCGCAGGCTTCTTGAAAAAATACTTGGCTTCATAAGTCCCTCCTTTGGCACTTCTTGCTTTGTATTTAAGGACGCTTGTCAGAAAGGAAAATGCTCACCACTATTCGGCAGCCGTCTTTGTCGAGTCAACCGCTACCATAGTACCGTCGTTATGACAGAGTTACCTGTATGGCCCGAAAACAGGGTTTCAAATACAAAGGAATTCACCCTGCGGGTGTCTTGTGAAAAACGGGAACAATCCGTTTTCCCCTGATCGGGGAAAACCCTCCCCCAACGAGGACGGTTCTTCAGGCCACCTGACGGCGTTCGCCATCAGGTGGCCTGAAGAACCTTATTAAACCGGGAGGGGAAAAAAGCGATGCTGATATGCATCCGAATGAATCGCTGTTTTAGGGTATGGCAAAAACGGTTGACGCCACACACGAAATCCTGTACCATAGTGTTCTGGAAAACTACTGCAAACAGAATTGCTCTTCGAGCTGTTCCGCCTAAATTCGCCGGGTGCGAACATGGCAGACAGACGGTGGACGGTAAGTCCCGAGGGCGTGGGTAGAAATGCTCACACCTCCCGTGTTTGGAAAGGAGAGTGCAAATGGTAATAATACAGCCATGTATAAGCGCCCGTCCTGGTGGACGCGGCGCTTTTGTTATTGTCCTCATGTACCATGGTCATGACACCACAATGATTCAACACCGGCTCTGGGAGAAGGTATCGATTTATGTATAAGGGTGACCCGACCCGCTGGACCGATCTCTGGGACCTCCAGATGCAACAGAGCCATCGTAAAGAAGACGGCGGCGAATTCGTTGAGCGGTCCCGATTATTTGCCACCGGGAATAAACACAGTAATTACAGCGACGAATTGCTGAGCCGGATAAACACATCCGACAGGCCGTCAGTTCTGGATATAGGGTGCGGCGACGGAGCCATAGCGGTCCGGCTGGCCAGAACGGCAAGTCAGGTAACAGCACTCGATTCCGACCCGGGCCTCCTGATACCGCTGACCCAAAGGGTGATGGCAGAGGGACTTACTAACGTCGTATTCACACACGCCGACTGGTTTGATGCCGAAATCGGCACAACTATCGACCGTCACGATATTGTACTGGCCTCCAGATTCCGGTGGATGACGCCTCTGGAGACGTTTATTCGAAAGATGGATGCCGCGGCCAGAGAGCGCTGTTACTTGACATGGATAGTCGAGCGTCACGACGTCGACTCACTGATCGCGGAACTACTGGGAGAGGAATCAAACCCGCTCCCTCGTCACTCCATCCTCTGTAACGCGATTGAAAGTATTGGAATAAGTGCCGCCACAGAGATATTTGAATCAATAGAACGGAACAGATTTGAAAGTGAGGAGGACGCGCTCAGAGACGCCTTACGGGGGCATCAAATACCCGATGAAACGCTCCGAAAGACAATAATCGACCTGGTAAGTTCCCGGCTCATCTATAAAGACGGGTACTGGTATCTGAACGAAAACACCAAATGGGCTCTAATCTGGTGGGTGAAATGAAACGATATCCAATTACTATTCTACTGGTTCTGATCCTGGCCGTATCAACGGTCGGCATTTGTGTTTCATGCGATTCAGATGACAACGGTACAGCTACCCGTGAACAGGAGACGGGACGGCTCAAGGTGGCGACAACCACCAGTCTGGATAACACCGGCTTGTGGGAAGATCTGGAACCGGTGTTCGAGGAGCGTTATGATGTAGAGCTCGATATCGTGGCCGTGGGCACGGGCATAGCACTGGAGTATGGACGCAACGGCGATGTCGATGTAATCACCGTACATTCGAAAGACCGGGAGATCGAATACGTGGAGCGGGGATACGGGGTAGAACGGGTGCCGTTCGCTTACAACTATTTTCTTATCTTAGGACCTGAGAATGACCCGGCGGGAATAATGGGAATGAGTCCCGAAGAGGCCTTTGAGGTTCTCTATGAATCCGGTAATGGAACTTTCGTCTCCCGCGGTGATGACTCGGGTACACACGGAAAGGAAAAGGCAATCTGGGCCAGTGCCGGCTATGATTACGAAGACGTTCGCGGTGCCGGCGACTGGTATCTTGAGGCAGGCAGCGGTATGGGAGCCACCCTGGTCATGGCCGACGAGAAGAGGGGCTATACCCTGAGTGACAGAGGAACATACCTTGCTTACAAGGGGGGCCTGAACCTGGTACCGATTGTTGATGAGGGCGATATTCTATTGAACGTTTATTCCATAATAGCGGGAACCAATACCGACATGCCGGTGACGGCTCAAAAACTGGTTGACTTCCTTGGTTCCGAAGAAATCCAGCAGATAATAGGCAACTTCGGCGTAGAGGAATATGGTACGGCATTATTCACGCCGTGCGCGGGGCCGGTACCGCCATGTGATTCATAACGGGAAGGTATTAAGACTTGGAAGAACCCCTTTGGGAAGCCTTTGTTGAGGCCCTGCGCCTCATTCGAACATTAGATCCCGAGGTTATAGAGATAGCCTGGAGGTCGCTGCGGCTGGCGGCGACCTCCAGCGCGATCGCGTTCTTCCTTATCGCCCTGCCCCTGGGCACCCTGATTCACTTCAACGATTTTCGCGGCAAGCGAGTGGTCATCAGCATCATTCAGACAATGTTCGCACTCCCTGCGGTGGCAGTCGGACTCATTACTTATACCCTCCTTTCCCGCAGTGGGCCTTTGGGGGGACTGGAGTGGTATCTCACCCCTTCAGCCATTGTCTTCGGGCAGGCCATACTCATCACTCCAGTGATGCTTGGACTGGTTATCTCAGCACTCGGTGCAGTCGACAAATCCATCCCGGAGACGGCGAAGGCCCTGGGAGCCAGCCGGCTGCAGATGTACCTGGTCTCCATCCGGGAAGCCAGGTTTGGAGTTGTCACCGCCCTCGTCATGGGCTTTGGCCGGGCCGTATCGGAAGTCGGTGTATCGATGATGGTCGGCGGTAACATACGCGGATTTACCCGCACACTTACCACTGCCATCGCCCTGGAGACGGCCAAGGGCGAAAGGGAACTGGCCCTCGCGTTGGGCGTCATTCTCATAATACTGGCGTTCGGCCTCAACCTGACGATACTGCTTCTGCAGTACAGAAAAATACCATGGCACTTCTGGAGCTAAAGGATGTCCGGCAACGGTTCTATAGCGGTTACAGCCTCAAGGCTGTCAACCTTGCGGTAGATCGCGGGGAGGTTTTTGCCCTGATCGGTCCCACTGGAGCCGGAAAAACAACGCTAATCAGGATCATCGACCTCCTCGACCCCCCTGAATCCGGCGTGATATTTTTCGACGGGATTGATGTGACCCGGTCCAGCTCCGAGCGACTCAAGGCCCGTCGCCGTATGGCGTACGTTCAGCAGAGACCAACGGTTTTCGACATGAGTGTATATGATAATATCGCCAGAGGACTGAAATGGCGGCATGTTAAACGGCAAATAATCCGTGAAAAGGTCAATCACGCCCTCGAGCTGGTTGGACTCTCGGAATATCATAAACGCGAAGCCCGGACACTATCCGGCGGTGAAACGCAGCGGGTAGCCATTGCCAGGGCGCTGGTAACCGACCCGGAGCTCCTGCTGCTGGATGAACCCACAGCAAACCTGGACCCCGTCACCTCCGAAAAAATCGAGGAGGTTCTGGAGAGGATCATCCATATTGAGAGGACCACCGTAATCATGTCGACGCACGACAGATCGCAGGCTCAACGGTTATCCAGCAGAATGGGCGTAATAATTGATGGGGAACTACTGCAGGTCGGTACTCCAGCGGAGGTATTTCGCTCCCCCAATCGTAAGCGGGTAGCCGATTTCGTTGGCGTCGGGAATATGCTGCCGGGTACCCTGGTGGAGAGGATAGATGAGAGCCTGGTGGCGGTACAGGTAAATGGAAATACATTACAGGCTATATCCGATCTGGAGGAAGGGAGCAAGGTATGGGCACTGGTCAGAACCGAGGATGTGACCTTCTCGCTCCATCAGACCGCGACCAGCGCGCGGAATACTTTCGAAGGACCGATTACCGCCATGACTCCGGTGGGAACCCTTGTCAGGATTGAGATTGATTGCGGATTTCCGCTGGTGGGGGTGGTAACAGCCAGAACGGTGGTTGAGATGGGGATGGAACCAGGCGTCCGTCTCTTTGCCTCGTTCAAGGCCACCGCAATACACCTGATACCCAGGCGTACCTGATTCCTGGTGTTCTGTCCCTAACGGTTCTATACAAATGTTCCGCAACGCTCTTTTCACCGCATTGCTTCACATGAAAAGCTGATTACTCCGTAACGCACTCGCGGTTGCGAGTGCGTTACGGAGTAATCAGGAAGCTAGCAACTCACAGACATTGACAAACTACATAGCGGAAGGTAGCAACTCACAGACACTGATAAACTACATAGCGGAAGGTAGCAACTCAAAGACATTAACAAACTACATAGTGGGGATAAGGTTCCAGTATTCGCATACAATTAATATCAGCGAAAGTCTGGTTATTTACGGGACGTTACACTAGGATTTACGCCTTTTCTTCCCTCCCCCCTTGAACCCACCCCCCTTCTTACCCTTTAAGGG
This sequence comes from Dehalococcoidia bacterium, assembly GCA_046484125.1. Taxonomy (GTDB): domain Bacteria; phylum Chloroflexota; class Dehalococcoidia; order SZUA-161; family SpSt-899; genus JBGLNL01. The sequence goes on along the minus strand of JAWOBX010000013.1, from coordinate 2,186 downwards.
CGGCGCCGACTCGGTAACATCCATCGTACGGCCATCGAGAGTGGTATCCTTGAGCCCGTCGATGGCCGCCTGACCTTCCTCATCGGAATCCATCTCCACGAATCCAAATCCCCTGGAAACCCCGCTGCGTCTATCCTTGACAAGGCTCACAGAAACAACCTTGCCGAATGTCTCAAACTGGTTCCTGATGTCTTCCTCGGTCGTTCTGCGAGACAGATTACCAACGTAGATGTTCATCATGATGAAACTTCCCCTTCTCCAGACCCGGCTTTTAAGGTGAAAAGCTGTTCGAGCGGTTACGAAAATGGGCGGAATCTTACCGCCCATTTCTAACGCGACCACCCTGGCTCGCGTTACCGTTCACTCTTTTAATATCTCGGATAAAGTACAGCATTATCTACAGTAAACCGGCCTGACTCCATGAAGTTAAGAGGCCGCTTCGGCCCCAATTACATGATCGGCGTATATTGCATCGCCAATTTCCTGGCCGCGCACGGACTCACCCTGCCCTGAACCGCTTGACAGCCGGACTTCAGGAACAGAAAATTTGAGCCGAATTACGCGACCGATTTCTTGCGTTTGTCACGCACATACACTGATTTGGCGGGAGAGTTATCCGCGCTGCGCTCACTTATCTCAAACAGTCCTGTGGCGCGTATGAGTTCCCCCAGTTTGGCGTATCCATAATTCCTGGGGTCGAACTCTGGTGACTGGTTGGATATGCTGTGCCCGACATTTCCGAGGTATGCCCACCCGCTTTCCCCGGCAGCGTTCTCAACGGCACCCCTCAACAATGTAACCAGTTTGGTATCGCTTCTCAGCTTAGCCGCGCTCATTTTTCGTTTCTGGGGTACCGCCGCAGTCTCATCTTTGCTGCGCAGTATCTCGGTGTATATGAATTTATCGCAGGCGTTGACGAAGGGCTTGGGCGTTTTTTTCTCCCCGAAACCCAGCACCAGCAGTCCGGCCTCCCGTACTCGTGATGCCAGTCGTGTGAAATCGCTGTCACTGGAGACAATGCAGAAACCCTCAAATTTGTCGGTGTAAAGGAGATCCATCGCGTCGATGAGCATGGCGCTGTCTGTGGCGTTCTTGCCGGTGGTATACTCGAATTGCTGAATCGGATGGATGGCATATTCAAGCAGAACATCCTTCCATCCTTTGAGTTTCGGATTGGTCCAGTCTCCATAAGCCCTTTTGACGCTGGAAACACCGTATTTGGCGATTTCCGCTATCAAACCATCCAGGATGGCCGGTTGAGCGTTATCGGCATCGATAAGAACCGCCAGTCTTTTCTGTGTCTGATTCTGGGTCATGTCTTCTCTCCCTGCTTTATAACACTATTCCCCTACGGCAACCCATCCAGACCAAAAGCGTCAGGAGGAATCACTGCAACACCCCCTAAAGCAAAGCTCTGCTCGTAAAGATGAAAACCGCGATAACCCGCGTTGACGTCAGGTCAGCGGAGCCTCTTCAAGACTTAGACCTCCAGGCAAGCTGGAAGAGCTTAGCTCTCGTACTTGAAAGAAACCTTGACTTTAGCACGATAGGCTCGCACCTTGCCGCCTTCAAGCTGCAGATCCAGCTCGGTTACTTCAGCAATCCGGAGCTCCCGGAGGCTCTCAGAAGCCTTTTCCACCGCGGCAGTAGCCGCTTTCTCCCAGGACTCGGTGCTTGTTCCCACCAGCTCGATGAACTTATACACGCTGTCAGCCATAGCATCCCCCTTTTTATTGCGAGTTGAACTTATACCATGATAACCGTTGATTCAATGGGTTTTATAGGCTAGACTACCGACTTCCTGAATAAAAGTCAAGTGTACGTACCCGTTCCACCAGGAATATGACCACGCCTGGCCCGGTTCGGACCTCACCAGCGAGCATGACGCTCGCCACCGCTTATGTAAACTATTCCAACGAAGTCACCACTTGACTCAAGAGGTTCCTTAACAAGCCGCCTACTCCGGTAACGCGCTCGTAACCCCTAGCGCGTTACCGGAGTAGGCAGAGTTGGGGTATTCAAGAGACGTTACCCTGGTGCTTCTCCGTTCCAGGACCGGAGAAGCGAAGGATCTCGGCGAAATTATAGATTTTCACCAGGTTGCTGGATTCCAGTGAGCCATCGTAGGTAAGCGATATCCATGGTTTGCCGTAATCCTGACTGAGATTTTCCGACATGGCGGCCAC
>JAWOBX010000072.1:0-12295 GCA_046484125.1 Dehalococcoidia bacterium | reverse complement strand
TCGTGGATTAACAACGCGGATGCCCATCGGATCATGTTCCCCGGTGGCACTGAAACCTCGATGAAGTTTCACTTCGACTCGCTTGACGCTTCCATGGAGCTTGCTAAAGCGGCAGCCGAACTTAAAAGGAAATACACCCCGCCATTGATCGCCGATTACGGCATTCCGGGATGGCTGCAGATGGGTGATTTCGGGCATGTAGCATTCTGCGAAATCCTGGTCTATTTCGATCCAACGACCGATCCAAATGACTGTTACCAGCATGAGGTCGGATTTGTAGAATCGGTGAGACAGGATCTTGAACTGAGGGCGTACTGTGGCTTGCAGGGGTCATATGGTCCCGAGCCACAGATAATCGGGCCACACTATGGAAATTATCACATCAAGGAAAAGGAACTCCAGGAGGTGTTCGACCCGAACGGTATTTCAAACCCGCCGCGTCCACTCGATTACGCTTATGGAATAGACCTGGATATCGATCTGAGTCCCATGGAATAGCGGCGAATCAATATCCCTTGCTCACCTAGTAAGGAATGAGAGTTAGCGGAGGCATACATAATGGGAAGCGCCAGTGACGAGTTTTATAAGGAAGCGGAAAAGGTAGTAGGAAAGGGGAACATTACTGCTGAGAAGGAAGATATCGTTGTCTATTGCCGCGATGAAGTATCGCAGGCACTTAAGTCCTATATGGCAGATTATGCCGTAATCCCTGAAAGCACCGAACAGGTCCAGGCACTGGTAAAGCTGGCCAATAAATATCAGGTAGCCCTTTATCCATATTCTTACGGCACAAACCTGAGCGGAGCCACTTCGCCACGCAAGGGCGGGGCAATCGTAGTAATGCGGAAGATGGATCGGATACTGGAGATCAATGAGGAAACAAAGACTGCCACCATTGAATCGGGGGTGACCTGGTCCAAACTAATACACGAGACCGGCAAAGTTGGTCTGGAGCCCCTGCCGCTGGGTGGTGGACCGCACACTGGCGGACCTGTAGGCAACTACAGTCTGGGGGGCGGGCCTACCGGCGCCATCGATATGAACGAGGTAGTATCCCTGGAAATTGTACTGGGCAACGGCGAGATTCTGAGAACCGGGTCAGCGGCTTTCGTGGGTCACGAGGAAATTAATCCATACTTTCGAATCGCCTGGGGACCAAACCTTACCGAACTATATCGAGGTGCGATGGGAACATTCGGCATCATCACCAAAATGATTCGACGGCTGTATCCCATACGCGCCATCGAGGAACCGATACAGATTGGTTTTCCTGACCTTTCCACCTGTGTGGAGGGCATGCGAAACGTTGTGGAACTTGGAATCTGCAAGCAGGTCACGGCGCTCAATCGCATCCAGGGCGCAGCTATCGCCGCCGAGTCCGACCTTATCAAAGACCCGGTGGCCTACAAGGAACTTGAGGATTCTCTGGCCGCCTGGCTGATGATGGCCAAGATCAGTTGCTACAACGAAGAGCAGGCCAGCGTATATAGAAAGCTTATTATCGACGCGATTACCAGGGCAGGCGGCTCGCTGGTTCAGTATGAAGGTGATGTCCAGAGGAATCTCACACAGTTGTGGGGCGGCAGTTCTGTGGCCGCTCTCCACTATCTGCGACATGAGCCCAATCTGATGGCCTTCTTCTATGTACCCCCCTCCAGAATAGTGGGCGCCTATGAAATAACGATGGACATAATGAAGAAACTCGATTACCCCATGACATCGTTTTCGGGAAATGTTCCGGAACCAAGGATGTACCTCGCACCATGGGAAAGAACCGAAACATTTATGATCGAATTTGACGTAGAATTTGACCCGTTGGACCAGGAATCCATCAACAAGTTCCGCCAGTTCATGGGAATGTACTTCGAAGCGACCCTCAAGTATGGGTCGGCCCAGGCCAGCGCCGGATTCTTCCGCAATATGGAGGCAGGGCTTTTGCCATCTTATACCAGGTTCTTAAGGGATATTAAGAACGCCATAGACCCCAACCATGTAATGGCACCATCCTCGGTATTCAAGGATATGTGAGGTAAAGCCATGGGAAATCCGTCCTATGAAAAGCTTTTTTCACCCATAACCATCAACGGGATGAAGCTGGAAAACCGCATCGTCATGGCCCCTGCCCATGAAGGACTGGCCCACGGGGGATACTGCACCCCTGAGTACAGCGATTATTACCTGCGGCGAGCGGAAGGAGGGGCGGCGATGATTGTTCTGGGTGCCCTTGCCGTCAACCCCAGACCCTTCCCCGCCCCTCGTCTCAGCGGCGATGAATACATCCCGGGCTACAGGGAAATGTTAGAACGAGTCCATGACCGGACCAGCACAAAAATCGTGCCTCAGCTATACGACTTCGTCAAGGCGGCCAGGGGATGGCGTATGGATATCAACGACTACCCGGCCGAGGACATTCCCAAATCCATCGACTATTTTGAAGCCGGTGCCATAAGAGCACGGGAGTGCGGATTCGACGGGGTTGAAATCCATGCCGCTCACGGAGTACTCCTGGCCGATTTCCTTTCGCTGAGGAACAAGAGAAAGGGTCAATACGGGGGAAATAAACTGGAAAACCGGATGAGATTCGCCGTTGAGGTTTACCAGCGAATGCGCAAAGCACTGGGGCCGGACTTTCCCATCGGCATTCGCATCAACGGCGATGAGTTCATCACCGGAGGAACTACTCCCAAGCAGTCAACGTTGACCGCGGTGAAACTTGCTGAGCTGGGACTCGACTACATCAGCGTTTCGGTCGGGGGGAAATATGAGGATTCTCAGGGAACGGACCCGTGGGGACTCACCTTCCCCTATCCGCCCTGGGGTGGTTACAGCGGCTTCCGGTGCATGCCGGAAAACTATATGCCTGAGGCCACCAATATCTATATCGCGGAAGATATTCGCCAGGCTGTGAGGGAGGCCGGATACGATACACCTATTATGGGCGCAGGTCGAATAACCACCCCTGACCTGGCAGAGAAACTCCTCCAGGAAGAGAGGATCGACCTGGTCGGGGTCTGCCGGCAAATAATCAGGGATCCGGACTGGCCCGGGAAAGCCAGAGAGGGAAGACCAAAGGATATCAAGAAATGCATCTACTGCAACGAATGCATAGAATCGGCGACCGTGGGTAACGGTGGTTACTGTCAACTGGAAAAGAAGGAGAAAAAGGAAAAGCAACACCAGTAAACGGTCATTGTTGACGGAAGCGGCCGGTAAGGGCGTGATCCAAACAAAACAGTCAGGAGGTGCATCATGAGAGCGGGATTCATAGGTCTGGGTGATATCGGGCTGCCCATGGCGAAGAACTTAGTGACCAAAGGTTTTGATACCACCGTATGCGGGCACGTGCGGCGTCAACCAATCGAGGAAATGGTAGCGCTAGGCGCCAGAGAAGCCCCCAACCCTAAAGGTGTAGCGGAGAACTCTGACGCCGTGATCATCATGGTTCAGAATGATAAACAGGCCGAAGAGGTAATCTTTGGCGCTGACGGGTTGATGGAGGGTTTGAAAGACGGTTCCTGCGTACTCCTGATGGGCACCTTTGCTCCCGCGTTTTGCCGGAGGGTGGCCGAGGCAGGGGCACCGAAGAACATAGACGTGTTCGATGCGCCGGTCGTTGGAGCGAGAATGGGCGCCGAAAAGGGAACTCTGGGGATCAGTGTGGGAGGGGATAAGGAAAAACTGGAGAAGTACCGCCACCTCATTGAAACGATGGGCAAGATCACCTACTGTGGCGAGCTGGGGATGGGCCAGATAGTGAAGCTGGCCAACAACATGTGTGCCATCGGCAATTCGCTCCTTCTCGCCGAGGCCGTTAACTGGGGTATCGCCAACGGCGCAGACGAGGATATGCTCATTGAGCATATCAAGATCGGTTCCGGTAACAGCTTCAGCGCCCAGAACTGGCCGTGGCTTAAGGCGATGTGGACCGACCCCCCACCACCAACCTATTATGTGGGAGCGAAGGACCTTAGCCATTCTCTAAATATCGGGCTTGAACTTCGGCAGCCCTGCCCGATAAACGCGCTTCTTTGCGAGCTGCAAAAGGGCCCGCCGCCGAGGATTGGTGAAAAGAGGCCAGAGTAGCCGCGGAAGTTCACGCCGTGACGAAATGACAGATCGCTTCAATCAAGGCATCCTAAACCTGACACAATATAGAGACCCGGCTTGCTGGTATGACCTCGTGGCGTACGGCAAAGCCGGATATGAGAAAAAGGGCTTAAGCTGCTCGTGTTTAATATATAGCTGGAAAGGGAGGAATCAGTGATCCCGATAATAGATTTTCAGGAAAGGTCGTTGACCGGACCCGTAATGAAAGCGGACGAGTTTGACCTGGAATTCTCCATGAAGGTTCGTGAGATGGTCAGGAAATACGACATCACGTACAATCCGGAGGAACTGGTGGTCGATGACAGCACAGCGGATGCGGTCTTTCAGGCGGGTGTGGATCTGCTGGCGGAAATCGGCATCTATCATATGGATACTGAGAGGGTGGTTCAATTCACCAAAGAGGAGATAGAACAGATAGCCAGGGAACGCCGGGAGAATCCGGGTAAGCACAAATTCGGCCAGGGGAAAGACGAGATCACGGTTGAATACCGGACCGGCGCGGATACCCGGCCACCTACTCTCTATTCAGGCCCGTGGGGAGTCGCCAGAGAAGAATGGTTTGAGCCATACGTTCAGTCTTTCGTGCAGGAAGAGACCGTTGAAGCCCTTGGTATTTGCGCCGGACTGGGCAAGCTCGGTAACAGACAGATAAAGGCCGGCACTCTGGCTGAAATCCATGCCGGTTTGTGGGAACAGAACCGCATCAAAGAGGTTCTGGAAAAATCCGGCAGACCCGGTATGCACCTGGGACTTCTGGCAACCATGAGTACACCCGCAGGCATTATGGCCATGATTAAGGACGGACTGAGAGGGCCTCACAATACGCATATCGGCGTTCATATTGTGCCGGAACAGAAGTTCAACTGGAACCAGCTGGTACTGGCCCAGTTCTGCCAGGACCGCGGTATAGTCCCCTGGCAGAGCGCCAATTCCATGATAGGAGCCCTCTGCCGAAACCCCGAGGAAACGGCTGTTACCCTGATTGCCAACATGCTCGGGCAGATGAGCTACGGCCATGGACCGTTGTGCAGTTTATGGGCAAGTCACCTTGACGGCAGGGCGGCCACCTGGCAGAGTCAATGGACCTATAGTGCTGCAGCCCGCGCGTCTGAAAGAAATATCAAGATAGCGGTTGGGGGCTGTGCCTCGGGAGTGCTGGCCTGGACCCCGTACACCCTGCTCCAGGGCGCGGCAATGGTGGCCCTGTACACTGCAAGTGGATACACCTACGGATGGATATGCGGCAATACCGGTATAGAGGCCCGGTATCTAGGTGAAGTGATGAGGAAAATGGCGGGGATGGAACGGGGGAAAGCAAACGAGGTTATCAAGGCAATTATGAAGGCAATGGAGTCCCACGCTGGCGAGGTGAAAGGGAATACCACCCGCTTCAACGAGGTTTATGACCTTGACACCGTACAACCAAAACAGGAATATATCGATTACCTGGAACGTGCCAAAGAAGAGATGGCCGGCTGCGGAGTACCATTAAACTAGAAAAATCATTTTAACACGGGGGCAAAGGAAATGACAGCGAAACCGGAAAAGTGGGATGCAGAAACGGACGTGCTGATAGCTGGAACTGGAGGGGCGGGACTGACGGCAGCTATCATCGCTCATGATGATGGCGCAGCAGTGACAATCATCGAGAAATCCGGTAAGGTAGGGGGCACAACCGCGGTCTCCGGCGGAATCCCGTGGATACCCAATAATCACCATATGGCTGAACTCGGGGTTCCAGATTCTGCAGAAGAAGCGTTCACCTTTATGAAGACGCTTGCCAAGGGGCGAGCTAGTGATGACGTTATCAGAGCATTCGTTGAGAACGCCCCGGTAATGATCAGGTATATCGAGGAACACACTGATTTGAAGCTCGATGCCCTGCAAATGCCGGATTATAAAGCCGAAGTCAACGGCGGTAAGATGAAGGGTCGAAGCCTGGGTCCCCCGGCTTTCGATTCAAACCAGCTTGGCGAGTGGAAGAAAAAAATGAGGTGGGGAACAGCCTCCATATTGCCCATGTCCTATTCTGAATATGAGGCCAGCAACGCCATTAATTGCCCTATGGCTCTGGATTACGCCACGCTGGCCGAACGCATGAGCAAGGGTATCATGGGAATGGGAATGTCCCTGATTGGTCACCTGCTGAAAGCCTGCCTTGATCGCGGTATCGAGCCCGTTCTGGAGACACGTGGACTCGAGTTGATAGCCGAGAACGGCAGGGTTATCGGCTTGAGATGTGAAAGGGATGGAAAGGATTTCTACATTCACGCACGAAAAGGTGTGGTCCTGGCAACCGGAGGTTTTGAGTGGGATGATGAATTCAAGGCCCACTTCCTTCCGGGTCCCCATACCTACCCTCTCAGTCCGCCGAGTTGTGAGGGGGACGGGCTGAGAATGGCAATGGCAGTCGGAGCGGACCTGGCGAACATGAGCGAAATCTGGGGAGTGCCCACGTCGTTTATTCCGGATGAAGAATACGACGGCCGCCAGCTTTACCGTATTACCATGGCCGAAAGATGCCTTCCCCATACAATTATGGTAAACCGCTATGGCCGGCGCTTTGTAGACGAAGCCCACAATTACAATGACGTGGCTAAAGCCTTCAGGACTTTCAATCCGGTGCCGTTTGACTGGACCAACTTCCCCGCCTGGTGCGTTTTTGACCAGCAGTATAGAGACAGGTACTGGGTCCTGATGACATCTATGCCCGGCGATGGAATTGACCCCGAATGGCTCCACAAAGCGGATACACTCGATGAGCTGGCCGAGAAAGCCGGTATTGAGCCGGATGGGCTCAAGGCCACAGTTGATCGCTTCAATGAACTGGCCCGCCAGGGGAAAGACTCTGACTTCGACCGGGGCGGAACCGCCTATGATAAGTACTGTGGAGACCCTCGAATTCAGCCGAATCCGTGCCTCGGAACCATCGAAGAACCGCCTTTCTATGCCCTGCCCGTGTATCTCGGCACGATCGGCACCAAGGGCGGCCCCAGGACGAACGCTAATGGACAGGTCATCGATGTCTACGGAAACACTATCGAAGGTCTTTATGCTGCGGGTAACGCTATGGCGAGCGTCAGCGGACCCAGTTATGGCGGGGGTGGATTCACCATCGGACTGGCTATGACCTGGGGGTATATTGCCGCCAGACATGCTACTCGTCAATAAGTAACAACTACACTCTGACAAGGCTATAGTGGCAATTGCAGTATCAAAACTTTTTCGGGCTGTAATTTGATAGCGCCATAGAGCTTATGCCTTAAACTCTCACCAGGTCTCTGGAAGGTTGTCCAATCAATAGCGATGGCAAGGAGGCAGGAGAGTGATGATAACGCTACGATACAGCAGTGTGGGGCAGCTGAACAAACGGCCTGATACTTCGCTCATATCACCACCAGCAAAACGTGGATGGTCCCCGATAATGCGCCATGCAATTTTGCTCTCTGTGCTAATGCTCGTGTTTTTGCTGCTAATCGCCTGCGGCAATGAAAATGGAACCAAACCACCACTTACACAAAGCCCGGAAGAAGCAACTCCTGCCAAGGATGTAGTAATCACTATAGGTAACCTTTCGGATCTTACCGGACCCGCAGCCAACGCAATGGAATACATAAATAACGCGCTGAATGACGTGGTCGAATATTACAACGAGGAAAACCTCATCCCTGGAATGAGGTTGAAGGTAGAAACCTATGATAGTCAATGGGATACATCCAAGATTATCCCGGGTTACTTGTGGCTGAGAAATCGAGGCGCTGACGTGATCTGGACGCCTGTCGTGCCGGCCGCCGCGACACTGAAACCAACTGCTGATAAAGACAAATGCCCGATATTTGCAGCCTCGGTTACCAGGGACATCCTGATTCCTGGCGGGTATGTTTTCAGTCTAGGTACCATACCTCAATATGACGCTTACACCCTTCTCCAATGGATCGCCGAAAACGACTGGGATTATGAAACGAATGGGCCCGCCAGGATCGGCGGAGCAGCCTGGGCCGATGGTTATAACAATGCCGTTTTCAACGCGATGAAGGACTATGCCGATGCCCACCCGGAACAGTTCGATTTTGTGGAGGGCTACCTGACTGATTTTACCTTTGAGTGGGGTGCTCAGATTCAAGGGCTCAAGGATTGCGATTATGTATGGCCTCCGGTTCCCATGCATAAATTTATTCAGGACTACCAGGCCGCTGGGTACAACGCCAAGTTCATTGGTAGCGATCCCCATGCCGCCTTCCTCGGAATGATAGACACGGGAAAGCTATGGGAAGAGATTGGCGGTATGCTGTTCATCAGGGGATCACGGTGGTGGACCGAAGAAGGTAAAATCATCGACCTGACCAGGGAGTTGCTGTTTGAAAACCATCCCGGTGAGGCCGAAGATATCATACGTTCGGGTGTCGGGTATCTCTCGGTTTCCGCGGTGTATCAACTCTGCGATATAATAGGCAACGCTGCTGAAGAGGTTGGCCCGGCGAACGTTGATTCGCAAGCGATTTACGAAGCGGCAGTCTCCTACTCTGAGGTTATAGACGGGGTAGAGCGTTATACTTTCAATGAGACCAAACGTTGCTCGACGAATTATTATGTCATATATGAGGTGGACGCGGAAAAGAGGAACCTGTTCAGGGCTGACCCTGAGTGGCTTTCGTTGATTACTGAACCGTAGTAACAGTATTTCGGACGATTGTACTATCGGCCAGTTTTTGATAACTCTGCCGCGGGCCAGTATCCAGTTCCCGGATCAGGGAGGTCGGTTGAACGCGTTCCTGCTGCCATCTGAAATGAAACCGCCGGCGATCCTGCCGCATTTTTGATAGCAGGGAGCCGCCATGATGTATTTAACGAGACTTATTCACAGACATAATGATAATACTTCCATATCTACCATAATATTTGACATATATGCACGCAAAGGCTAAACTTGCGTGCACAGCACTGATACCGTTATTTCCAGACAGGAGGACTGTTGATAATGAATGAGGCAACAGCAGCCCGGAAACCCGGAGGAAAGCAGGCCGCCAACCCCAGCACACCGAGAACTCAAAAGCTGCGTCAAATCTACATGGAGCAAAGGCCCAGCCTGTGCGCCGAACGCAGCTTGCGGGTTACCGAATCATATAAAGAAACGGAGGCACTCCCCCCGGTGCTCAAGCAGGCAATGGCATTTGATCGGGTGTTGAGCGAGATACCTGTGTGGATCGTTGATGGCGAGCTGATAGTGTCCAATATCGCTTCCAGGCAAAAGGGGGTCTTCCTGTTCCCGGAGTACGACGATACCTGGCTGGAAGCGGAAATGGATACTATCTCAACCCGAGAGGGGGATTGGTGGCTACTATATGAAGAGGACAAGCCCCGACTCAAGGAATGCATGGATTACTGGAAAGGGAAAAACCTTACCGCCATTGTTGACGCACTCACCCCGAATGAGGTTAAACAGGCCGAAAGCATCTCCTTCATTAATATTGACATGGGGAAGCAGGGTGGAATTGGTCATGTGGCGCCCGATATGGAAGGCGCCATAACTCATGGCCTTGCCGCCCTCATCGAACAGGCGGAAAATCATCTGCAAAACCTGGATCTGGCCAATCCCGATGATTATGAAAATAGCCATTTTCTCAAAGCAGTCATTATCGCGGATAAGGCGGTGATCAAGTGGGCTCAGAGGTTTGCTGACCTCGCCCGGGAAAAAGCCTGGGGTGAACCGGACCCGCAACGAAAGGCAGAGCTGGAAGAAATCGCCAGGGTCTGTGAGCGTGTACCCGCAGAACCGGCCCGTAACTTTCGGGAAGCGATGCAGGTGGTCGCGTTCATTATGGCTGCGATGCAGATCGAAACAAACGGGGTTTCCGTCGGACCGGGAAGGCTGGACCAGTACTGCTACCCCTTTTACGAAAGAGATATCCGTGAGGGCCGAATGACAAAGGAACAGGCTCTGGAACTCCTGGAATGCCTGTTTATGAAGCTGGCGGAATCAAACCGGGCTGCCGGGCAGATGTACACCATCGCCCATTACGGGTACCCATTCTGGGTGCAGGTGCCTGTCGGAGGACAAACCGGCGAAGGCTATGATGCCACCAATGATCTTTCCTATCTTATACTGGATGTATCTACCAATCTGCAGCTTCATGAACCCACGGTATCGGCCAGGATTCACAATCGGACGCCTGAGAAGTTCCTGATGAAGTGCTGTGAGGCAATCAAGCGTCATGGCGGGGGTAACCCCGCACTGTTCAACGACGAGGTGATCATTCCCAGTCAACTGGCCAATGTTCCCGGCATTACCAAAGAGGACGCGTATAATTACACGATTGTCGGCTGCTCGGAAGTTGTATTCGCCGGCAAAGGAACGGAGGGCATTCCTTACCATGCATTGAGTTTCGCCAGACTCTTCGAACTGATGATGAACGGACTGCATCCGGTCACAGGAGAACAGATGGCATCAGGCCCCGGGGACATGCTGCACTGGGAGACCTTCGATGATATGATGAACGCCTTCAAGGAAAAGGCTGAGATTCTCACCCGGGTCATGTTCATGCAGGCCCTACCCCTGGTGGAAGCCCATACGAAGTACCGGCCGTGTCCCTTCCTTTCATCATTGACAAGAGATTGTATAGCCAGAGGTAAAAGCTATTACGACGGTGGCGCGATCTATGGGAACGGCGTTGTGAATGTCTGCTATGTTGGGATAGCGACGATGACGAACTCCCTGGCCGCCATTAAGAAACTGGTGTTTGATGACCAGGTTATTACTATGGCTCAGCTCAAACACGCCCTTGAGACCAACTTTGAGGACGAAACAACAACTCCCTCCGGCCCGGAAATCCATCAGATGTGTATCCGGACCCCCAAATACGGGAATGATGATCCCTATGTGGATAACATCGCTAAAGACTATTTGAATATTATGGTAAAAGAGCTTGCCCGCTACCACACAAAGCAGGGCGGCGGTTATGAGGTTACCATCGCGCCTGTAGCAACGCACATCGTCTACGGGATGATATGCGGTGCAACCCCTGACGGGAGGAAGCGGGGTGAACCCCTCTCCGACAGCGTTTCCCCGGCACAGGGGACCGATGTAAAAGGACCCACGGCAGCCATCAAGTCAGTAGCCAACCTGGAACATATCAACTTTGCTCAAGGTACGATATTCAATATGAAGATGCACCCGGGACCGCTGGAATCCAAATCAGGAATGCTGAAGTGGGCCAACCTTATCCGGACTTACTTTGATCTCGGAGGATGGGAGATCCAGTTTAACGTGGTCGATGCTGATACCCTGCGGGACGCCCAATTGCATCCGGAGAACTATCAGGACCTGGTCGTCCGGGTGGTCGGATACAGCGCCTTTTTCGTTGAACTGGAGAAATCGGTCCAGAATGATATTATTAGCCGTACAGAACACGCCGTGTAATTTTTCTGAGAAGTCAATCGGCAGAGGTCAGTAGCCAGAATGCTTACAGACATTACTCATCTGGAGAGAAGGGGATTAAAACTCTTGATTACGCACATCGTATCCCCCTCCTCCCAGCGATCTCAATCCGGTGAAAGGCAAGTATTGAAAAACGAATCATGACAGAGGCATTAACTGGCCGTATTTTTAACATCCAGCGGTATTCCCTGCATGACGGGTCAGGGATCAGGACTCTTGTTTTCTTCAAAGGCTGTCCGTTGAAATGCCTTTGGTGTTCCAATCCCGAATCTCAAAAAGCCGTACCCGAACTCGGATTCATCGACGCCCGCTGCCCCGGAGCCGAAATGTGCGGCGCCCCTTGCGTGCAGGCTTGCCCCCTTGACGCGATTCAACTGAATCCTCAGAACAAACCCGCCATCGACAGGGAATCTTGCGATGCGTGCGGAAAGTGCGCCCGGGTATGTCCGAGGGATGCGCTGAAAGTAGTGGGACACGAGATGAGCGTGGAGGAGGTTATAGCCGAAGTGGAAAAGGACCGGCCGTTTTACCGGCGGTCCGGTGGCGGACTCACCCTCGGAGGTGGCGAACCGCTGTCGCAATACAAATTCGCAAAAGCGCTCCTCGAGGCAGCCGAAGCAGAATATCTGCACACCGCCATCGAAACCAGCGGACATGCTTCCTGGGAACAATTTGAAACTATTCTCAAACACGTTGACCTGCTGCAAATAGACCTCAAACACTTCGACCCCCGCAAGCATAAAGAACTGACCG